>NZ_JBHRWI010000035.1:0-85124 GCF_042647905.1 Amycolatopsis halotolerans
CACTAGAATAAAAGAAGAAACCATCCGTGGCTTACACGGAAATCATGACAGGGTCGAAAGAACAGGCGATGACCTTCGTCGCGCAACACCCGGTCCCCAACGACCTCCTGGATTCCGTCGAGAACCTCAACGACGTCCGAGCCGCCGAGCTGATCCCGCCCGACGACCCCCGTGCGACCGGACGCTAGCCAGCCTCCGGCAGAGCGTCCCCAGCCGCCCGCCGGTCGACATCCCCAGTCTCTCCGTCCAGCGCGGCCCGCCGCCCCAGCGTGAACACGTACGTCAGGAACAGCAGCTCCACCACCGCCCCGATGCCGATTCGCAGCCACGTCGGCCAGCCGGACGGTGTCACGAACGCCTCGATCACGCCCGACACCAGCAGCACGCACGCCAGCCCCAGCGCTATCACCACCACTGACCGGCCTTGCTCGGCCAGCGCCGCGCTTCGCGATCGACGGCCCGGGTCCACCACGGTCCAGCCGAGCTTCAGACCGGTCCCGGCCGCGATGAACACCGCCGTCAGTTCCAGCAGGCCGTGCGGCAGCAGCAGTCCCAGCAGGACGTCGCCGCGGCCGGCGGAGGACATCAGGCCGATCGCGATCCCGGCGTTCAGCGAGTTCATCCACAGCGCGGCGATCACCGGCAGGCCCAGCGCGACGCCCAGGAACAGGCAGGTCGCGGCCACCCAGGCGTTGTTCGTCCACACCTTCGCCGCGAAGGACGCCGCGGGGCCGGTCGAGTAGTACGTCTCGTATTGGCCGCCCGGTGCGGTCATCGCGTGCACCTCGTCCGGCGACACCAGCGACGCGCGCACGTCCGGGTCGCCCGCGATCCACACGCCCAGCACCGCCATCACCGCGACCGACAGCAGCGCCGCCGGGATCCACCAGCGGCGGCTCAGGTACACCGCGGCCGGGAACCGCCGGGTGAAGAACAGCCCGACCTCGCGCCACGCCGGGCTGTGCGAGCCGGCCACCGCCGAACGGCCGCGGGCGACCAGCGCCGACAGCCTCGCCAGCAGGGCCGGGTCGGGCGCGGTCGAGCGGATCATCGACAGATGCGTCGCTGCGCGTTGATACAGCGTGACCAGCTCGTCTGCCTCCTGGCCGGTCAGCCTGCGCCGTCCGGCGAGCTCGCCGAGCCTGCTCCATTCGGCACTGTGCGCCGCGACGAACACATCGACGTCCACCGGCCACCTCCCTCGTCCGCCAGGATAGTGGCACCGGCGCCCGCGTCGGCGCTCTACGCTGGCCTCGTGCAGGAAGAGTCCGATCTCGTCACCGGTGAGGCCGTCGTCCTCGACCTGCGGGTGGCGAAGCTCGCCAGCCGCGCGGTCGCGATGCTGCTCGACGTCCTCGTCCAGGCCGCGTTGCTGCTGCTGGTGTTCGTCATGCTGATGCTGACCGCGGGGTCGTTCGACTCGGCGCTCACCGTCGCGCTGATGCTGACCACGTTCATGCTGGTCGTGATCGGCTACCCGGTGCTGTTCGAAACGCTCAGCCGCGGCCGTTCGCTCGGCAAACTCGCGCTCGGCCTGCGCGTGGTTCGCCTCGACGGCGGTCCGATCAGCTTCCGGCACGCGCTGACCCGCGCGCTCGCGGGCTTCTTCGTCGACTTCTGGGCGCTCGGCTTCCTCGGCGCGGTGGCCGTCATCGTGTCGCTGACGTCGTCGAACGGCCGCCGCGTCGGCGACTACCTCGCCGGGACCCTCGTGATCCGCGAACGCGTGCCGCAGTCCGCGCAGGCGATTCTCATGGTGCCGCCCGGCCTCGAGGCGTGGGCCGCGCACTTCGACCTCAGCGGACTCACCGACGACCTCGCCATGGCCTCCCGCCAGTACCTCGGCCGCTACCACGAACTGCGCCCGGAAGCGGCCGCGTCGCTCGGCTTCGGCCTGGCACAGCAGGTTTCGGCGGCGATCGGCGTACCGCTGCCGCACGGGATGCCGCCGTGGGTCTTCCTCACCGCCGTGCTCGCCGAACGCCGCAACCGCGATCACGCCCGGCTCGCGCCGATGCAGTACGGCCCGCCCGCCTACGCGCCGCCGCCGGTTCAACCCCCGGCGCCGCCGAGGTCCGACAACCCCTTCACCCCGCCGAGCTGAGGACATGCTCGCCGACGACGTCACCGTCACCACTGCCCAGGACGGTCAGCTCACGGTCATCGAGCGCATCGTCACCGACGCCCCCGCCGTCCATCGCATCGCCGAGCGCGTACCCGTCACTGACGACGAGGACCGGCTTTACTCGGTCACTGACCTGCATCTTTCCGGGGCTGTCAGTGCGAACGGAACGACGATCATGGTCACCGGTCCGGCCACCATTTCGTACACAGTGGACGGCGCGGTCGCCGCCGGGCAGGTTCGGTTTCAGCTCACTGGCGGCTGGGATCGTACGGTCGATCGGGTCACTGCCGCCTTCAGCGCGCCGGGAGTGTCCGCCGCGGATTGCTACGCCGGTCAGCCGGGATCGTCTCGGCAGTGCACTTTCTCCGAACTCCGGAGCGGGGGAGCGCATGCCGAACAGAACGTTCTGCGCCAAGGGGATCGGATCGATCTGGCCGTCCAAACCGGGCCGCTGCCGGAGAACGCCCGGTTTGTCCCGACTGGACCGTTGGCCGCCTTCGCACCGGGATTTCCTTCTGCCCTCAGCGGTCTTGCGTTAGTGCTCTACCTGCTCGTCGGTGCCGGTGTGCTGCGTCGCCGCACCAGGCTGCGTGGTGAACTCGACCTCACCGGCACGGTCCTCGATCTCGTCGCCCGAGGGCATCTGCACATCGCCGACGGTCAGGTCAGCCATGGCGAAGCCGATCCGCTCACGCCGTTCGAACAAGCGGTCAAGACAGCCTTCCCGCCGGGGCCGCTCGCTGCCGCACGGCCGGATCAGGCGGAACTGCGCACCCTTCTCGACGCCGAAGCGCATCGCCATGGCTGGCTGTCCACGAGGCAACCGCACGTCCGCCGAGCCGGGCTCATCCTGGCCGCTGCGGGCGTCGTGACGACCGTCGTCCTCGCCCTCACCGTCGGCGAGGCGCTGATCGGCGTCGCGCTCCTGGTCGCTGGAATCGCCACCTTCCTAGCCGCTCCGCTGGTTCACACCCGCCGTGGCCGTGCGTTGAGGAGCCCGACGGGGCGGGCCGAATCTCCGTTGGCGGCAGAGATCGGCGCGATCCAGGCCATGGCCGAACGGCGCTCGGCGGTGGCCGCGCAATGAAACTCGCCGCCCTGCTGCTGATCCCGTTCCTCTCCGCGGCGCCGGACCAGCCGTCGCTGCCCGGCCTGCCGCAAAGCGTCGAAGTAGCGCTGAAGGTCCAGCACGACGGCAGCCTGTCCGTCACCGAAGCAGTCTCAGTACCGCGCGACACCTCCATGACCCGCACGATCCCGTTGCGCGCCAACGCCCGCGTGCTCGGCATCCGCGACATCAGCATTGAAGGCGCGGGCAACGCCGAATCCGGCAACGACCAGGTGACCTTCTACCTGCGCGGCGGAACGTCCGTGCTCCGGTACACAGTGGACGGTGCGGTCGGCACGAGTCTTGGCGTCGAGCACGTGACCTGGGATGTGGCCGGTGGCTGGGACACCCGCCTCGAACTGGTCCGCGCGACCTTCGCCGCACCCGCCATCCCCGATGCGCTCAACTGCCTCGCCGGTCCGCCCGACTCGACGTCCCGCTGCGGCGCCGCGCAAATCGACCACTCCGGCCTGACCCGCGTCTCGGTACCGAACCTCCAGCCCGGCTCGCGCGTACAGCTGACCGCCGAACTCCCTGGCGGCACAGTCGCCGCGACAGAGCACCTCATCCCCAGCGGCCCCTTCGCCGCGACCGCGCCGGTGTGGTGGGCATGGCTGGCCTTCGCCGCGCTGTCGATCGCTGGTGCCGTCACAGTCTTCGTACGCCGCCGACGCGACCGACAGCCCGGCCGAGCCACTCCCGTGCAGCTTCTCGACAACGGCCGCTTCTCTTCGCCGGACGGCGTACTCCCTGGACACGTAGGACTGCTACTCACCGGACGCGTCAGTTCCGTCGACCTAGCCGCGACAGTGCTCGACCTATGCGTCCGTAACTACCTATGGGTCACCGAAGACGGTCCGCACAGCTGGGTCCTCGTACGCCGCAACCCGCCCGACGAACACCTGACCGCCTTCGATCGCGCGGTCTACGCAGCCGCTGCGCCGGGCGAAGCCGCGACACTCGCCGAAGTCCGCGAAGCAGGCGTACGCGAGCTAGTAGCGGACACGGTCCGTCGCGGTTGGCGCTCCCCGAAGCGGCTGTCGAAGATCGGCCCGCGGCTATGTGGGTACGGCGTCTTCCTCACCGTCCTGCTGGCCTTCACCGTCGGTTACGCACAACTCGGGTTGGTGCTTCTCGCCACCGGCGTCGCCGTGACGGCCGCCGCGCGCCTTCTCCCGGAGCGCACGAAGGCTGGCCTAGACCTCCGAGACCGCCTTCTCGGCCTCAACGCGCAGCTGCGCGCGATGGAAGCGCCAGACGACGAACTGCTCGTCTCTCGCGCGCTCCCGTACGCGTACGCGCTGGGCGAAGCGGACGCTTGGCTAGTTAACGCTTGTTCGCTGTCGGCGTACTGGTACGGCGCCTCGGGTGAGGACGCTGTGCCGTTGGTGCGGACCAGGGGATTCGTGGCCGCACTGACCGTCGCGTTCGAGGGCGCGAGGCACCTCCGACCGGACGAGCCCAAGACGCCCGCGCCTGCGTAGGGTGGAGGCATGGCCGATCCCGAGCTCTTCCGTTTCACGATCGACAACGGTCTGCGCGTGGTGCTCGCTCCTGACCCGACCGCGCCGGTGGTCGGGGTCAGCGTGCACTACGACGTGGGCTTCCGCTCCGAGCCGGAGGGGCTGACCGGTTTCGCGCACCTCTTCGAGCACCTGATGTTCCAGGGCAGCGAAAGCCTGGAGAAACTGGCGCACTTCCGGCACGTGCAGTCCAGCGGCGGCACCTTCAACGGTTCCACGCACCCGGACTACACCGACTACTACGAGGTGCTGCCCGCGGCCGCGCTGGAACGCGCGCTGTTCCTCGAGGCCGACCGGATGCGCGCGCCGAAGCTGACCGCGGAGAACCTGGCGAACCAGATCGAGGTCGTCAAGGAGGAAATCCGGCTGAACGTGCGCAACCGGCCGTACGGCGGATTCCCGTGGATCCTGCTTCCGCCGGTGCTGTACTCCACCTTCGCCAACGCGCACGACGGCTACGGCGCCTTCGAAGACCTCGAGGGCGCGACGCTGGACGACTGCGCCGCCTTCTTCGACACCTTCTACTCGCCGGCCAACGCGGTGCTGACCGTCGCGGGCGACTTCGAGGTGGAGGACGCGAAGGCGCTCGTCGAGAAGCACTTCGGCGACGTCCCGCACCGGCCCGCCCCGGTCCGCCCGTCGTTCGCCGAGCCGCTGCCGACGACGCAGCTGCTGGGCGAGCACACCGACGCGCACGCGCCGCTGCCCGCGCTGGCCGTGGGCTACCGGATGCCGGACCCGATCAACGACCTCGACGGCTACCTCGCGTACCTGGTGCTGGCCGGCGTACTCACCGACGGTGACGGTTCGCGGCTGCAGCAGCGGCTGGTGCACGTCGAGCCGCTGGTGGTCGACATCGGTGCGGGCGCCGGGCTGTTCGGCCCGTTCGAGGCGCGCGATCCGGACACGTTCACCATCACCGCGATCCACCCGCCGGAGGTGCCGCGCGAGCGCGTGCTCGCCGCGCTGGACGAGGAGCTGGAGAAGCTCGCGTCCACGCCGCCGGACGCCCACGAACTGAAGAAGGTCACCGCGCGCTGGGCGGCGAGCCTGCACGCGGAGCACGACCGGCTCGTGTCGCGCACGCTGGCGCTCGGCGCGTTCGAACTGCTTTACGGCGACGCGTCGCTGGTCTACCAGCTCGCCGACCGCCTGTCCGCGGTCTCCGGCGAAGCTGTGTCGGCGGCGGCGAAGGCGCTGCGCCCGGACGCGCGCGCCGTGCTCGTCGTGAAGCCCGCAAGCACCGAAGGGACGGAACAGTGACCTCGGCTGAACAGGTCAAAGCCGCACACCGCAGCGCCGAGGAGATCGGCCGCACCGCCACCGGACCGCGCCCGCTGCCCGAACTGGGCCGCCAGCGCGCCGCCGCCGATCTGTCCCATGTGGACACGACGCTCTCCAACGGGCTGCGCGTGCTCGCGGTGCGCAAGGCGAGCGTCCCGATGGTCGAACTGCGGCTGTGGATCCCGTTCGCGGGCGAGGACCGGATGCACGCGGCCACCGCGGAGGTGCTCGCGGAGACCGTGCTCACCGGCACCGCGCGGCGCGACCGGGTGGAAATCGACGCCGAGGTCGCGCTGATCGGCGGCGACCTGAGCGCGGGCGTGGACCCGGAGCGGCTGTACTTCGGCGGCACCGCGCTGTCCGACGGCCTGCCGACGCTGCTGGACGTGCTCGGCGACGTGCTCACCGGTGCCACGTACGGCGAAACGGAGGTCGCGCGCGAGCGGGAGCGGCTGATCGAGCGCATCGCGGTGTCGCGCACGCAGCCGCGCACCATCGCGCGCGAAGCACTGCAGAAGCACCGCTATGGCGACCACCCGGCGACCCGCGAGGTCCCGCAGGCCGAGGACGTCGCCGAGGTGACCGCCGAGCAGGTGCGCGCGCTGCACAACGCCTCGGTGCTGCCGCGCGGTGCCGTGCTCGTTCTGGTCGGAGACCTTGACCCGCAAGAGGTTCCGGCCGAACTGGAGCGTGCGCTCGGCGGCTGGAAGTCGGACCGCTCGGCCGTGGTGCTGCCGCCGCTGCCCGCGCTGACCGGCGGCAACGTCCTGCTGGTCCCGCGCGCCGGCGCCGTGCAGTCGCAGATCCGGCTGTCCGCGCAGACGGTGCCGCGCACCGACCCGCGGTACCCGGCGCTGCAGCTGGCGAACCTGGCGTTCGGCGGGTACTTCTCCTCGCGGCTGGTCGAGAACATCCGCGAGGACAAGGGATACACCTACGGTGCGCACTCGGGCTTCGAGTTCACCGGTGACAGCGCGGTGGTCAATGTGGACGCGGACACGGCCAACGAGGTCACCGCGGCGGCGTACCTGGAAACCCGGTACGAGCTGTTCCGGCTCGGCACCGTGCCGCCGACCTCCGAAGAGGTCGAATCGGTGCGGCAGTACGCGATGGGCTCGCTCGTCACCGGCACGTCGTCGCAGGGCGGGCTCGCCGGGCAGCTGATGGCGCTGGCGTCGAACGGCCTCGGCATCGAGTGGCTGCAGAGCCACCCGGAGCGGCTCGCGGCGGTCACCGAGGAACAGGTCGCCGAAGCGGCGGCGGAGTTCTTCGCGCCGGGCGGGTTCACCGGCGTCGTGGTCGGCGACGCGGACCTGCTCGCGCCGAAGCTGGCCGCGCTCGGAGTTTCGGCAAGCGAGAAGGACTGATGAGCGTTCCGTTCGAACTGGGGGCACTGCCGACGCTGTCGCGTTCCACAGTGGACCGTCAGGAAACCTTGCGCACCAACCCGGAGCGGCTCGCCGCGAAATGGTCGGAAGCCCGCGTGGTGCTGCTCGACGACACCGGCCGCACGCCGGTCGTCGAGGGCGGCTCCGCGCTGGCCACCCGCAAGGCGATGAATTTCGGCACCGAACCGCCCGCCGACGCGGTGTTCCTCGGCGAGTGGGAAGACATCGACTACTGGTCGCTGCCCGGCAGCATCGAGGGCGACGTCGACAGCGTGCGGCTGGCGGGCAGCTGGGGCGTGATCGAAGAGGTGCCGCGCGCCAACGGTGAGCTGTGGGTCGAGCTGCGCGGATACGGCGAGCAGCTGGACGACACGTCGGCCGGGCTGTTCACCACCGCGCAGGCATTGCGGCACTGGCGGCGGCAGTCGCGCTTCTGCACCCGCGACGGCTCGCCGACGCAGCTGACCCAGTTCGGCTGGGCCAGCCGCTGCGAAGCCAAGGGACACGAGGAATACCCGCGCACCGACCCGGCGGTGATCTGCCTGGTGCACGACCTCGACGGAGTCAACGGCTCGCACGTGCTGCTCGCGCGGCAGCCGATGTGGCCGCCGGACCGGTACTCGGTGCTCGCCGGATTCGTGGAAGCGGGGGAGTCCCTGGAGGGCTGCGTCGTCCGCGAAATCCGCGAGGAGGCCGGGATCGAGGTGGGCGACGTGCGGTATCTCGGCAGCCAGCCGTGGCCGTTCCCGCGCTCGATCATGCTGGGCTTCACCGCACGCGCGGACCGCGAAGCGCCGCTGGTTCCGGCTGACGGCGAGATCGAGGAAGCGCTGTGGGTGTCCCGGGAGGACGTTCGGGCCGCGTTCCGAAACGCCGGGACCGGGGTGCCGACGCCGATCGCCGGTGGCGCGTCGAATCTGTTGCTGCCGGGGAATTCGTCGATCGCCCGGGTGATGTTGAAGGCATGGGCGGAAGCTGAGGAGTGACGATCAGGTGCGGGCCGCTTCGCATTCGGCGATGCGCGCCCGCACCCGTTCGTTCCCGGCGAGCTCGTCGGAAAGCTTGGTATCGCGGTAAATCCTCGCCGACACGAGCTGATCCGCGGTCAATCCCCATGCCCCGCGCAGATTCGCGCCGAGCAATTTCGCGTTGTCCATCTTCGCGCCGGTCAGGTTGGCCTCTTCCAGGTCGGTGTTCTCGAAATCCGCCGACCGCAGGTCCGCCCGGATGAAATCGGCTCCGCCCAGCAGCGCCGCCTCGAAGTCCACTCGCCGCAACTGTCCGTTTTGGAACTTCCCCCGGCGCAGTTCGACCCGGCGCAGGTCCAGTCGCGGTTCGCCGTCCCGGATCGGGCGGCGGCACAGCACCGTCACCGCGGCCTGCAGATCCTCTGGCGGCCTCGGCGCGGCTGAGTCAGTCCCCGGCGACCGGTGCCGCAGGAACGCGGCGAGCACCTCGAGCACGGTGTCGTGGTCGGCCTCGCTGTCGCGCAGGATGCGTTCAAGGCTGTAGATCCCGCCGATCCGCTGGTCAGTGTTGGCGTCGCCGAGCAGTTTGATCGCCTCGACGTACCGGCCGGTCAGCTGTTCCTGCCGGTGCAGATCGAACAGCTTCTGCGTGTGCCGGTGGTTCTTGTGCGTGTAGAGCAGGCCGAGCCCGCCGACGACCCCGGCCCCGATCGCGACCAGCGTCGTGCGGAACCCGGTGACCACCGCGCCGTCGGCCGGTTGCAGATCGCGCTCGCGCAGATGGCTGCCGTCGAGCCACCACGGTCCGCGCCACAGCAGCAGCGCGAAGACGACGAGGGCGAGCACGCCCCCGGCAACGGCCATCGCCTGTTTGGTCCTCGGTGTCATGGACCACATGATGCCGTTGGTCTGGACCGCGCACGGTCCGCGCTCGCCCGATCACCCTGTGCCGGTCGCTGACATCCCGCGGTATCAAGCCGTTACCCCGCCGTTTCCCTAGCCCATTGACGGCGTGTGGCCGCGCTCACTACAGTCCGGGAAAACCGTCTGTAAAGTTTCCTAATAAAGGAGCAGCCAGGTGCGAGCCGGCAGTCCGCGAACGTTGCGCGAGATGAACGACCGCGCGGCGATCGAGGCGTTGCTGCGGAACGGGCCGCTCACGCGGGCCGAGCTCGAGGCCGCCATCGGGTTGTCCAAACCGGCCACCGCGCAGTTGCTCACCCGGCTTGAGCAGGACAATCTCGTCGGCAAGGCGGGGGAGCGGGCCGGTGGCGGACGCGGGCCGCGCGCGCAGTTGTGGGCGGTCAACGGCGGGCTCGCGCACGTCGCGGCCGTCGATCTCACCCCGCGGGTCGCGGACTTCGTGGTCGCCGACGTCGCCGGGGCCGTGCTCGCCGAGTACCGCGTGCAGCTTCCGGTGGCCGAGGGCGCGGACGTCGTCGGGTCGTTCGGGCAGGCGCTGCGCCGGGTCACCAAGGCCGCGGGCATGCAGCTCGACGATCTGGCCAATGTGGTCATCGGCGCGCAGGGCGCGTTCGACCCGCGCACCGGGTTGCTGTCCTCGGCCCCGCACATCCCGGGCTGGCTCGGGTTCGACGTGCCGGCGCGGCTGAGCGACGAACTCGGCGTCACGGTCAAGATCGAGAACGACGTAAACCTTGTCGCGGTTGAGGAAATGACCGTCGGCAACGCGCAGGACGTCGACGACTTCGTGCTGGTCTGGCTGTCCGAAGGCGTCGGCGGCGCGGTCGTGATCGGACGGCGGCTGCTGCGCGGCGCGACCGGTGGCGGCGGCGAGATCGACTGGATGCGCGTTCCCGATCCGGCCACTGTGGACACTGGCGACAGCTGGCCGTCCGCCGGTGCGCGGTTCGGAAACCTGGTCGACTCGTCCGCGATCACCCGGCTCGCCAAGGCGCACGGCATCTCCGCGGACAGCGGCTGGGACGCCGTGGCCCAGGCGCGGCACACGGCACACCAAGGGTTTCTGGACGATCTCGCGCGCCGCGTCGCCAGCGGAGTCGCGAGCCTCGTCGCGGTCGCCGACCCGCAGCTCATCCTGTTGTGCGGCGAGACCAGCCGCGCCGGCGGCGACGAGTTCGCCGGGATCGTCGCTGAGAAGCTGCACGAACTGGTCCTGCCGCGCACGCCCGTCGGCGTCGCTTCGGTGCAGGGCAACGCGGTGCGCGCCGGTGCGCTGCAGTCCGCGCTCGCCACCGCCCGTGAGGACGTCTTCGGCGTCGTCACCCCCACGCTCCTCGGGCCGCGTCGGTCCGCGGGAGAGCAAGCCCCGTCCCCGACCGAGTAGACCCACCCGAAGGACAGGAGGGTTCATGTCCGCTCCCACCCGCATCCGGAGAATCGCGCGCAAGCGCGGGTCTCTGCTGCTCAGCGCCGTCGCGGCGAGCACGCTGCTGGCCACCGCCGCGTGCGGTGCCGCCGCGCCCGCAGGCGGCGGCGACGCCGCGGCTCCGCCGAACAAGGACGACAAGCTCACCATCACCGTCTACAGCAAGTTCACCGACCGCGAGTACGGCGTGGTCACGAAGGCGCTGGACAAGCTCAAGGCGAAGTTCCCCAACATCACCATCAAGCACGAGGGGAACCAGGACGACGACAAGCTCACCCAGTCGATCCGCGGCGGGAACCCGCCGGACGTGGCGATCTCGTTCTACACCGACAACCTCGGCGCGTGGTGCTCGACGGGCAGCTTCCAGGACCTGAAGCCCTACATCGACCGCGACAAGATCGATCTCGAGCAGATCCCGCAGGCGGTCCGTGATTACACGTCCTACCAGGGCAAGCGGTGCGCGATGCCGATGCTCGCCGACGTGTACGGGTTCTTCTACAACAAGACGCAGTTCGCGGCCAAGGGCATCGCGGGCCCGCCGAAGAACACCACGGAGCTGTTCGAGGACGTCAAGAAGCTCACCGAGTTCAACCCGGACGGTTCGATCAAGACCGCGGGCTTCCTGCCGTCGATGCCGTTCTACGCCAACCAGGCGCAGTACTGGGCACCGAACTTCGGGGCCAAGTTCATCGGCCCGGACGGCAAATCGTCGCTCGCTTCCAGCCCCGGCTGGAAGGAGATGTTCGAATTCCAGAAGAAGCTCATCGACTTCTACGGCGGGCACGAGAAGGTCGAGAAGTTCAAGGCCGGGCTCGGTGACGAATACTCGAAGGACAACGGCTTCCAGTCCGGCAAGCTGTCGATGATCTACGACGGCGAGTTCCGCACCGCGTTCCTCAAGGACCAGATGCCTTCGCTCGACTACGGCACCGCGCCCGCTCCGGTGCTCGACAGCCTGGCCGGCCAGTACGGCGGCGGGTTCGGCACCGGCACGATCATCGCGATCCCGAAGGGCGCGAAGAACCCCGGCGCGGCGTGGGAGCTGATCAAGCAGGCCTCGCTCGACACCGACACCCTTGTCGAGATGGCGAATGGCCTGAACAACGTGCCCAGCACCAAGGATTCGCTGAGCTCGCCGAATCTGAAGATGCCGCCGCAGTTCAAGACCTTCACCGACATCTACAACAGCGGCAAGCTGGTCGCCAACCCGACCACGCCGATCGGCGACGCGTTCCTCAAGGCGGTCAACGACTTCGCCGAGAAGTGGCAGGCCGGGTCGGTTCCCGATCTGGACGCGGGCCTGAAGAAGGTCGACGCGCAGATCAACGACGAATTGGCGCAGAAGGGCGCCGGCGGATGACCACGCTGACCGCGGCGGAATCCGGAACCTCCTCCGCGCCGAACCAGGCGCGGAGGGGGTCTCCCCGGGCCAAGCGCAGGCGCACGGTGTTCTGGTTCATGGCGCCGGCGACCCTCGGGTTCCTCATTTTCTTCGCCTACCCGCTCGGCGCGACGCTGTTCTACTCGTTCACCCGCTACGACCTGATCAACCCTCCACAGTGGATCGGGTTCGACAACTACGTGCGCATGTTCACCAGTGAACCGCTGGTGAAAACGGCTGCGTACAACACGTTGTGGCTGGTGATCATCCTGACGATCTGCCGGGTGCTGTTCTCGCTCGGCGTCGCGTCGGTGATTTCGCGGCTGAAGAGCGGCGTCGGCATCGTCCGCACGCTCTGCTATCTGCCCGCGCTCGCCCCGCCCGCGGCCGCGACGCTCGCGTTCGTCTTCGTGTTCAACCCGGAATTCGGTCCGGTGAACCGGTTCCTGCGGCTGGTCGGCATCGACGGCGGATTGTGGTTCAACAGCCCGGAAATGTCGAAGCCCGCGCTGACCCTGCTCGCGCTGTGGGGTTCGGGCGAGCTGATGATCATCATCCTGGCCGCGTTGCTGGACGTTCCGCAGGAGCAGTACGAGGCCGCGGAACTCGACGGGGCCGGCCCGATTCGCCGGTTCTGGCACGTGACGCTGCCGTCGATCTCGCCGGTGCTGCTGTTCGGCGTGGTCAACTCGATGATTTACGCGCTGCAGTTCTTCACCCAGGCGATCGTCGCCGCGTCCGCTTCGGCGGGCACAGCTGACGTCGCCGGGAACTCGAAACTGATCGGTGCGCCGGAAAACTCGACGCTGACGTATCCGATCTGGTTGTACGTACAGGGTTTCCGATACTTCAACATGGGCTACGCGGCGGCGATGGCCGTGTTGCTGTTCCTGGTTTCAGCTGGTTTCACCTGGATTCTGGTTCGGCAGATGCGTAAGACGCAACATCAGGAGGACGGGGCATGACGACGCTTTCGGCACCGCCGCGTCCGGCTGCTCCGGTGCATCCGCGGGAGAAGTTCAAGCGGCGCTGGGACAAGAAACTGTCCTTTGTGGCCACGCACGCGGTCGGCATCGCGCTCGGCCTGATCTTCATGCTGCCGCTGCTGTTCGTTTTTCTCACCTCGGTGATGAAGAGCGACCAGGCGATGACCTCGAGCCTGTGGCCGACGGAATGGCATTTCGAGAACTTCGTCGAGGTGTTCCGGAAGGCCCCGTTGCTGGAGTACTTCGGCAACAGCTTCCTGTACTCGGCGCTGGCGACGATCGGGGCGCTGCTCTCGGCGATCCCGGCGGCGTACGGGCTGGCGAAACTCCGGTGGCGCGGGCAAAACCTGTGCTTCATGCTCGTGGTCGTCGCGATGATGCTGCCGCCGCAGGTCACTGTCGTTCCGCTGTACGACCTGTGGGTGCGGCTCGGTTTCACCGGCACGCTGGTGCCGCTCATCGTGCCGTACTTCTTCTTCGACGCCTTCTCGATCTTCCTGCTGCGGCAGTTCTTCCTGACTATTCCGAAGGACTACCTCGAAGCGGCGAAGATCGACGGCTGCAACGAGTTCCGGGTGCTCACGCGGGTGCTGATCCCGATGGCGAAGCCGGGGATCGCGGCCACCGCGATGTTCTGCTTCCTGTTCACCTGGAACGACTATTTCGGCCCGCTGCTCTACACGGGCGAGAACAAAGACAACTGGCCGCTTTCACTGGCGATCGCGTCCTTCCGAGGCATGCACCACGTCGAATGGAACCTCACGATGGCCGCCACCGCGCTGATCATGCTGCCGGTGATCGTGCTGTTCGTGTTCGCGCAGAAGTCGTTCGTCAAGGGCATCACGTTCACGGGAGTCAAGGGATGAAACTGGCAGTGGTCGGCGGTGGGTCCACCTACACGCCGGAGCTGATCGACGGCATCGCCGGACGGCGGGCCTCGCTCGACGTCGACGAGATCGTGCTGATCGACCCGGACGCCTACCGGGTCGAAGCGGTCGGCGATTTCAGCCAGCGGCTGCTGAACCACGCGGGGCATTCGGCCCGCGTGCGCACCACCGCGAATCTGGAGGAGGGCGTCGACGGCGCGTCGGCGGTCCTCATCCAGTTGCGCGTCGGCGGGCAGAAGGCGCGTGCGTCGGACGAGACGTTCCCGCATATGTGCGGTTGTGTCGGCCAGGAGACGACCGGTGCGGGCGGCCTGGCGAAGGCGCTGCGCACGGTGCCGGTGGTGCTCGACATCGCCGAGCGCGTGCGCAAGGTCGCCGGCGACGACACCTGGATCGTCAACTTCACCAATCCGGTCGGCATCGTCACCCGCGCGCTGCTGCAGGAGGGCCACCGGGCGGTCGGCCTGTGCAACGTCGCGATCAACCTGCAGCGCAAGTTCGCGAAGCTGCTCGGCGCGTCGACCGGCGACGTCAAACTGGTCCACACTGGACTGAATCACCTGAGCTGGGAACGCGGCGTCCTGGTCGACGGCGTCGACCGGCTGCCGGAACTCCTTGCCCAGCACGCGGAATACCTCGGCGAAGAGGTCAGCGTGCCGGTCGAGTGGATGCAGCGGATGCAGGCCGTGCCGTCGTACTACCTCAAGTACTACTACTCGCACGACGTGCAGGTCGCGAAGCAGCGGACCGAACGTCCGCGCGCCGAGGTGGTCAGCGACGTCGAGGAAGAATTGCTGAAGATCTACCTCGACCCGGAGCAGGTCACGAAGCCGGAGTCGCTGGAGAAGCGCGGCGGCGCGTACTACTCCGAGGCGGCGGTGCAGCTCGTGCACGCGCTCACCTCCGGCGGTGGCGCCGAGGAGCACGTGGTGAACGTCCGCAACAACGGCACGTTCGACTTCCTGCCGGACGACGCGGTCATCGAGGTTTCGTCCACTGTGGATTCCGCGGGCGCGACCCCGATTCCGCAGGCTCCGGTCGACCCGCGGTTCGCCGGGCTGATCGCCGGAGTCACGGCTTACGAGTACCTGGCCTTGGACGCCGCGATCAAGGGCGGCCGGGACCGGGTCGCGGACGCGCTGCTCGCGCACCCGCTGGTCGGCCAGTACACCAAGGCGGACCAGCTCGCGGACGAACTCGTCGCACGCAACCGGGATTTCCTGCCCTGGGCGCGGGCATGAGCGACACCGTCGTCGCGATCGACGGGGGGAACAGCAAGACCGAGGTGCTGGTGGTTTCGCGGGACGGCGTCGTGCTCGGCGCCTCCCGCGGCCCCGGCGTTTCTCCCCAGCGCGTCGGCGTCGACGGATGTGTCGTCGCACTTGAGGAATTCGTCCAGGAAGCCCTCCTTGCCGGTGGGCTTTCGACCGAGCCGCCGTTCGCCGTGCACACCTCGGCGTACCTGGCCGGTCTCGACTTCCCCCGGGAAGAAGAGGCACTGCACCAGGCTTTGTCGGCCCGCGGCTGGAGCTCCACTTTGGACGTCGGCAACGACGTGCTCGCTTTGCTGCGGGCTGGAAGTTCCGACGGCACCGGGGTAGCAGTGGTGTGCGGCGCGGGAATCAACGGCGCTGGCTTCGCCCCGGACGGTCGTTCTTACCGGTTTCCCGCGCTGGGCAAAGTGTCCGGCGACTGGGGCGGCGGCTACCGGCTGGGCGAGGAAGCCCTGTGGTGGGCTGTCCGAGCGGAAGACGGACGCGGTCCGCGAACTGCGTTGGAATCGGCTGTCGCGGAGTACTTCGGTGCTTCGAAACTGCTGGATGTGGTGCAGGGCTTGCACTTCGAGGAGATCGATGCCGCCTCGATCCACGGCCTCTGCCCGCTGTTGTTCGAGGTGGCCGCGTCCGGTGACGAGGTCGCGCAGGACGTGGTGACGCGGTTCGCCGAGGAGGTAAGCCTGCTGGTGGCCGCGATCATGCGCCGCCTGGACCTCACGACGTCCGCTCCGGAGGTCATCCTCGGCGGCGGCGTGCTGACCGGCGTCGGTGAATCGGTGATCGCGGACATCGAACGCCGCTGCCTGAAGGTGGCCCCGCGGGCGCAAGTGCGCGTAGTGGAGGTGAACCCGGTGGTCGGAGCCGCACTGTTCGGTTTGGACAAACTCGGCGCTTCTGACTCCGCGAAAGCCGCGCTGAAGGCTGCGACGCAACGCGCGTGACAATGGGGTGGCTGCCCGAGCAAGGCAGCCACCCCATTCTCGGGTCAGGCCGCGATGCCCTTGCCGGTCTCCAGGACCGACTTCAGGTCGGACAGGATCCACGCCCAGCCGCCGCCCGCGTTCTCGCCCGGACCGGCGTTGACGTCCTCGTGCTGGCCGGACACGAGAGCCGCGTGGTTGGGCGCGCCGGTGACGTCGTGGGTGACGGTGAGCCGGGTGCCCGCAGTCTGCGTTTGCTCGATGTCGTAGGTGACCGTGGTGTACGGCTCCGCGACGAGACTCGGATCCATCTGCAGTTTCCACGTGACCACCAGCTTGCGCGGCGGATCGACCTCCAGCACTTCGCCGTCGAGGAGGTCGCTGGTGAACCCTGAGTCGATGAACTCCTGGGTCGGCTTGGTGCGGTGCTTGCCGCCGCGCGTGAGGTCGTAGTCGGCCAGTCCGGTGTAGCCGTATTTCTGGGTCCATTCCGGCTTCGTGATGGCGTCCCACACCGCCTGCGGGGTGGCCTTGATGTACACGCGGTTGACCTGCACGGTCGTGGTCTCGCTCATTTTCCGGGCTCCTTATAGGTTTCTTCGGCTTCGAGCTGGGCTTTGAGGCCCAGCAGCGCCGAGGTGTGGTGTGCGGTGTACTTGTCGATCCAGCGGTCGTGGATCTGCCGGATCGGGATCGGGTTCAGGAAATGCCGCTTCTCCCGCCCCTCCTTACGCGAGGTGACCAGCTCGGCCTCCTCGAGCAGCTTGAGGTGTTTCATCACCCCGAACCGGGACATGTCCACTTCGGACTCCAGCTCGGTGAGCGTGCGGCCGTCACGCGCGTAGAGCAGGTCGAGCAGGAACCGGCGGGTCGGATCCGCCAGAGCCTTGAAAACCAGGTCCTCGTCGGGCACGCACCGAGAATAGGTGACCAAAAGGTCACATGTCAACTGGGCGGGCCGATGGTTCGGGAGCGGGCTTGATTCGCGGTGCGTCTGCTTCTTCAAACGTCCGTGAGGGGCCCCTTGTGGGAATCAGATTCCCTCAAGGAGTCCTTCACGGACGGCTGCGGAGGCCGGATGGGTGCCTGCCGAAACCTCGTCGCGATGTCGGGGCGAGGAGCGAAAACGGCGGCGGCGGGACTTCATCCGAGTGAAGTCCCGCCGCCGCCGTGAAAGGGCTCGGCGCTAAAGCAACGCGCCCAACGGCAGGATCAACGCGATCGCCACCACCGAGATCACCGTCTCCATCACCGACCAGCTCTTCAGCGTCTGCCCGACCGACATCCCGAAGTATTCCTTGACCAGCCAGAACCCGGCGTCGTTCAGGTGCGAAAAGAACAGCGACCCGGCACCGATGGCGAGCACCAGCAGGGCGTTGTGCGTCGGGTCGAGGGTCGCGGCCAGCGGGGCCACGATGCCCGCCGCGGAGACCGTCGCGACCGTCGCCGAACCCGTCGCCAAGCGGATCGCCACCGCGACCAGCCAGCCGAGCAGCAGCGGCGACAGGTGCGCGCCCTTGGAAAGGCTGGTGATCACGTCGCCGACCCCGGCGTCCACCAGGGTCTGCTTGAATCCGCCGCCCGCGGCCACGATCAGCATGATCCCGGCGATCGGGGCGAGGGAATCGCCGATGATCGACGACAGCCGTTCCCGGTTCAGCCGCGCCGGGCGGCCCAGCACGACCATGCCGACGAGGACCGCCAGCAGCAGCGCGACGAGCGGGTCGCCGATGAAGTCGAGGACCCGGCGGACCGGGTTTCCCTTGTCCGCCAAGATGTCCGCGAGCGCCTTGGCCAGCATCAGGACGACCGGCAGCAGCACCGTGGACAGCGTCGCGAAGAAGCTCGGGCGGTGCTTTTCGTCGGTGCCTTCGGATTCCGGGACCAGCCGGGCGG
Source organism: Amycolatopsis halotolerans (assembly GCF_042647905.1). Taxonomy (NCBI): domain Bacteria; kingdom Bacillati; phylum Actinomycetota; class Actinomycetes; order Pseudonocardiales; family Pseudonocardiaceae; genus Amycolatopsis; species Amycolatopsis halotolerans. Next base: position 18,094 of record NZ_JBHRWI010000035.1, read on the forward strand.
GCGGCGCGGCGTCGGGCACCATCTTGGCGGCCAGGCGGCCGAACAGCGGACCGGCGATGATCACCGTGGGAAGCCCGACCAGCAGGCCGAGGCCGAGGGTGAGGCCGACGTTGGCGTTCAGCGAACCGGCGGCGGCCAGCGGGCCGGGGTGCGGCGGGATCAGGCCGTGCAGCACCGAGAGCCCGGCCAGCGCCGGGATTCCCAGCAGCAGCACCGGTTTCCCGCTGCGCTTGGCGACCAGCAGCACCACCGGGATCAGCATGACCAGGCCGATCTCGAAGAACATCGGCAACCCGATCAGCGCGGCGATCAACGCCATCGCCCACGGCAGCCCGCCGCCGCGGACCCGGCCGAGCACGGTGTCGACGATCCGGTCGGCGCCGCCGGAATCGGCGAGCAGTTTGCCGAGCATGGCGCCGAAAGCGATCAATACGCCGACGGACGCGATAGTGCTGCCGACCCCGTTGGTGAAGCTCTTCAACAGCTTGTCCACCGGCATCCCGGCGACTAGCCCGAGCACGCCGGAGCCCAGCGTGAGTGCGAGCAGCGGGTGCAGTTTCACCTTGCTGATCAGCACCACGATCACGGCGATGGCGAGCACCGTGGCGAGGATCAGGCGGGTGTCGTGGCCGGTCCAGCCGGCGGCGAGGGTCGTCATGCGCGCTCCCGGAACGCTTTCAGCGCCGACGCGACGAGGTCGGCGGGCGGGCGGCTGATGTCGAGGGTCGCTCCCGGCTCGTCCGCTTCCAGCGGTTCGAGGTCGGCGAGCTGGGAATCGAGCAGCGAGACCGGCATGAAGTGGCCGGTGCGGGTCTTCATCCGCTCGGCGAGCAGGTCGCGCGAACCGTGCAGGTGCAGGAACCAGACGTCCCCGCCGCCGCGGAGCACGTCGCGGTAGCGCCGCTTCAACGCGGACGAACTCACCACCGCGCCGTTCTCATGGTGCTTCCCGATCCAGGACGCGATCGCCGCCAGCCACGGCGCCCGGTCCTCGTCGTTCAGCGGGTGCCCGGCGGTCATCTTTTCGATGTTCGCCCGCGGGTGGAAGGTGTCCGCCTCGGCATACACGGTCCCGAGCTGCTCCGCGATCGCTGTGCCGACCGTCGTCTTGCCCGAGCCCGATACGCCCATCACCACGATGACCGTCATCCGCACCTCCCACGTCTTTGTGCTCTGGAGAGTCAAACTCAAAAGTACTACTTAATCAAGAAGAAGTAGTACTTAATCGAGTCAGAGCGCTAGGTTAACCCGGTGGGGACTGATCGGCACGAGGAGATGCTCGACGGGCTCGGCGCGGCCATCGCGAGCGGCGAGCTGGCGCCGGGCGCGGTGTTGCGCTCCGAAGAACTGCAGGAGCGGTACGGGGCTTCGCGGACGGTGGCCCGCGAGGTTGTCCGGGTCCTCGAGACGATGGGGTTGACCAGCAGCCGCCGCCGCGTCGGGGTCACCGTCCGCGAGCCGGCCGAGTGGAATCACTATGACCCGAGGCTGATCCGCTGGCAGCTCGACGGCGCGGACCGGCCGGCCGCGCTGCGCACGCTGACCGAACTGCGCTCGGCCGTCGAGCCGTGCGCCGCCCGGTTCGCCGCGATCCGGGCGACCCCGGAGGAACGCGGGCGGATCCGCGCGCTGGCGGTGCATCTCCAGCGGACGGCGCGCGCTCGCGATCTCGACACCTTCCTCGGCCACGACGTCGCATTCCACGATCTGCTGCTGTCCGCGTCGCGGAATCCGATGTTCGCGCAGCTGTCCTCAGTGGTCGCCGAAGTGCTCGCCGGCCGCACCGGGCACGGCCTGATGCCGGACGAACCGCAGCCCGAGGCGGTCGCGCTGCACGTCGAGGTGGCGGAGGCGATCGACCTCGCCGACCCGGTGCGCGCCGAACGCGCGATGCGCGACATCGTGGAGCAGGCACGCGAGGAAATCGCCGCCGCGGTGTCGAGTAATCTCGGCGACTGAATCGTCCACGTTCGGGGGGCTGCAAGTGAGCGCGGCGCGCGCGATCGGCTTGATTCTCGGTTTGGCCGCAGACGGAGCACTCGGCGACCCGCGGCGACGGCCGCCGGTGACCGCTTTCCGCCAGGTAGTCGCCGCCACCGGTTCGCGGCGCGCGGCCGGTCTCGGAATCGCTGGCGCGGCCGTCGCGGCTGGCGTGCTGGTCGAGCGCAGCGGCCGCCGCAGCCCGGTGTTGCAGGCGACAGCGACGGCGGTGGCGACGTGGGCGGTCGTCGGCGCGGCCGGGCTGGCGACGCAGGGGACGGAACTGGCCCGCGATCTCGAAGAGGGCCGTCTCGAACCTGCGCGCGACACACTGTCCGAACTGGACCCGCGCGTCACCGACGGGCTCGGGACGATCGGGCTTTCCCGTGCGTCTGTGGAAACTTTGGCGGAGAACACGTCCGAAGTGGTCGTGACACCGTTGCTGTGGGGCGCGGTCGCGGGCGTGCCCGGGCTGCTCGCGGCGCGGACGATCGGACTGCTGCGTCGCCTGCTCCCTGGACACTGGGCGATCGACCGGCTCGATGAACTCGTCCACCTCCTGCCGACCCGGGTGGCCGCCGCGCTGACCGTTGTGGGTGCGCCGGTGGTGGGCGGTTCGGCGGGTGGCGCGTGGCGGGCTTGGCGGCGCGACACGATCGCGCACCCGAGCCCGAACGCCGGTCGCGTTGAGGCGGCTTTCGCTGGTGCGCTGGAGATTCGGGTCGGCGGGCGGACCGAGTATCCGCAGGGCGTGGTGGAGCTGCCGGTGCTCGGGGTCGGCCGGAATCCGGACGCTGGGCACGTGACGCGCGCGGTGGAACTGTCCCGAGTGGTCGGTTGGCTGGCCGCCGGGACGTCGGTGGTCGTGGCGGTGCTGACCGGATTGCGTCGCCGAAACCCCTGAGCCGTCAGGGTTTCAGGTGCGCGATGGCCTCCGCGTCGCCGAAACCGTCCCGTTCGGACAGTCGGGCCCCGATCCGTTGCCGGTCCTCGGATTTCTTGTTCCCGCCGTACTTGAACTTCGCCCGCACCTCGGTCACGGTCAGCTCGATGCCGCGAATCCCGGGCAGCAGCCGCCGGTCCGGAGCGTCCACGGCGGACACCGGGGTGCGCTTGCCGCCCGGCTCGAAGTGCGCCAGTTGGTGGTTCAGCAGCGCGGCCTTCTCCGCCGGGTCGTCGACGAGGCGGACGTCGCAGGCCAGCTGCACGCTCGCGTAGTACGACGTGGGCACGCCCAGCGCGGGATCGTCGGCGGTGTTCCAGTCCGAACGGATGTACGTGTAGTCGCCGGTCACCGTCAGCAGCGCGCGCGGGTGTTCTTCCAGCAGCGGCCACACCGGGTTCGGCCGGGCGAGGTGCAGGCGGACGGTCGCTTCGCCGTCGAAGACGAAGTGCGTCGGCACGACCACCGGGAGATCACGGCCGCGGCCGCCGGCGACCAGTTCGCCGAAATCGTGTCCGGCGAGCCAGTCCCGCCATTCGTTCTCGTCCGCGGTGTCCCAGGGATGGATCAGCATGCCGCCAGTATCAGCGCCGCGAGTGGCCCGGACAAAGAGCCATTTTTCCGGAGAACGACCAGGCCACTCAGGCGGTCGGCGTGTACTCGTCCTCTTCTTCGGCGAGCATCTCCGCGACGGACTTGCGCCGGCCGCGCTGCGGGCGTTCGGTTGTCAGCGCGCCGCCCGGACGCAGCTCGCGGATCGTGAAGTACAGCCAGCCCAGCAACGCCATCGTGCCGAACGCCAGCCACTGCAGCGCGTAGGAGAAGTACGGGCCCGACTCCAGCTGCGGCAGCGGAAGCGCCTTGAGCACGCCGGGCTGGTTCCCGTCGAGCTGGAAGTAGCCAGGCCGGATAGTGAGGCCGGAAGACTTCGCGACCACGCGCGAATCGACGGTGTAGCTCTGCAGCTTCCCGTTCGTCGACGCGTCAGCGAACGCGTCGCGGTTCTTCGGGTCCGTCTCGTCGCTTCGCACGCGCGCGACGACCGTCACCTGTCCGCCCGGTGCTGCCGCGTACGGAAGGACGCCGGAGTTGCTGCTGAGCCCGACGTAGCCGCGGTCGACGAGGTACACAGTGCCGTCGGTGGCGCGAAGCGGCGTGAGGACCTCGTACGCGCCTTCGCCCTGCACAGTGCGCAGCCGCGCGACAACTTCCGCCGAAGGCAGGTACGTGCCGGTGATCGACACGAGGTGCCACTCGGTGTTCTTGTCCGGCTTCGTCCCGGGCGGCAGCAGCTGTGCCGCGGGAGCGGGCTTCGCGGTGAACGACGTGGTCAGCGCGTTGTTCTGGGTGACCTGTTCGCCGTCGCGGCGGAACTGCCACGGGGCCAGCAACGTGTAACAGCAGATGGCGAAGGTGAACACCACCACTGTCAACGCCAGCCATCCCGGCCGGAGCAGAAACCGCAACCGCACCCCTCTACGGTAGGCCGTCGCGTTCCGTGCGCGCACCCGGACCGGACGTCACGCCTGTTCGCGGACCCAGTCCAGCAGCCCCGGCACGCTCCGCTCGATCATCCCGAGCACGTCCTCGAAGCCGTCGTCGCCGCCGTAATACGGGTCCGGCACCTCGGCGCCTTCCGGAGCGGACGGGTCGAAGGAGCGCAGCAGCCGTACCCGCGCAGGGTCTTCGACGCGGGACTGCAGGAAGCCCAGGTGACTTTCGTCGGCGGCGAGCAGCAAGTCGGCTTCGAGGTCTTCGTCGCTGACCTCGGCCGCGATGTGCTCAGTGGGGTAGCCGTGCGCCTTCAACGTGGCGCGCGCCCGCCGGTCGGCCGCCTCCCCGACGTGCCACGGCCCGGTTCCCGCGCTGGACACGTGCACGGCGTCGGTGAGGCCCGCGTCGGCGAGCTTCTTGCGGAAGACGAGCTCCGCCATGGGGGAGCGGCAGATATTTCCCGAACACACAAACACCAGGGAAGGCATGGTCGGAAGTCTCCCAGAGCGATCGTGCGAGGATCCCCAGGTGCCTGCATTAGCCGAGATCATCGCCGTCCTCGAACGCAGTTACCCGCCCCGGCTGGCGGAAAGCTGGGACGCGGTCGGGCTCGTCTGCGGAGACCCGGCCGAGGACGTCGCCCGCGTGCTGTTCTGCGTCGACCCGGTCGAGGAGACGCTCGCCGAGGCCGAGGAAATCGGCGCGCAGCTGATCGTCGCGCACCATCCGCTGCTGCTGCGCGGCGTGCACGGCGTCCCCGCGGACACCGCCAAGGGCTCGCTCGTGCACCGCATGATCCGCGGCGGCATCGCGCTCTACTGCGCGCACACCAACGCCGACTCGGCCGACCCCGGCGTGTCCGACGCGCTCGCGGAGGCCATCGGGCTCGTGGTCGACCGGCCGCTCGACCCGCAGGAACCGGGCGGTGCCACCGGGATCGGCCGGATCGGGCACCTGCCCGCCGCGGAGCCGTTCGCGCAGTTCGTCCAGCGGGTCGCCGACGCGTTGCCGGTCACCGTGCCCGGCGTGCTCGGCGCGGGAGACGAGGACCGGCCGATCCGTACCGTCGCGGTTTCCGGCGGTGCGGGCGACTCCTATCTCGCGAAGGCGACGGCCGAGGGCGTCGACGCGTACGTGACCGCGGATCTGCGCCACCATCCCGCCGGCGAACACCTCGCCGCGGCGGGAACCGTGCCCGCGCTGGTCGGCTTGACGCACTGGGCCAGCGAGTGGCCGTGGTGCGGACAGGCCTCGGCCCTTGTCGGCGCGGCCTTTGCGGGTACCGTCGAAGCTCACGTCTCCACGCGGTGCACCGACCCGTGGACCATCCGCGCTACCACCCAGTAACTAAATCAGGGAGCACAGTGAAGGCCGACCCCGCCGTCCAGCGTCAGCTGCTCGAACTCGCGAAGGTGGACGCCGAGCTTTCGCGCGTCGCGCACCGCCGCCGCACCTTGCCCGAGCTCGCCGAGATCGAGGCCGGGGAGAAGTCCGCCAGGGAGAAGCGCGACGCGCTCGTGTCCGTCCAGACCGCGTCCTCGGACCTCGACCGGGAAATCGCCCGGCAGGAGAAAGAGGTCGAATCGGTGCGGGCGCGCGTCGACCGCGACCGCAAGCTGCTGGAATCCGGATCGATCGGCGCCAAGCAGATGACCGATGTCGAGCACGAGCTGCAGACGCTGGGCCGTCGGCAGGGAGCGCTCGAGGACGACCTGCTGGAACTGATGGAGCAGCGCGAGGCGCTGGGCCTGGACGCGCAGCGCACCAGCGCCGAGGTCGACAAGGCGGTGCAGGAGGTCGAGGCCGCCACGGCGCGCCGCGACGAGGCGTTCAAGGACCTCGACACCACCGAGGCCCGCCGCAAGGAGGACCGCGCGAAGCTGCTGCCGCGGTTCCCGGAGCCGCTGCTCAAGCTGTACACCCGCGTCTACGACCACAAGGGCATCGGTGCGGCGCTGCTGCGGGCCCGCCGGTGCGGCGCCTGCCAGCTCGAACTCGACCGCAACACCATCTCCGAGATCAAGGCCGCGGCCGAGGACAGCGTCGTGCAGTGCGACAACTGCGGCGCGATCCTGGTCCGCACGCTGGAGTCGGGCCTGTGAGCGAACGGGCGATCGTCGAGGCCGACGGCGGATCCCGGGGCAACCCCGGCCCGGCGGGCTACGGCGCGGTCGTGAAGGACGCGGCCACCGCCGAGGTCCTCGCCGAGCGCTACGAATACCTCGGCATTACCACGAACAACGTCGCGGAGTACTCCGGGCTCGTCGCCGGGCTCGCCGCGGCGGCCGAGCTCGGAGTGTCCATTGTGGACGTCCGGATGGACTCGAAGCTCGTGGTGGAGCAGATGTCCGGCCGGTGGAAGATCAAGCACGCCGCGCTGCAGCCGCTCGCCGCGCAGGCGCGCGAGATCGCGGCGGGCTTCGACCGCGTCGGCTACACCTGGATCCCGCGCGCGGAGAACTCGCACGCGGACCGGCTCGCGAACGTCGCGATGGACAGCGCCGGGTCCGGGGCCACCTCGCCCGCCCCGCTCGCCGAAACGCGGCCGAAGGCCAAGGTTTCCGAGCCGGACCGGGTGTCCCCGGCGGGCTGGACCGGAGCCCGCGGCACGCCCACCAAGCTGCTCCTGCTGCGCCACGGCCAGACCGAGATGTCGGTCGACCGCCGCTACTCCGGGCGCGGCGACGTCCCGCTCACCGAACACGGCCGCGGCCAAGCCGCTGCGGCGGCGAAACGGCTGGCCGCGATGCCGGGGCTGATCGGCGAGGACGGCGAACCGGCCCCGATCATCTCGTCGCCGCTGATCCGCACCAAGCAGACCGCGCAGGCGGTCGCCGACGCGCTCGGCGGCCGGGTCGAAACGCATCCCGGCCTCATCGAGACCGACTTCGGCGAATGGGAGGGCCTCACTTTCGGCGAGGCCGCGCAACGGGATCCGGAACTGCACCGCTGCTGGCTGAGCGATTCGTCGTGCCCGCCGCCCGGCGGCGAGAGCTTCGACGCGGTCCACGAGCGGGTCGGCAAGGCCCGCCGCGACCTCGTCGAGCAGTACGACGGGCGCACGGTGCTCGTGGTCAGCCACGTGACGCCGATCAAGACCCTGCTGCGGATGGGGCTCGACGCCGGGCCGTCGCTGCTGTTCCGGCTGCACCTCGACCTGGCGTCGCTGTCGATCGTCGAGTTCTATCCCGACGGCAACGCCTCGGTCCGGTTGGTGAACGACATCTCGCATCTGCCCTGAGCGGCGTTGATGTGACGTGGATCACGGTCGGGGATGACGTGTGAAACGCCCCGAATGAGGTATTGGCTAGAGTGCGGTGTCGACCGCGGCGCCGCGGCGCTGGTCCCGGCCGGGACTTCAAGGGGGGCGCAGGCTCGTGCGTTTCTTCGGCAGCATCCGCAAGTGGAAACAGTGACGAGGACATGACGGCTAGCGCACTCACCGCAGTATCGGAGCCCGACCTGCCGGGGGAGGAGACGACCGACCCGCCCGCGCGGTTCAAGCTCAGCTGGCTGGCGTCGACGCTGGCGGTGCTGGCCGGCGTGGCCGCGATCGCCTGGCACGCCACCCGCTACGGGCACTGGATCGTCGACGACGCGGCCATCACGTTCTCCTACTCGCGCAGCGTCGCCGACGGGCTCGGCCCGGTGCTGGCCCCCGGCCAGCCGCCGGTGGAGGGCTTCTCGGACCCGACGTGGATGATCCTGCTCGCGCTGGGCAAGGTCGTCGGCCTCTTCGACAAGGGCCTGCTGTTCGGCATCCCGGACTACGTGCTGTTCCCCAAGCTGCTCGGCCTGTTCTTCGCCGCGGGCATCCTGGTGCTGTGCCATCTGGTGGCCCGGCAGGGGTTCCGCAGGCACGCGTGGGCGATCACGCTGGCCACCGGCCTCGGGCTGGCGGCGATCCCGTCGTTCGTGATCTGGGTGGTCTCCGGTCTCGAGAACTCGCTGTTCGCGTTCTTGATCACCGCGTTGGCGGCGCTGCTGTTCACCGCGCTGCGCAAGGAAAACTCGCTGTCGTTCAAGGTCGCGATCGTCGCGGGCGTGCTCGTCGCGGCCGCCGCGCTGACCCGGCCGGAAGGCCTGATCTACGCCAGCGCGTACCCGATCGTCCTGCTGTTCGGCGTGAAGCGCGAGGGTTTCTGGCCCAGCCTGCGGTCCGCACTGGTGTCCATCGCGGCCTTCGCCGTGCTGTTCGGCGGCTACGTCGTCTGGCGCTACACGGAGTTTCACCGGCTGCTGGCCAACCCGTCGGTCGCCAAGAAGCAGGGGCTGCCCACCTTCGCGTCGATCATCCGGCCGAACCAACTGGTGGAGTACGTGGGCATCGCGCTGACGCTCGTGCTGGTCGCGGCGGTCGTGTGGGCGCTGGTCAAGGCTCCGTGGCGGCGTCCGCTGATCGGGCTGGTCACGCCGCTCGTGCTCGGCGTGATCGCGTACGGCGTGATGGTTCCGGACTGGATGGCGCAGTACCGCTTCGCGACGCCGGTGTGGGTGCTCGGCACGCTGTGCGGCGTCATGGCCGTCGCCGAACTGCTGCGTTCGCTGGCGAAGGTGCAGTGGCGAGCGGTCGCGGCGCTCGTGCTCGTGGCCGCGTCGGTGCCGTCGGCGATCGGCTTCGTGAACCAGTCCGACGAGTTCATCAAGAGCCCCACCGTCCCGGCGTGCCTGATCGCGGACCGCTTCGGCCGCGGCTTCAACACCTACGCCGACATGCTCGGCCTGCAGCAGGCGTCGCTGCTGCTGCCGGACCTCGGCGGCTCGTCGATGACCAGCCGACTCGAACTGGTCGACATGGCCGGCCTGGTCAACGCGCCGATCGCGGACCTCACGCACAAGGAAGACATCGCCGGCCTGCGCGACTACGTGTTCGACACGGTGAAGCCGACCTTCATCCACTCGTGGGGCCCGTGGGCGGACGGCAACGAGATCAGCATCGACCCGCGCATCGACCGGGACTATGTCCCGATCCTCGTGTACCCCGGCCCGGGCAAGCGCCAGGGAGACTTCGTCCGCAAGGACGCGGTCACCGACTCGGCGAAGCTCGCCGCTGTCCAGCACTACGCGCAGGTGACGATGATGAACGTGGAAGCGCAGCGGTTCGGGGACGGTCTGGACGACTGTGGTCCGACGTTGTCGCGCGGCAGCACGATCGCGCCGCGCGGCTAAAGCACCAGCCACAACGCGCACGTCGCCGCAGCCAAGGCCAGCGGCGTCGTGAGCGCACCGAGTCTCAGGAATTCGCCTACCGGCGGATGCTGTCCATGCCGGACGACGACACGGCGCCACAGCAGCGTCGCGAGCGAGCCGAGGTACGTCGCGTTCGGGCCGATGTTCACGCCCAGCAGCACGGCGAGCAGCACGCCCTGATTCGGGTGCGGGCCGAGGACGGACAGCAGGATCAGCGTCGCGGGCAAGTTGTTGACGACGTTCGCCAGCGCCGCCGCGATGGCGGCGGCGAGGAGCAGTTCGGGCAGCCCGGCCGTAGTTGGCAGGATTGAGCGCAGCAGCCCGCCGAGAACGTGTTCGTTGACCGCTTCGACCACCACGGCGAGGGCGAGCACGAAGAGGATCAGCAGCGGGGACGCTTCGGTGAGCACCTGCCAAGGCCGGATCTTCCGCTCCGCCAAGGCTTTCGCGGCCAGCACGAGCGCGGTCAGCGCGGCGACCCAGACCGGTTCGACGTGCACCAGCTGTCCGGTCGCGAATCCGGTCAGCATCACCGCCAGCACGACGAGGGTGAAGACCGGCGCTTCGCGGTGTTCGGGGCGGCGGGTGCTGGCCGGTTCGCGGAGGTCCTTGCGGAAGAACCAGGCGAACGCGGCGAGTTCGACGGCGAGCGTGACCAGCCAGGGCAACGCCATCAGCGCGGTGAAACCGGCGAAGGTGAGGCCGGAAGCGGTGAAGGCGAGCAGGTTCGTGAGGTTGGAGACGGGAAACAGCGTGGACGCCGAGTTGGCCAGGTGCGCGCACGCGTAGACGTGCGGGCGCGCGGTGAGTTTCAGTTCCGCCGCGGTGGCGAGGACGACCGGGGTCAGCAGGACGACGGTGGCGTCGAGGCTCAGCACGGCGGTGACGATCGCCGCTGCGGCGAAGGTGAGCAGCAGCAGCCGAGGTTGCCGCCCGCGGCAGATTTCGGCGAGCTCGGCGCCTAGCCAGGTGAAGACTCCTTCTACCGCGGCGAGGTGGCTGACCAGCAGGATCGCTGCGAGAAAGCCCATCGTCGGCAGCATCTGGACGACCCGTTCGCCCGCTTCGTGCGGGGAAATCAGGCCAAGCGCGAGGACGACACCGGCGGCGGGGACCGCGAAGACAGCCTCCGGGAGACCGCGTGGGCGCGCCATGGCGAACCAGAGCGTTCCGGCGAGAAGAAGCAGAGACAGGGCACCGTTCACGCCCGAACGCTAGCCGCCGCGAGATCTCAGATCCCTGCCGGTTCCGGGACTCCCGCGCCGCGTTCCAGTACCCGCTCCTTCTCGCGGATCACCGGCAGCACCGTCCGGCCGAAGTGCTCGACGTCCTCCAGATAGTGCAAAAACCCGAGCAACAGCAGGTTCGCGCCGCGCTTTTTGTACTCGATCGCGCGGTCCGCGATTTGTTCCGGAGTGCCGATCAACCCGGTCCGGAATCCGTCGTTGTACTGCACCAGGTCCGCGAACTCCGAATCCGCCCACATGCCCTTGGTGTCCGAAGTGGACTTCCCGGCCTGCGCGACCGCCGAGCGGAATCCTTCGACGGCGGGCACGTTCGCCTTCGCCACGATCTCCCGCAGCACCTCGCGCGCCTCGGCTTCGGTTTCGCGGGCGATCACGAAGCCGTTGAGCCCGAAGCGCACCGCGTGGTCGTTCTCGGCGGCGTACCCGCGCACCTCGTCGACCTGCTCGCTGAAATCGGCGAAATCCTTGCCGTTGCTGAAATACCAGTCCGAAACGCGACCGGCCAGCTTACGCGCCGCGGTGGAGTTGCCGCCCTGGAAGACCTCCGGATGCGGCCGTCCGGGACCGGCGACCGGTTTGGGTTTGATGTCGAAATCGTGGATGCGGTAGAAATCGCCGCCGAACTCGGCGTGGTCGTCGGTCCACAATTGTTTGAGCACGCGGATGAACTCCTCCGAGCGGCGGTAGCGCTCGTCGTGTTCGAGCCAGGGCTCTCCGAGACCGGTGAACTCGTCTTTGAACCAGCCGCTGACCACGTTCACCGCCGCCCGGCCGCTGGAGATGACGTCCGCGCTGGCGATGAACTTCGCGAGCACGCCGGGCTGCCACAGTCCTGGGTGGACGGCCGCGATGACCTTCAGCCGCTGCGTCGCGAGCAGCAGCGCCAGGCTGAAACCGGTGGATTCGTGCTGGTAGGCGGCACCGTAGCTGGCGGTGTAGCGGACCTGGGTGAGCGCGTATTCGAAGCCGTTGTTCTCGGCGAGCACGGCCAGGTCGCGGTTGTACTCGTAGCCCCAATCGGTGCGCTGTTCGATGTCGCTGGTGACCAGGCCGCCGCTCACATTCGGGACCCAGTAAGCGAATTTCAGGGGTTCGTGGGGTTCAGGTGCGGACATGGCGGGAGTGAAACAGCGGCCGGGCACGGTGGCAAAGGGCGTCCACGCGGTGGAATGTGCCTGCGGCGCGGAAGGTCCGTGAGGGGAACCCTGAGGGACTCTGAGTCCCTCAGGGTTCCCCTCACGGACGAGGGCATCGCGACAGCGAATCCGCCGCAGCCAGAGCTGCTGAGAAACCTCAATGTGCCAACCCGTGCCGGTGCTCCGGCCGTCCCCGGGTACGCTGCTCCGGCGGACGAGCTGGCAGGACGGTCGCGGCCCGGGTTCTCCCGGTCCGAGGAAAGTCCGGACTCCGCAGGGCAGGGTGGTTGCTAACGGCAACCCGGGGCGACCCGCGGGACAGTGCCACAGAAAACAGACCGCCCCCGTCTCGGCGGGGGTAAGGGTGAAACGGTGGTGTAAGAGACCACCAGCATCCCGGGTGACCGGGATGGCTCGGTAAACCCCACTCGGAGCAAGGCCAAGAGGGAGCTTCGCTCCTGCGCAGGCGATCGAGGGCGGCCCGCCCGATGCCTGCGGGTAGGCCGCTGGAGCCTGCCGGCGACGGCAGGCCGAGATGGATGACCGTCGCCCGGTCCGCCGCGAGGCGGCCCGGGAACAGGATCCGGCTTACATGCCAGCTCGTCCGCCCGATCGCTACGATCGGGCGCATGGGTCAAGCCGTCGCCGCCGCTGTCGCCTTCCGGACCACCTTCGACGCTCTGCACGCTCCCGTCTACTTCGCGCCGGAGACTCAGCAGCGGCTCGCCGCCGTGGGGCTCAAACCGGGGTCGATGACCTACTTCGCCAGCCGCGCCGCGGCGATGGGCGCGGTCGGACCTGGCACGGTCACCGCGACCTTCTACAGCTTCAGCCCCAGCCTGATCGCGCACTTCGTCCCGCGTGTCTGGACGCTCGCCACCCCGGAGACCGTCCTGGAAGCCCGGCTCGCTGCCGTCGACGAGGTCTACCGCAGGCTGTTCGGCGACGAGACGCTCGCGTCCGCGGAGGTCGCCGAGGCGGCGGCGCTCGCGCGCGAAGCGACCGAAGGCTGCCGTCCGGAGGGGCGTCCGCTCTACGCCGCCCACGCGGACCTGGCGTGGCCCGAGGAGCCGCACCTCGCGCTCTGGCACGCGACCACGCTGCTGCGCGAGCACCGCGGAGACGGGCACGTCGCGGCGTTGACCACGAATGGCCTGCCCGGTCTGGAGGCACTGGTCACGCACAGCGCGACGGCGAACGGAACACCGCCGGACACCGCCAAACGCACCCGCGGCTGGAGCGACGACGAGTGGGACGCGGCCGCGTCCAGGCTGGCCGCCGACGGAATCCTCGGCGCGGACGGCGCGCTCACCGAACGCGGGCTGGCGTTCCGCGAACACGTGGAGACGGCGACGAACGCGGCGGCACAGGGCCCGTGGCGGCGCCTCGGCGAGGAGAAGACGGCTCGGCTGGAACAGCTGTGCGCCGCGCTCAGCCGCCGGGTGATCGAAGCCGGCGCGATCCCCAGCAGCGCGTTCCGGGCCTGATCCTCGAGACGGCCTGGAACTGCCCGGGATCACGCTTTGTAGTGAACAAATGCGCACATCGGACGTGATGGTGACCGTTATCGCATCAGAGAGTGATCAATTCCGGATTGTTTTCCAATCCGGTTGTCACTCACCGGACTCGCGGCGGAACGCCGATCGGGGCATGCCACACTGGTCCCTGCCCGACACGCCGGTCCGGGGCGCACTGAGAGTGAGCGCCGCACGATTTGCGGAGCCGCACCGCCGGAACACTGCGCAATCCGGGTGGCTTGGGTTATTCCGGAGCACCCTTGCCACGATGATGGAGGGCGAGGAATCCTGACCACCGGACCGCAGCACCCGCCCGCTAACCACAAGTCGACATCTACGCAGCGCGCTTTGACCATTACCCCTTGTAACGCCATGATGGTGTTCGTAGCTTCGCCGAAGCCAGAACAGCGCGGCGCCTGCCGTGCACCGGGAGTATCGCGATGACCAGCATGACCGCCCTTGAGACGTTCGTGGCCGAAGGGCTCGGCACCAGCAACGTCCGCACCTGGCTGCTCGACAACGTCATCCCGCTCGTACTGCTGGCGGTGGCGTTGCTGCTGCTGTGGCTCGGCGGCGGCAAGGGCGACAACGCGGGAGTCATGCGGCGGCTCGCCGGCGTGGTCATCGCGCTCGCGATCATCGGACTCGCGGTCAGCGGAGCGGGCGTCAACGTGGGCCAGTGGATCGCCGGCCTCTTCACCGGCTGAGGCGGAGCAGGCGTGCGGATCAGGACCGATGACGAGGTGTACCGGGTCGATGCCGTCTGGCTCGGCCCGCCGAAAGCGACTTTTCCCTGGCGAGCCCGATACGTGGCATGGCTCGTCGGCATTCCGGTCTTCCTGGTCGTGCTCACCGTGGAGCGGTGGGTCGGCTGGAGTTTCGGGTTCTTTTCCACGGCGTGGGCGTTCGTGGCCACGATCGTGATCACCAGGCTGATCACCGCCAAGATCAGTCACGAGCGCCCGCTGGGCGCGGTGATCGCGATGATGGGCCAGGAATTGCGCGCGCCGCGCGAACGGTCCTCGGGCGCGGGCGGCGCGGTGAGCGCCAGCCGGGTCCGGGTGCGGGCGGAGCGCCCGCTGCCGAAGCACAAGAGAAGGCGGCAGTACCAGCACCGCGACCCTCGTCGCGGTGCTGGCACGAGTGCCGGGAAACAGGGAGCACCACGAGCGCGCCGGAGCCGCCCCGCGGCTCGGGCCGGGAGGTAGTCGTTGTTCGGTCGCGGCGGAAGCCGAGGGAAACGGGAGCAAGACGTCCCCGCCGGCGCGTGGAACGCGCCACCGCGGGGCCGTCCGCCGTCCGGCGGCACAAACTCCGGCGGCAAGGGCCGCCGGCTGCCCGGTGAGCAGGCGATACCGGCGTACACGCCGTCGATCGCCGCGCGCAGCATCGACGGCCACCTGCTGCGGACCGGGTACGAGGTGTACGCCTGGTACCGGCTCGCGCCGCAGCGCTGGTCGTTCCGTTCCGATTCGCAGCGCCGCGACCTGATCGCGGCCATCGCGGGCCAGTACGCCGAACTGCAGGGCCGCTGGCTGCACCTGCGCGTCACGAACCGGCCGTACCCGATCCGGATGTGGGCCGAGGCGCACGTGCACAACGCGGTCGGCAGGCCGGGCGACGTGCCGGGCGCGCTGTCGTTCGACGACTACCTGATCGGCGAGCAGCAGCAGCTGATGGGCCGCTCGATGGCGGAAAAAGAGGTCTACCTCGGCGTCCAGGTGCAGACCCGGCGCATGGTGGACCGCGCGGTCGAACGCGCCGCGCCCGTGCTGCGCCGGATCCTGCCCGAGGCGGTCGACGCCGAACTGGCCGCGCTCGACTCCGAGATCGAGCACCTCGACCAGGTCATCGGCAGCGCCGGGCTGGAAGGCCGTCCGGTGCACGCCGAGGAGATGTCCTGGCTCATGCACCGCTCGTGCTCGCTGGGCCTTCCCGCGCCGCGGAACATGCCCGCGGTGCCGGGTGCGGCGTGGGAGCCCGAGGACCTCGCCAGCTTCACCGACGCGGCTGATTTCCACGCCGACCCGTACGCGCCCACAGTCACCGTGCGTGGCCGCACCGGGTCCAACGCCGGCGTGTCGCGGCATCTCGCGGTGCTCACCGTCGGCCAGATGCACGGGCTGCAGATCCCCGAGGTCGACGACCCGTGGATCCAGCACGCGGACCGGCTGCCCGCGGCGGTCGAGGTGTCCGCGCGGATCTACGTGCGGCGTCCGGAAGAGGTGTCCGGCGAGCTGCAGCGGCAGATGAACAAGGTCCGCTCGCAGGTCAAGCACTACACCGACGAGCACGAGCTGGAACCGCCGCAGTCGCTGGCCCGGCAAGCGGGCCGGGTGCTGGAGATCGACGACGAGATGACGTCGGGCTTCACCGCGCTCGCCACTCGCGTGCGGTCGTGGTGGCGCCTCGCGGTGTCCGGTCCGACCGAGCGCGACGCACTGCGGCTGGCCCAGCAGCTGCTGGACCTGTACAAGCCGAAGATCGCCATCGAGCACCCGGAAGCGCAGTACGCGATGGCCAGGGAGTTCATCCCGGGCGAGCCACTGGCCTCGGGCGCGTACATGCGCCGCGGTTCGGTGGTGTGGACGGCGTCCTCGGTGCCCACCGCGACCGCGGAGGTCGGCGACCGGCGCGGGATCCTGCTCGGCGAAACGGTCACCGCGACGCGGCGTCCGGTGGCCTGGGACCCGTGGATGGCGCAGGAGATCCGCGACGGATCGGGCCTCACCGCGATGGTCGCCGGACTCGGCGGCGGCAAGTCGTTCCTCGGCGGCGGCATCGTCTACAAGACGCTGCGGGCCGGGGCGCACTGGACGATCCTCGACCCGTCCGGCCCGCTGTCGCGGCTGTGCGA
Organism: Amycolatopsis halotolerans; assembly: GCF_042647905.1. Classification (NCBI taxonomy): domain Bacteria; kingdom Bacillati; phylum Actinomycetota; class Actinomycetes; order Pseudonocardiales; family Pseudonocardiaceae; genus Amycolatopsis; species Amycolatopsis halotolerans. The sequence goes on from NZ_JBHRWI010000035.1 coordinate 34,458, forward strand.
CCTGCCGGAGATCCGGCCGTACGCGCGGCCGATCAACCTGCTCAACGCCCAGCCGGGCATCCTCAACCCGTACCGGGTGGTCGCCGATCCGCTGATCGAGCACTTCATGGACGAGGAGGACCCGGAACGCTCGTGGCGGCGCGAAAAGGCGCTGGCCGGGGCGACCCGGCGGCGGCTGGTGCTCGACGTGCTCACCGGCGTGCTGCCGTACGAGGTGTCGCGGATGGCGCAGACCCGGATCGTGCTGCTGCGCGCGGTGCGCGCGGTCGGCGGCCGGTTCGACGCGGACCCCGGCCAGGTCATCGACGCGCTGCGGCGGGATTCGAGCGAGCACCACGAGCACGCGGTCGTGGTCGCGGACTTCCTGGACGAGATGCGCGAGCGGATGGCGCTGCTGATCCCGGAAACCGACGCGGACCCGTACGCCGAGACCCGCGACGACCGGATGACCGTGCTGACCATGGCGGGCCTGACCCTGCCGAAGGACGGCGTGCCGCGCGAGTACTGGACCGACGCCGAATCGCTCGGCGTGGAGATGCTGAACCTCGCGGCGTGGCTGACCCAGCGGTCGGTGTACGAGAAGCCGAAGGAACTGCGCAAGGGCGTCTGGATCGACGAGGCGTTCTTCCTGTCCGAGGTGCCGACCGGGCGCGTGCTGATGAACCGGTTCGCGCGTGACTCGCGGAAGTGGAACGTCCGGGTGCTGCTGTCGTCGCAGATCCCGGCGGACTTCCTGAAGATCCAGGGTTTCGTGGCGCTGCTGGACTCGGTGTTCGTCGGCAGGCTCGACGACGACGACGCACAGGCCGACGCGCTGCGGCTGCTGAAGGTGCCGGTCGGCGTCGGCTACGAGCAGGTCGTCGCCGCACTGGGCCGTCGGCCAGGAGCCCAGCGCGGGCTGGAACGCGACATGGAACCCCGGCAGTTCATCTTCGGCGACGGCGCCGGCGGCGTGGAGCGCATCCGCGTCGACTTCTCCGGCCCGCATCTCGACCCGCTGCGCGCGGTCATGGACACCACCCCGGGCTCGCCCGACGCGCGCACGAAACCCGGCAGCGAACTCGTGGCACCCCACGAGGACGAGGCCAAGCCGTATGTCCCCGCCCCACCGGAGGACGACGAGCTGGAACACGACTTCGAACTCCAAGCGGAACTCGAGGTCGGTCTTGCCGACGAGCAGCTCCTGGGCTCGCCGGACCCGCTCGCGTCCGAGACCGGCGAGGTGGAGGGTGCAGTGCGCAACGGACGGCAGGAGGACCGGCACGCCCGCGCCGGCGGCAAGGGCGGCGGCACCGGCAGGGATGCCGCATGAACCCCGGTGATCCGGGCCGGCCCGCGCCGGCCGTGAGGAGGCCTGCGTGAACACCGTCTTCACGCTGGCGTTCGTCCTCGCGTTCGCCGCCGGCTGGCACGCGCTGCGCAAACGCGTCAAGGAGGGCCCGAAGCCGGGCGGGCGTCGGCCCAGCCGGCGTGCGTCGCTGCTGGCCGTGGTGGCGGTGATCGGCCTGCAGACGGTGCTGTTCGCCCCGGCGGCCAACGCGGCGGCTTGCGGGGAATCGCCTAACCCGGAGCGTCCGGGCGCGGGCATGGTCGGCGCGCTCGACCCCGCCGAAGGCCACGGCGAGGCGGGCAGCCCGTACATCGATTACAGCTACGCCGGATTCGTGTGGAACACCTACCAGACGAACTGCACGGCGTTGTCCGCCATCGCGTCGCCGAGCTCGACCATCGACACCTGGGCGGGCAACCAGCTCTTCAACGTCGGCAAGAACATCGTCGGCGCCACCAACTCGCTGCACTACACGGTGCTCGAGGGCGGTCTGCTCAACCCGATCTACAACGCGGTCAAGGCAGGCGCGGAGAAGGTCTACAACAACATCTACGCGCAGCTGTTCGGGCTGGTCGCGTTGATCCTGTCGATCATGTTGTTCCGCAACATCTGGCGCGGCGACCTGGCCGGGGTCAGCAAACGGGCGCTGTATGCGATGGCCGGCGTTTGGCTCGCGGCCTCGTCGCTGGCGATGCTGAGATATTTCGATCCGATCGACAAGGCGATCGTGCAGACCACCACGAACATCCAGGCCGGGTTCGTGGACGAGTCCGAGAACCGGGTCGTGCGGCACATCCTGCCGACCGACCTGCACACCGAAGTGGTCTACAAGAACTGGATGCGCGGGGAGTTCGGGTCGCCGGACGCGCCGCAGGCGACCCAGTACGGCCGTCCGTTGCTCGATGCCCAAGCCTTCACCTGGGACCAGCTGCGCAATGGCGACGACGCCAAGCAGAACGTCGTCGACGCCAAAAAGGCCGCCTTCAAAGACATCTCCACCAAACTCGGCCCCGCCACCGGCTACTTCACCGGCGAGGCGGGCGGCCGCACCGGCGCCGGGTTCCTTGCCCTGGGGCAGAGCCTCGTCTACTCGCTCTTCCAGTTGCTGGCCAAGGCGTCGGTGCTGCTCGCGCAGGTGCTGATCCGCCTGTTCGCGCTCACCGCGCCGCTGATCGGGCTGGTCGCGCTGCTGAACCCGGAGATCCTGCGCCGCGTGCTCAAGGTCGCCGGCGGCATCGCGTTCAACCTGGTCGTGCTGTCGGTGCTGGCCGGCGTGCACGCGCTGCTGCTGCAGGCGATCTTCGCCGCGGGCGACGGGCTCAACCTGCTCACCAAGATGGTCCTCGCCGGCCTCATCACGGTGCTGTTGTTCCTGGTCGGACGGCCGGTGCGGCGGTTGTGGCAGATGGTCGAGATGTCGGTCAGCATGGTCGGCGCGGCGGTGCCGTCGCCGGGCGGCGGGCTGTTCTCCCGGTTCCGCCGGAAGAACGGGCCGACGCCGCAGGACGAGTTCTGGCAGAACGTCCGCGACACCGACGACGTCGTCGACGGCGACCAGCGCGGCCCGATCGGCGCGACGGTCGGCGGCGGCCGGTACCGGCCCGAGGCGGCGGTGTTCGCCAGCTCGCAGCGGCTCGACAACGGCTCCCGCGCGGCCCGGCCCGCGGCGGCCTGGTCCGGTGCTCCGTGGCCGGGCGCGGTCGGTCCCGCGCAATCCGCCGCGGGCGCGCTGCCCGCGGGCGGCGGGGGAGGCGCGCCGGTGTTCGGCCAGTACCACCCGGTGGCCGGTGCGCCCGGCGACTACGTCATGGCGGGCGCGCGCTGGCCGGTCAAGGAAAGCCGCCAGGTCGACACGTCCCCGGTCGCCGACCGGCGGTGGAGCGACGAGCCGGAACCGGTGGTCGTGCCGTCCCGGATGGCCGCGCCGGACCGCGGCTACTCCTCGCCTGCCCCGGACCAGCCAGGGTTCACCGTGCCGACCCAGGGCATCCGGGCCCAGCCGCGCCGGGTGGACCCCGAGGTCGTGGCCGGGAAACCGGTGTTCGTGCTGTACCGCCCGTCGCGCGGCATCGAGGTCCGCGACACCGACCAGGTCATGGGGCGGTGACCGATGCCGATCCGCACCAACCGCGGCCGGACCGCGGTGTACCGCCGCCTGTGGGGCTACCCGCTCCGCTCGCCCCGGCACCTCGTGGGCACGCTGGTGTTCCTCGCGCTGGTGATCACCGCGCTGGGCATCGGCCTGCCGAAGATGCTGGGCAAACCGGCGTCCGCGCAGCCGGGAGCGGCTCCGCCGAACTCGTCGGCCGGACCGCGCACCGGCGTCGCGGCTCCGGTGCCGAGCACTGAAACCCTGCCGACCCGGCTGTCGCAGCCGCTGGTCACCCCGACGTCGGCGCCGCCGAGCCCGGAGGCGGTGAACGTCGCGAGGCAGTGGGCGAACGCCTGGGTCCGCCATCCGGCGGGCATCTCGAACGCCGACTGGCTCAACGGGATGCGCGGGCTCACCACCGACGAGTACCTCCCCGTCATGTCCACAGTGGACCCCGCGAACATCCCCGCCACCAAGGTCACCGGCGATCCGACGGTCACGCAGTCCTACTCCAGCTCGGTCAAGGTCGTGGTCCCCACCGACGGTCCGAAACTTAGCATCACCGTGGTCAAAATCAGCGCGGGATGGCGAGTGTCGGATTACGACCAGGCGAGCTGACCGTGAAGCTGGCCATTCTCGTCTCGGTGCTGATCGCCGCGGTTTTCGCCACGGTGCTCACCACCAACGTCGTGACGAAGGTCGTGAACGACCAGCAGCAGGCGGCGGCCGGCGGCATCGCGCTGACCTCGTGCGACGCCGCGATCGGCCCGACCCAGCCCGGCCAGCCGGAGCAGGGCGGTTCGGACGCCGCCGAACTCGACCAGGAGTCGCGCGGCACGGTTTCGCTCATCATCGCGATCGGCAAGCAGCGCAGCCTCGCGCCGCGCGCGTGGCAGGTCGCGATCCAGGCCGGGATGACCGAATCGCGGCTGCACAACGTGAACTTCGGCGACCGCGACTCGCTCGGCATCTTCCAGATGCGCCCGTCGATGAACTGGGGCAGCGCGGCCCAGGTCACCGACCCGAACTACGCGATCAACAAATTCTTCGACGTCCTGCTCGGCGTCCCGGACTGGGAAAACCTGCGCCCCGGCGACGCCGCGCAGCGAGTCGAGCGGTCCGGTTTCCCGGACCGGTACCACCGCTGGGAGGCCATGGCGGCCTCGCTGGTGCAGAACATGGGCCAGATCGCGGACGTGGTCGGCTGCGGGCAGGGCATGGGAGCCGCGCTGCCGCCGAGCCAGGCCGCCGCGCAGGCGATCAAGTTCGCCCTCGGCGAGCAGGGCAAGCCCTACATCTGGGGCGCGACCGGCCCGGACTCCTACGACTGTTCCGGCTTGATGCTGCGCGCCTACGAGTCGGCGGGCGTGGTCCTGCCGCGTGTTTCGCAGGACCAGTACAAGGCGGGCGCGATGCTGCCGGTGCGCGAAGCACAGCCCGGCGACCTGATTTTCCTCGCCACCGACCCGGCCGACCCGACGACCATCCACCACGTCGCGATGTACCTGGGAGACGGCAAGATCGTCGAGGCCCAGCAGACCGGCGTCCCGGTGCACATCCGCCCGTTCTCGTTCGACGAGCGTCAAGTGGTGCCGCAGGCGGTGCGCCCCGGCGTCTAGCATGGGTGCGGGAGGCATCGGCTCTTGACCCGCGGGCGCCCAGTACCGCGGGTCCGGATTCACCCCGAAGTCGCGGCCTGTCCACGAGCACGTGGCCGCGCGCTGGCAGAGGATGGCACACGTGGCACGGAAATTCGGCAAGCGAGGCAAGTCAGGCCAGAGCGAGCCCCAGGACCCGGCGGCGCTGTTCGGCGCACCGCAGCCGCCGCGCCAGTCCGCGCACCCCGCGTCCAGCACCCCGTTGGCGGACCTGCTGAACCAGGGAATGCCCGGAGTGGACGGCGGGTACGTCGTCCTGCCGCGCTCCCTGGCGGAGGGCATGTCGCTGCCGTGGCAGCAACAAATGGCGGCTTTGCTGGCCCAGTTCCACGCAGGGCACGCGCGGTTGTCGTGGCCGGTGTATCGGGTGGTCCCGTCCCGTTACGAGCGGTTGGTCGATCTCGACGAGGAGCAGCTGGCCGAGGCCGGTTACCTGGTGGAGATGGACGCCGAGGGGGAGATGGTTTACCGGGAACGGAGCGGCCGGAAGGTCCAGGACCCGGATCGGACGACTGTGCTGGTGTCCTGCCTGGACCCGATCCCGCGCCCGGCCGCGGCGGGTCCGGCGCCTGCCGGGGATCCGCGGCCGGTGGGGCCGTTGCCCGCGCCGGTGCCGATGAACATCGGACCGGCACCGGTGTGGCGGTCGGTTCCCAACGGGCCTGAGGAGGCGGCGGCTGGGCCGGTTAACGCTGGTCAGGTGCCTCGTCCGCCGGAGGAGACCCGCTCGGCCGCTGGTGCTGGCTCGGTTCCGGCAGCGAATCCGGAGCCGGTGACGAACGGCCAGGTCAAGGCACCGGAACCGCCCGCGCCTGTCCCGCCTGCGCCGCCCGCTGCGATGGCGGAACCGCCCGCGCCGGTCTCGCCCGCTGACCAGGTTCCGGAGACCGCCAGCCCGGCACCTGTGGCAGAGACACCCAAGCCTGATCCAGTGCCCGCAACTGACTCGGGCACGACTGTCGAAAAGCCGGTTCCTCCACACAACTCGGGCACCACGGATTCCGCTCCGCCCGCGGTGGAAGAGGTGCCGCCCGCGGTTTCCGCACCGGCGATTCCGGCCTCTGCCCCCGCACCGCACGATGCTCCGGCTCCCGCGCAGCCAGTCGATTCGCAGCAGTTGCGGGCGAGGCAGTCGTGGCAGCCGAAGCCGTACGTCCACGAGCCGAGGCAGCCCGCGCGACCGGCGGAACCGTTGCCGCCGCAAGGAAATCCGGCGCACGGCCAGGCTCCTCAGCCGGGAGTGCAACAGCCGCAGTACGTCGCTCCGCCCCCGGCACCGCAAGCTCCGTCCGCGCACCCGCCCGTTTCCGGGACACCGCAACAGGTTCCGCCTCCTGCCGCGCCGGTCACGGAGCAGCCGCCTGCGCAGCAACCCGCGCAGCCGATTCCGCCGACTGCACCGGTCGCGCAGCACCAGACTCCGCCCGCGCCTGCCCCGCAACAGACCGCGCCGGTGCAGCAACCGTCGGCGCAGCCTGTCCCGCAGCCGCTTCCGCCAGCGAACCCCCCTGCCCAGCAACCGCTTCCGCCCGCACCCAGTGCGCAACCGGCTCCGCCCGCGCAGCAATCCCCAGCGCAGCCGCAGGCGAACCCGTCCGCCACGGGACCATCACAGCCCACCCCTCCCGCCACGGGCACCCCGTTCCAACTGCCGCAGCCCAGCGGTCGCCGACGGCCCGCCGAGACCGGACCGGACGGACGACCGCTGCCGGTTTTCCCCGGGCAGGAAACTGGTCCGTCCGGGCCACCGCAGCCGTCGCGGACGTATCGGGAGGAGCCGCCGGTCTTTCCCGGCAAGGAGTCCGCCGTACCGCCGGTGCCGAAGCCGGATTACGGCGCTTCCTCCCCGGCTGACGACGCGGCGACCCCGCCCCGCGGCATCCCCGTTCCGGACAACCGAGACTGGTTCGACGAGCACCCCGACCACAAGGACGACGGCCCGACCGACTTCGGGCCCACCGGGCAGCCCACCGAGGTCCCGTTCCGCTGGCGCAAATGAGCGGGCAGGTGTCAGGCTGAACCCATGTCTGACGACCCGAACCCGGACCAGGGCTGGTACTACAACACCCGGACCCGCGAAGTCGAGCACCTGGAACGCAGCCGAGGAGCAGACCTCCTCGGCCCCTACCCGGACGAGGCCACGGCCCGCCGGGCGCTCGACATCGCCCGCGAACGCACCCGCCAGGCCGACGCGGCCGACCGCTCTTGGGACGGCGACTGACCGGCTGCCAGGGTAAATAGCCGGGTGACCGCGGCCTCGCGATCAAGCGGGGCCGTCGAGTCCCTGGGGCGTCCGCGGCTTGGCGCGGGGCTGGCCCCACAGTTGCAGCAGGCATCCGGAATCCGCGGTGTGGAACCGGATTCGGTAGTCGCCGTGTCCGGCGGGCAGCGGCGGCAGTGCCAGTTCCCGTCCGGCCAGCTCCCGCAGGACGACGTGGCCGGAATGAAAGCGGCAGCTCAGCTCCGCGATCCGGGGATAGGACTGGTCGGGGCCCGGGTCCGAGGGGGAGAGGGTCACGGTCAGGAGAAGGTCGCCGTCGTCGATCGGGGACCAGAGCAGTGCCGCGCCGGGGACGGCGTCGATCAGGTCCGCGGACTCGGCGGACGGCGGGACCGGCAGGATGTCGCCGAGCGGACGGCCCCGGTCGAGGAGCATGAACTGGCCGGCCCGGACACGCAGCACGAAGTCGAGCCGTTCGGTCTCCGCGGTCGCGAGCCGGTCGGGGGCGAAGTCTTCGGGGATGCCGTCGGGGAAGCCGTGCCCGGCGAGGTATTCGGCTAGCTCCGCGTCGGTGACCTGCCGGGCGCGGTCGGCGAGGCCGGGGACGTCTCCCGGCTCCGGCCGCTCGTATCTGCTGACGACCGCCACCTGACCCGGGCCTTCGGGCAAGGGCCCGGGCCATTGGCTCACCGAGACCGTCCACACGTTCGGCAGGCGACCCGTCTGATGTTGACGGTCCCGCCGGACGCGTCGGCCCGCGTTTCGGTCGGTGCGAAGGCGAACTCGGGGAAATCGTGCGGACGACCGCAGGCGCGCAGGATCTGGTCCATCGCGACGTCTTCTCGGGTCGGGACGGGGTTCACTGGTCGCCTCTCGGTTGAGCCAGCATTTCGCGGCCGCGTTCTCCGGTGAAGGTGGCCGCCAATACCGGGTCGGCGAGCAGCGCGATCGGGGCAACGTGGTCGGCGCTGCGAGGCCGCCAGTGCACCAGTGCCGCCCGCACGGCCCGCCACAAGGCTTCGGGGTCGTCCGTGTGCTGGTCCAGTGCTTCCCTGACCCGCAGGTCGAACTCCGGGTTGCCGAACCTCGGGCGCTGCCCGTCCCGTCGAAGCCGGGCCTGGCCCTCGCCGACGGCGAGCTGGATCTCCGGACGCTCGCCCATCATTGCCGTCCGCAGTGTCGAGCGGTGGTAGGGCGTGGTGGCGCGGGCGTGCTCGGCCAGCAGCCACGGCATGAACTCCTCGGTGAACAGCGGATCGGCGAAAAAACCGTCGCGCGCGAACTCCGAGTGCAGCAGCCTGCTCAGCGAAAGTCCGGCCGGGTAGTCGCGGCCGAGAAAAAGATCGAGCTGGACCATCAGAACCGTCGCCCGGTCACGGCCGAACTTCTCGGCTTGCTTGAGAACCGCCGCGGCACTGTCGACCTCGCCGGCGAGAGCGTCGAGCCGGGCTTGTTCGACCTTGGCGTCCCAGGCGTCGCGGGTCTCGCCTTCCGGCCGGCGCAGTCGGTGGAAATCGGCGTACAGGTCCTCCATCAGCGCGGCGAACGACGCGAACTTGGCAGGCGGCTCGGCCAGCCAGGAGAACAGGCTGTAGGCCGCCCACTCACCGGCCTCGTCGACGTCGCCCGGATCGAGGAACAAGATCCCGACGTCGGCCTCGAGCGAGATCAGCAGCCCTCGGCTGAACTTGTTGCCCTCGCTCGGATTCGGCTCGCCCTCGGAGAGCTCTTCCCACTCCTCCCAGTGCGGCTCGAGGTCGCGCAGCCATCCGAGAGCGGCGGTGTCCCGCATGCGCCGGACGGACGGTCCGGCGTCTCGCCAGCCGTCTGTGGTCAGCAGGAATTCCCGATACGACGGCGGCAGTTTCCGGCCGAGGCGCGCCTCCGCCCCGGCGACCGCCTCCGCGCTCGCCGGGGCGAAGCCGAGCCACCGATCGCGCAGGACTTGCGGGTCGAGGTCGGCGGGCTTCGCGCTCTGGACCCACTCCGCGCTCCACCGAGACAGCCATGGTCTCCAGTCCATAGCTGCCATTGTGGCGGCGCGGCTCCGTCTCAGGCGGCCAATTCGGCGAGGTCTCCGATTATCCCGCCACGAGAGCCGGATCCAGGACGAACTCCGGGTCCACCTGCTCCGCCAGATCCGCGCCCGCGCGCCCGTTTCCCCAGGCCCGCGCGTTCCGCAGGTGGAATTCCACTCCCTGCCGCTGGTACCGCGCCCAATCGCGCGGCGTTGTGTCCACCAGTTCCTGCATCGCGGCCAGCGTCGCCAGGTTGCGCGGTTCCAGTTCGCCGATCGGCCGGGTCGTGCCGCGTTCGGCGGCTCGGACGTGGCCGGACGTCGTCATCCAGCCCAGCAGGGCCGAACCCAGTTGCGTGGTCAGGAAATCCACGTCGTCGCTGTCGGTGACCTTGTTCCCGACGGCAACCAGGTGAACCCCAAAGTCCCGCGCGTGATCCGCGTACTGACGGTAAACACCGACGCTGCGCAGGGTCGGTTCGCATACCAGGAACGTCACGTCGAAGCGCGTGAACAGACCCGAGGCGAACGCGTCGGCGCCAGCGGTCATGTCCATCACGACGTACTCGTCCGTGCTGTCCACCAGGTGGTTCAGCAACAACTCAGCCGCGCCGACCTTCGAGTGGTAGCAGGCGACGCCCAGGTCGTCCTCGTCGAATTTGCCGGTGACGCCCAGGCGGACGTCGCCTAGCGGGCGGAAGCAGGTGTCGAAGACGGGGTTGTCTTCGAACGGGCGCACGAGCCGCGAGCCGCGGCCGGGCGGGGTGGTTTTGATCATCGCGTCGGCGGACGCGATCCGCGGGTTGTCGCCGCGCAGGTAGTCCTTGATCAGCGGCATGTGCTCGCCCAGCGTCGGCCACGCCAGCGCCTGTTCCTCGGTCGCGCCCAGGGCTACCGCGAGGTGCTGGTTGATGTCGGCGTCGATGGCCAGCACCGGTTTGCCCGCACCCGCCAAGTACGAGACGAACAGCGACGAGAGCGTGGTTTTCCCGCTGCCGCCCTTGCCGACGAACGCGATCTTCACCGATTCGACCCCTTCTGAAAATGAAGACGGTTATCAATGCCAGGCAGGCTACACCCGACCGGCCCGCGCCCGAACGGGCGATCATCGGCGGTTCGGCGGGATAGTGTTGGACCGTGCCGCCACTCGTGCTGAGGACGCCAGCGTCGGGAGGGGACTTCGGTCGTCTCCGGGCGGAGTTCGCGCTGCCGGAGTCGTTCGGGCCCGCGGTGCTCGCGGAGGCCGAAACGGCGGTGCTCGATCCGCTCGCGTCGGCCGGCGGCCGCGAGGACGCCACTGACCTGCCGTTCGTCACGATCGATCCGCCCGGGTCCAAGGATCTCGACCAGGCGATGGTGATCGAGCGGCGCGGCACCGGGTTCCGGGTGCAGTACGCGATCGCGGACCTGGCGGCGTTCGTGCCGCCGGGCGGGGCGCTCGATCACGAGGCGCGGCGGCGCGGGCAGACGCTGTATCTCCCGGACGGCAACGTTCCGCTGCATCCGCCGGTGCTCTCCGAAGGTGCGGCCAGTCTGCTGCCCGGCGAGATCCGGCCTGCGGTGTTGTGGACGATCGACGTCGACGAGGCTGGGGAAATCGTCGCCACGCGCGTTCGGCGGGCGTTGGTGCGTTCGACTGAGCAGCTTGACTACGAAGGGGTCCAGTCGTCGCTCGACGCCGGGAAACCGCATCCGTCGGTGGCGGCGTTGCCGGAGCTGGGCCGGTTGCGGCGCAGTCTCGCGGTGCGGCGCGGCGCGGTCGAGTTGCAGTTGCCGGAGCAGGAAATCAGCGGCGACGTCGACGGCGGCTGGATTCTCGCGCGCCGGCCGCGGACGGTCGTCGACGCGTGGAACGCCGAAATCTCTCTGCTCACCGGGATGGCCGCGGCACGGATCATGATCGACGCCGGGATCGGGGTATTGCGGACACTGCCGTCGCCGGAGCCGGACGCGGTGGAATGGCTGCGCCGGTCCGCGGCGGCGACCGGGTTGGCCTGGCCGGTCGAGCTGACGGTGTCCGAGTTTCTGTCTACTTTGGACCCGGGACAGCCCGCGTCGATGGCGTTGTACGCGGACACCACCAGGCTTTTGCGGGGCGCGGGCTACACGGCCTTCGCCGGGGAATTGCCCGCGGTTACGACGCATGCCGGGATCGGCGGGGCGTACGCGCATGTCACGGCGCCGATTCGTCGGCTGGTCGACCGGTTCGGCACCGAGGTGTGCCTGGCGGTGACGGCGGGGCGCGACGTGCCGGATTGGGTCCGCGAGGCGTTGTCTGAAGTACCGGCGCAGATGTCCGCTTCGGACAGTCTGGCCGCGCGGGTCGAGCGGGCGTGCATAGATCAGGTCGAGGCGTGGGTACTCGCTGAACATGTGGGTCACGAGTTCACCGCGGTGGTGCTGCGTGCGGAAGAGACGCGCGCGGAAATCCTGGTCGAGAACCCGCCGGTGATGGCGAAGTGCTCCGGCGAGAAGTTCCCGGAGGGCGAGCGGATCGCGGTGCGGCTGACCGAAGTGGACGTCGAGCAGCGGAAGGTGTCGTTCGAACGGGTATGAGGAACTCGGAACTGGTCGATGATCTCGGCGAGCCGGTGCCGATCGAGGGGCCGCCGCGGCGAGTGGTGTCGCTGGTGCCTTCGCTGACCGAGGCGGTGGAGGTCAGCGCGCCTGGGCGGCTGATCGGGGCGACGGACTACTGCACGCATCCGGCCGATCTGGACGTGGAACGGGTCGGCGGGTCGAAGTACCCGAAGCTCGACCAGGTGCTCGCGCTCAATCCGGATCTGGTGCTGGCGAATTCCGAGGAAAACCGCCAGGAGGATGTGGAAACGCTGCGCGCCAACGGGATTCCGGTGTTCGTCATGGCCGCAGCGGAATCCGTGCCCGCGGCCCTGGGTTCGTTGCGGCGGATTTTCGGCCAGGTGTACGGCATCGACGAACCGGAATGGCTCGACACCGCGGATGAGCTGTGGCGCGAGGTGGAGCCGGTGCGATACCGGGCGGTGATCCCGGTGTGGCGCAAGCCGTGGATCGTGCTGGGGCGCGACACCTTCGCCGGTGACGTGCTGCGCCGGGTCGGGATCGAGAACGTCTATTCAGGACACTCCGAGCGGTATCCCCGGCCGTCGCTGGAAGAACTCCAGAAGACCGGGGCCGACCTGGTCGTACTGCCCGACGAGCCGTACGAATTCACCCAGGACGACGGCCCCGGCTTCTTCCCGGAGATGCGCCCGGTGCTGATTTCCGGGCGCTACCTCACGTGGTACGGACCGTCCCTCGTGGACGCCTACGCGGCGCTCAGAGGGTCAGTCCAGTAAGGACGGTCACGCGCTCCTCGGTGAAGTCCGCCATCGCCGCGGCCGGACCTTCCCGGCCGACGCCGGAGTCCTTCACCCCGCCGTACGGCATCTGGTCGGCGCGGAAGCTCGGCACGTCGCCGACCAGCACGCCGCCCACCTTGAGCCGCGCCGACACGTCGAACGCCGTCGGCAGGTCGCGGGTGAAAACGCCGGTCTGCAAACCGAAGCGGGACGCGTTGATCCGCTCGACACCGTCGTCCACAGAGGACACCCGAACCAGTGAGACCACCGGGCCGAACACCTCGTCCGCCATCACCGAAGCGTCCTCGGGAGCTTCGGCGAGCACGGTCGGCTCCACTGTCGCACCCTTGCGGCTACCGCCGGCCAGCAGCTTGGCACCGGCGACAACCGCGTCGGTGACCCAGGATTCGACCCGCGAAGCAGCTGCCTCGTTGACCAGCGGGCCAACGTCGACGCCGTCCTCGCGCGGGTTTCCGGTGCGCAGCGCGGCGACCTGTTCGAGAACCTTCGCCTGCAGCTCGTCGTAGACGTCCGTGTGCGCGTACACCCGCTGCACCGAAATGCACGACTGTCCGGCCTGGTACATGGCGAACGTGGCGATCCGCTGCGCGGCGAAGTCCAGGTCAGTCCAATCCGGACAGACGAGCACCGCGCCGTTGCCGCCGAGCTCCAGCGCGACGTGCTTGCGCGGCACGCTGTCGCGGATCGCCCAGCCGACCGGCACCGAACCGGTGAACGACACGACCGGCAGCCGCGGGTCCTTGACCAGTTCGGCGGTCGCTTCGTTGCCCAGCGGCAGAATCGACCAGCTGCCCGCCGGAAGATCCGTCTCGGCAAGGATTTCGCCGAGCAGCAGCGCGGTCAGCGGCGTCGCCGGGGCCGGCTTGAGCACGATCGGCGCGCCGACCGCGATCGCCGGGGCGACCTTGTGCGCCACCAGGTTCAGCGGAAAGTTGAACGGTGTGATGCCCAGCACCGGACCGCGCGGCACGCGCCGGACGAGCGCGAGCCGTCCGGTGCCGCCCGGGTCGGTGTCGAGGCGCTGCAGGTCGCCGGAGAACCGGCGGGCCTCCTCGGAGGCCCAGCGGAACGTCGACACCGCACGGCCGATCTCGCCGCGCGACCACTTCAGTGGCTTGCCCGATTCGGCGGTGATCAGCTGCGCGATCTCCTCCGCCCGCTCGGAAAGCCGTCGCGAGATGTGGTCCAACGCGCCCGCACGGACGTGCGCGGGCAGCGTCGCGTACTCGTCGGCGACGTCGGCCGCGGCCTGGACCGCGGTCTCCACATCGGACGGTCCGGGCAGGTAGTGCGAACCGGCCTCAGACCCGTCGAACGAATGGCGGACGACGGTGGTTTCGCTGCTGGTTACCGGCTTTCCGGCCACCCAGAACGGAAAAGTCACTTGCGGGCCTCCGTGGCGATTGCGTACTCGAGAACGGCGAGGCCTTCGTCGAGCAACTCGTTGGACAGGGACAGCGGGGGAAGCAGCCGGACGATGTTGCCGTAGGTGCCGCAGGTCAGCACCACGACACCCTGCGCGTGGCAGGCGGCGGCAATGCGCTTGGTGAGGTCGGCGTCCGGCTCGTTCGTGCCCGGCTTGACGAACTCGGCGGCCAGCATCGCGCCGCGTCCGCGGATGTCGCCGATCACGCCGGTTTCCTCGGCCAGCGCCCGAAGCCGCGGCAGCACCAGTTCTTCAATGCGCTTCGCGGAACCGGTCAGGCCGTCGTTGCGCATGGTCTCGATCGCGCCCAGCGCCGCGGCGCACGCGATCGGGTTGCCGCCGTAGGTGCCGCCGAGCCCGCCCGGGCCGACCGCGTCGAGCAGCGCCGCGCGCCCGGTCACCGCGGCCAGCGGCAGGCCACCCGCGATGCCCTTGGCCGTGCAGACCAGGTCCGGGACGACGTCCTCGTGCTGCGAGGCGAACCAGTTTCCGGTGCGGCAGAAGCCGGTCTGCACCTCGTCGGCGACGAAAACGACGCCGTTCGCCTTGCACCACGAGGAAATCGCGGGCAGGAAGCCGGGCGCGGGCTCGATGAACCCGCCCTCGCCCTGGATCGGTTCGAGCACGACGGCCGCGACCTGGTCGCCGCCGATCTGCTTCTCGATCCGGTCGATCGCCTGCCGCGCGGCCTCCGGGCCGGCCAGCCCGTCGCGGTACGGGTAGGAGCCCGGCACGCGGTACACCTCGGGCGCGAACGGGCCGAAGCCGTGCTTGTAGGGCACCGATTTCGCGGTCATGCCCATCGTCAGGTTGGTGCGGCCGTGGTAGGCGTGGTCGAACACCACGACGGCCTGGCGACCGGTTGCGGTGCGCGCGATCTTCACCGCGTTCTCGACCGCCTCGGCACCGGAGTTGAACAGCACCGACTTCTTCGCGTGGTCGCCCGGGGTCAGCTCGGCCAGCGCTTCGCAGACCTCCACGTAACCCTCGTACGGGGTCACCATGAAGCAGGTGTGGGTGAACAGCGCCGCCTGCTCGCGCACCCGGTCGACCACCTCGGGCGCGGAATGCCCGACGCTCGTCACCGCGATCCCGGAACCGAAGTCGATCAGCACGTTGCCGTCGGCGTCGGTGAGCAGTCCGCCGCTGGCGGAGGTGATGTAGGCGGGCAGCGTGGACGCGACCCCGGCGGCGACCGCGTTCGCGCGGCGTTCTTGCAGCGCGCGGGAGACGGGCCCGGGGATCTCGGTCTGCAGCCTGCGCTGCCGGGGTGCCGGAGCCTGCGGCTCGGCGGCGGTGCTGGTGGTCACGGCGCTCCTACATCGCGGGTCGTGAGTGTTAATCCCGGTTAGAACCGCGATGCGCACTCACGAGCTTTCAGGTGGGTCGCCCTCAGGATGGGGCCTGCGCCGCCCGCCGTCAGCTGGCCGTTCTGTCCAACTTGACGTCTACACTTAGCCGTTATGGCACTCACCCTGCGCGCCCTCGCCGCCGAACCCGCGCTGGAGCTGCGCGTGGTCGCGGGCGAGGCCGGGCTGGACCGCCCGATCGGCTGGGTGCACCCCACCGAGCTGACCGACCCGCAGAGCTTCCTCGAAGGCGGGGAACTGCTGCTCACGACCGGCCTGACGCTCTACAGCGCGACCTACGCGGCGTACATCCGGCGGCTGGTCGAGGCGGACGTCGCCGGGCTCGGCTTCGGTGTCGGGCTGAGCCACGCGAAGGTGCCGGACGCGTTGGTGGCGGTCGCCGACGAGGTCGGGTTGCCGGTGCTGGAGGTCCCGCGGAAGACACCGTTCATCGCGATCACGCGCGCGGTGTCCCGGTCGGTCGCAGCCGACGAGTATGCCGCGACGGTACGGATCGGCCGCGCTCAACAGGAGCTGACGAGGACCGCTGTCGGGCGAAGCGGTGCCGGGGGGGTGGTGCGGCGGCTCGCGCGGCTCATCGACGGCTGGGCCGTGCTCTACGACTCCGCCGGACGCGTGCGCGAGGCTTCGTCGGCCAGGGCGCGCAGTGTCGAGTTGGACGTCACCAGCCTTCGCGCGGGCACGCGCGTGGTGTCCCATGGCGACGACGAGGTCGTCATCCAGACTCTGCACACGCGGGGTGCGTTGGCGGTCGGTACTGCGGAACCGTTGGACAGCACCGGCCAGCACATCGTCAACACGGCGGTCTCGCTGCTTTCCCTTGCCCTGGAACAGGATCGCGCACAGCGGCTTTCGCTCTCCCAACTGCACACCGGCGTGCTGGAGCTGCTCGCCGCCGGACACCGTGAGCTGGCCCGCGAGGTCGTGCCGGACCTTCCGCCGGAGCCGTGGACGGTGCTCGCGGTGGCCGGCAGCAAGGCCGCCCGGAACACGCTGTACGAACGGCTGGAAACCCTTGCCGGGCAAGTGTTCGCCGCGCATCGCGGGGACAAGCTGATCGTGCTGGCCGAGAACGACGAGGTGAGCGCGATCGTCGCCGAGACCGGGGAGTTCCACAGTGGACTGTCGACAGGGGAATTCCCGACCGCGCTAAGGCAGGCGGAAGAAGCAGCCGAGGCGGCGCGGACCCAGCGCGTGCCGATGCTGCGGTACGCCGATCACGCCGGGGCCGGACTGCTCGGCCTGGTCGATCACCAAGCCGCGCAAGCGTTTTCCGACCAGCTCCTCGCACCGGTGCGGGAGTTCGACCGGACCGGTCGCGGCGACCTGGAGCTGTCCCTGCGCTGCTGGCTCGAACACCACGGCCACTGGGACCTCGCCGCGACGAAGCTCGGCGTGCACCGGCACACCTTGCGCAACCGGGTCACCAAGGCGGCCGAGCTGCTGGGTCGGGACCTCGACGCACCCGGCGTCCGCGCCGAACTGTGGTTCGCCCTGCAGATTAGGTCGTGACCAGCAACGTGATCGGCGAATCCCCGCAGCGCCGCAACGTCATCCCGCCCGGCGCCGTGTACGGCTCCGCACCGGAGGCCCACCAGGCTGGCACGTCGATCTCGCGCACCAGCGACCCGGTCGCCTTCCGCACGCTGTTCGAGACGATCACGCGGCCCTGCGCGTTGAGCAACGCGGCGGTCCGGCCGAGCGCGCGAAGCCGGCGACTCACCGTGCGCTCGAACTCGCGCACATACACGTCCGCACCAACGACTCCGGCGAATTCCTCACCGCGCGTGACCGGAACGGTGAAGGTCAGCGTGTACTCGTCGGTGCAGAGATAGTCCACGTACGGCCCGTTGACGTGCCGCCGTCCGCTGTCGCGCGGGACGGTAAACCACGATTGCCGCGTGTAGTCAAGGAAATTAGGGCTCTCCGGATCGAGGCTGATGAACAGCTGTTCCGGCGCGCCGTCGTCGGTGCGGCACGAAGTCCACCACTCGAAGCCGAGTTCCTGATCAGCCAGGACATTCGGCGCGCTCACGAAGCCCGCGCCGACCACGAGGCCGCCGAGCGCCTCGATGACCTGCGGCCGGATCGTGTGCAGCGCTTCGGCGGACAGGTCGGCGGTTTCGCCGAGCAGCGTTTCCGCGGCGGCCAGAACTGGTTTCAGGCGCGCGAAAATCTCCTCGACGAGGGCGGAAACCTGGGTCACTACCTCTTCGCCGGTCAGCGTGTGGGTGTCGGTCACGATGCTCACCTCGTGATGCGGGTCATCGGAGCTTACGGCGTTTCGAGGGTCAGGTGCAGATCTGCGAGCCGATCAAGCGCGCCGAGAAGGTGTTCTTCGGTCAAGGCGCGCGCCCGATCGCCGTCGGCCGAGGCGATCGCGGTGACGATCGCCTGGTGCTCAGCGTAAGACCCACGGCAGGTTTCCTTGTCGCCGAGGGGCGCCCAGAGCAATACGCCGTGTTCGCTCTGCAGCTGAACTTCCTGGTTGGTGAGCCGCGGGGACTGTGCGGCGGCGGCGACTTCGAGGTGGAAGTGCCGCTCCGCGCGGGTCGCGTCGGGGCCGCTCGCGCCGAGGAGGTCTTCCGCGGTGAGCCGCAGCCGTTCGAGATCTTCGGGAGTGCTGCGTTCGGCGGCGAGTTTCGCGGCCGAGCCCGCGACGGCGAGGTAGTGGTCGCCGAAGTCGCGAAGTTCAGCCATTGAGACCAATCGCAGGCGTTCGGCCCACGAACTCTGCGCGGGCCAGTCCGGGGTGCGCACGAAGCTGCCGCCGCCGCGTCCGCGCCGCGTTTCGACGAGACCCTGCTGCCGCAGCACCGCGAGCGCCTCGCGCACAGTGACCGTGGAGACGCGGAACTGCGCGGCGAGTTCGGCCTCGCTCGGCAACTGCTCGGCGTCGTCGAGGAGACCGAGCGTGATGGCGTCGAAGAGCCGCGCCGCGACCGCTTCCGCGCGCCCCACCTGTTCCAGCGGGGCGAACATCGCCAGTCGTGCGCTGTTCGACATCTCCTTGCGCATCGTTGGTCCACCCGTCTCGGCATCCGTTGGTGCCAATCCTGCCCCAGGGCCTTGTCATTTGAAATATGGAGTTATATGTTTCATTCTGCCACGGAGAGTCAGGAGGCGCACGCGTGCAGGAGTTGAAGCACTACATCGGCGGGACCTACGTCGACTCGCTGTCCGGAAAGGTCGCGGAAATCGTCGACCCGGTTACCGGGCGTGCGTACTGCACCGCGCCGGTGGCCGGCGCCGAGGACGTGGACCGCGCGCTGAAGGTCGCCGCGGAAGCGTTCGAAAGCTGGCGCGAGACCACCCCGGCGCAGCGGCAGCTCGCACTGCTGAAGATCGCCGACGCGCTTGAGGCGCGCGGCGAGGAGATCATCCGCGTCGAAGCGCAGGACACCGGCAAGCCGTTCGCGCTGACCATGGAGGAGGAGCTGCCCGCGGTCATCGACCAGGTGCGCTTCTTCGCCGGTGCCGCGCGCGTGCTCGAAGGCCGTTCGGCCGGCGAGTACATGGAAGGCCACACGTCGTTCATCCGCCGCGAGCCGGTCGGCGTCTGCGCGCAGGTGACGCCCTGGAACTACCCGCTGATGATGGCGATCTGGAAGATCGCGCCCGCGCTCGCTGCGGGCAACACCATCGTGCTTAAGCCGTCCGACACCACGCCCGCCTCCACTCTGCTGCTCGCCGAGATCTGCGGCGATCACTTGCCCGCGGGTGTTTTCAACGTGATCTGCGGCGACCGCGACACCGGACGTGCGTTGGTAGAGCACGACATTCCGGCGATGGTGTCGATCACCGGCTCGGTGCGGGCTGGCATCGAGGTCGCCGGTTCGGCGGCACACGACGTCAAGCGCGTGCATCTCGAACTG
This sequence comes from Amycolatopsis halotolerans, assembly GCF_042647905.1. Taxonomy (NCBI): domain Bacteria; kingdom Bacillati; phylum Actinomycetota; class Actinomycetes; order Pseudonocardiales; family Pseudonocardiaceae; genus Amycolatopsis; species Amycolatopsis halotolerans. The sequence continues at coordinate 53,788 of NZ_JBHRWI010000035.1, forward strand.
GGCGGCAAGGCCCCGGTGATCGTGTTCCCGGACGCCGATCTCGAAGCCGCGGCCGAAGCTATCGCCGCGGCTGGGTATTTCAACGCGGGCCAGGACTGCACGGCCGCCACCCGCGTGCTCGTGCACGACGACGTGCACGACACGTTCGTCAACGCGCTCACTCGCCAGGCCGAGGCGAACAAGACCGGCACGGACGACGACGTCGCCTTCGGTCCGCTCAATAACGAGGCACAGCTGGAAAAGGTCTCCGGTTTCATCGACCGGCTCCCCGCGCACGCGACTGTCCACTGTGGAGGACGGCGCTCCGGCGACGAGGGCTATTTCTACGAGGCCACCGTGGTTTCCGGCGTCCAGCAGGACGACGAGATCATCCAGAACGAGGTCTTCGGCCCGGTCATCACGGTGCAGCGGTTCACTGAGGACGACGAAGCGCTCAAGCACGCCAACGGTGTTCCCTATGGCCTCGCCTCCTCGGTGTGGACCAAGGATCACCAGCGCGCCATGAAGTTCTCGGCGAAACTCGACTTCGGCTGCGTGTGGATCAACACGCACATTCCGCTCGTGGCCGAGATGCCGCATGGCGGGTTCAAGCGGTCCGGCTACGGCAAGGACCTCTCGCTGTACGGCCTCGAGGACTACACCCGCGTCAAGCACGTGATGAGTGCGCTGTAGCCGTCGTGACCAGATCCATGGGAAGGCCCGTCATGCCCCATCAAGCCCCCGCCGAGACCCGGCCGCCGGGAAGGCGTCCGCAGTCCGCGCAGCCGGCGATCCGGCTCACCGGACTGGAAAAGCACTTCGACAAGGTGCGCGCCGTGGACGGGGTCGATCTCGACATCCCGCCCGGCGAGTTCTTCTCGATGCTCGGCCCGTCCGGTTCCGGCAAGACCACCGTGCTGCGGATGATCGCCGGGTTCGAATTGCCGACCGCGGGCACGATCGAACTCGAAGGCAAGGACGTGAGCCAATTGGCTCCGTTCGACCGCGACGTCAACACGGTTTTCCAGGACTACGCGCTCTTCCCGCACATGACGGTGCAGCAGAACGTGGAGTACGGCCTGAAAGTCAAGCGGGTCGCGAAAGCCGAACGCCGGGACCGGGCGAAGGAAGCGCTGCGCACGGTGCGGCTGGAGGACTTCGGCGACCGCAAGCCGGCGCAGATGTCCGGTGGACAGCGACAGCGCGTCGCGCTCGCCCGCGCTCTCGTAAATCACCCGAAAGTGTTGCTTTTGGACGAACCCCTTGGCGCGCTTGACCTGAAGCTGCGCCAAGCCATGCAGGTCGAGCTCAAGCAGATCCAGCGCGAGGTCGGCATCACCTTCGTCTTCGTCACCCACGATCAGGACGAGGCGCTCACCATGAGCGACCGGATCGCCGTGTTCAACGCGGGCCGCATCGAACAGGTCGGTACTCCGGTCGAGGTGTACGAACGCCCGGCAAGTGCTTTCGTAGCAGGGTTTGTCGGCACCTCGAACCTGCTCAGCGGCCGCGGCGCCGAGGCGGTGATCGGCAGGCCGGGCGTCTACAGCATCCGGCCGGAGAAGATTCGCATCGACGGAGACCTTGCGTCTCCGGCCGGTCCCGGAGAGACTTCTGCGACCGGTTCGGTCACGGATGTCGTTTATGCCGGTTCGACGGTGCGCTACGCTGTCGCGCTCGATGCCGGGGGCCAATTGTCCGTTGTCCGCCAGAACACCAGCGAGCCGACCGAGTTCGCCGACGGTCGCGTCCGCCTGCGCTGGCGCCGCGAACACAGTTTCCGGGTCCCCGAAGCCGGCTAGTTCCTCACGGGAAGGTTTCTCTCGCTATGAAGAACAGGAAGACGCTGCTCGCAGGGCTGTGCGGCGTGAGCCTCCTGCTCGCTGCCTGCGGCACCTCGGGCTCCGACTCCAAAGCGGGGTCGGCGCCAGGCGCACAGGGCTTCACGCCGCCGAAGCTGAACGCGCTGACGCAGCTCGGCCAGCCGGAAGGCCAGCTGAACGTGCTCGCGTGGCCCGGCTACGCGGAAAACGGCTCGAACGACGCGAAGGTCAACTGGGTCACGCCGTTCGAACAGCAGACCGGGTGCAAGGTCAACGTCAAGCCGTTCGGCACCTCGGACGAGGCCGTGACGCTGATGAAGACCGGGCAGTACGACGTGGTTTCGGCGTCCGGCGACGCCTCGCTGCGGCTGGTCGCCTCGGGTGACGTCGAGCCGGTCAACACCGCGCTCGTGCCGAACTACAACGACATTTACCCGTTCCTCAAGAACAAGTCGTGGAACAGCGTCAACAACGTCGCCTACGGCATCCCGCACGGCTGGGGCGCGAACGTGCTGGCCTACCGCACCGACAAGGTGCAGCCGGAGCCGAAGTCGTGGTCGCCGATGTTCGACGAGAAGTCGCAGTACAAGGGCAAGATCATTGCCTACGACTCCCCGATCTACATCGCCGACGCCGCGCTGTACCTGATGGCGCACCAGCCTGACCTGGGCATCAAGAACCCGTACGCCTTGGACGACAAGCAGTTCAAGGCGGCCACGGACCTGCTGAAGAAGCAGCGCCCGCTGGTCGAGGAGTACTGGTCGGACTACCTCAAGGAAACGCAGTCGCTCAAGAGCGGCGACGGCGTGATCGGCACGGCCTGGCAGGTGACGGTGAACCTCGCGAAGAGCGAGGGCGCGCCGATCGCGGCCACGGTGCCGAGCGAAGGTGCGACCGGCTGGTCGGACACCTGGATGGTGTCCGCGAAGTCGCAGCACAAGACGTGTGCGTACAAGTGGATGGACTACATCACGAGCCCCAAGGTGAACGCCCAGGTCGCCGAATACTTCGGTGAGGCCCCGGCGAACTCCAAGGCCTGTGCGGAGTTCAAGGACAAGTCGCTGTGCGACACCTACCACGCCAACGACGCCGCGTACGCCGCCAAGATCCAGTACTGGACCACGCCGATCCCGCAGTGCCTCGACGGCCGCACGGACGTCAAGTGCAAGGACTACGGCGACTGGACCCGGGCCTGGACCGAGATCAAGGGTTGATCGACTCTCGCGGATGCCGGTTCCCACCGCGCCGGCATCCGTGAGTCCGCCGGGGGTTGCGGGCCCTCCCCAATGTTCCCGCAGCCCCCGGCTTTTTCTCCCTTCCGCACCCGAAAGCGCTAAGACATGACCGCCGTGAGCCCGCCGAGTCACCGCATCTCGGCTTTCTTCCACCGCAAACCCCAGCTGCGCCTCGGACTTCTCCTCACCGCGCCGATGCTCTGGCTCGGCCTGGCCTACCTCGGCGCGCTCGCCGCCCTCTTCATCACGGCCTTCTGGTCCACCGACGTCTTCACCGGCAAGGTGGTCACCGACTGGTCTTTCGACAACTTCGTCACGCTGTTCAGCGATTCCGTTTATCGCACGATCACGTTCCGCACCGTCGGCATCGCGCTGCTGGTGACCGTGATCGACGCGGTGATCGCGTTCCCGATGGCGTTCGCCATGGCCAAACTCGCGTCGCCGCGGGCGCAGCGGCTGCTGGTGATCATGGTGATGACGCCGCTGTGGGCGAGCTACCTGGTGAAGGCGTACGCGTGGCGGACCCTGTTGTCCGGCAACGGGGTGCTGAACTGGCTGCTGAACCCGCTCGGCATGTCCGGCCCGGGTTACGGCGTCACCGCGACCGTGATCACGCTGTCCTACCTCTGGCTGCCGTACATGATCCTGCCGATCTACGCGGGACTCGAGAAGCTTCCGACGTCCCTGGTGGACGCTTCCGGCGACCTCGGCGCCAAATCCTTCCGCACGTTCCGTTCGGTGATCCTGCCGCTGACGTTCCCGGCGATCGTCGCGGGTTCGATCTTCACCTTCTCGCTGTCGCTCGGCGACTACATCGCGGTGAAGATCGTCGGCGGTACCTCGCAGATGCTCGGAAACGTCGTGTACGACAACATCGGCGCGGCCAACAACCTGCCGTTCGCCGCGACCGTCGCGACGGTCCCGGTCGTGATCATGCTCGTCTACCTGGCCGCGGTGCGTCGCACCGGTGCGCTGGACAACCTCTAGGAGACCGCCGTGCGGATGTCGAAACCCGCCCGGGTGCTGCTGTGGACCGCACTCGGCGCCGGATTCGCGGTGATCTATTTCCCGCTGCTGGTGGTCCTGCTGAACTCGGTCAACGCCGACACCACGTTCGGCTGGCCGCCCAAGAGCTTCACGCTCGAATGGTGGGGCCGGGCGATCACCAACGAGGGCGCCCTGCACGCCTTGTGGACCAGCGTCATCGCCGGGCTTTCCGCGACCGCGATCGCGTTGGTGCTCGGCACGATGGCCGCGTTCGCGTTGCAGAAGTACCGGTTCTTCGGGCGGAACTCGTTGTCGCTGCTGGTGATCCTGCCGATCGCGCTGCCCGGCATCGTCACCGGTATCGCCTTGAACAACGCGTTCCGGACGATCTTCGGCCTTGACCTCGGGCTGATGACGGCGATCGTCGCGCACGCCACGTTCTGCATCGTGGTGGTGTTCAACAACGTGGTCGCCCGGTTGCGCCGGATGGGCGGGAACCTGGAAGAAGCGTCGATGGACCTTGGCGCGGACGGCATGACGACGTTCCGCCTGGTGACGTTCCCGATGCTGCGATCCGCTTTGCTGGCAGGCGGATTGCTGGCGTTCGCGTTGTCGTTCGACGAGATCATCGTGACGACGTTCACGCTCGGCACCGGCATGGAAACGCTGCCGATCTGGATCTACAACAACCTGTTCCGCCCGAACCAGGCCCCGGTGGTCAACGTGGTGGCGGCGGTGCTGATCATCGTATCGACGGTGCCGGTCTACCTGGCACAGCGACTTTCCGGCGGCGACAGCTCCAGCGGCGGCCGCATCTAGCTCCGAAGGTCCGTGAAGGGCTCCTTGAAGGAATCAGATTCCTTCAAGGAGCCCTTCACGGCTTTAAACCGGTTGCCGCGCCAGAGGACAGCGGGCACAGTGCGGTCAGTGGACATGCGTGATCACGGCGGCGACGGTGCCCCGGTCGTCTTGCTGCACGGCGGCGGTGGCCGCACGAGGCACGACTGGGATCACCTCGTCCCGCTCCTGCCCGAGTTCCGGATCGTCGCCTACACCTTCCGGCCGGGGCCGTGGAACTGGCGGCAGGCGTTAGCCGATCTCGCCGACGTCATCCGGCATTTCGACCTCGACCGACCCGCCGTCGTCGGACATTCGCTCGGCGGCATGCTGGCGGCGTTGTGGGCCGCAGAACATCCCGAGTGCCCGCTCGCGGTCAACCTCGACGGGCACACGAATCCCACCGGTCCGGTACTCCGCGGCTTCGTCGACGAGCAGGTCCGGCTGTCGGAGGATCCCGATCTCGGCGCGCTGATCGCGGCGTTCGACGAACTCGACCTGATCGCGACTTACCGGGCCACGCGGTGCCCGCTGCTGGTCGTCTCCTCGCTGCGGCCGGAAGCCGGGATGCTGCTTCCCGAGGAGGTCGGCGTCGCGTTCGCCCGGTACCGCAAGGAATTCGGCGACCAGCTGGCCGCCGCTGCCGCCGATACTCCGCTGCTTTCCCTGCACGAGACCGACACCGGTCACGACGTGCATTTCGAAGCGGCGGAGGAAGTCGCCGACCTGATCCGCCGGGCTACCGGAACCCGTCCGTAGCCTCGCGGAGAGCCGCAAGAATTCCGGGATCGGTAACGGCGTGACCCGCGGATTCGGTGAGCTTCAAGGTCGAACCGGGCCAGGCGCGATGCAGCTGATACGCCGTGATCGGCGGGCACACCGCGTCGTAACGCCCTTGCACCAGCACTCCGGGGATCCCGGCGAGCCGGTCAGCATCCCGGATCAGCTGGCCTTCTTCCAGCCACGCGCCGTGCTGGAAGTAGTGCACCGCAAGCCGAGCGAACGTCAGCGCGAACTGCGGATTCGCGTATTGGTTCACAAAGGACTGTTGCGGCAGCAGTGCCACCGTCGCGCCTTCCCAGACGCTCCAAGCGATCGCGGCCCGTTCACGAACAGCAGGGTCGGGGGAGTGCAGCAGCTCGGCATACCCAGCGAGCGGGTCTTCCCGCTGAGGATCATCCAGCGGCTCCAGGAACGCATCCCACTCTGCCGGGAAGAGATTCGCCGCGCCACCACGATAAAGCCAGTCCAGTTCCCGTTGGCGCACCGTGAAAATCCCGCGCAACACCATCTCGGACACCCGCGACGGATGGGTTTCCGCATACGCCAGCGCAAGCGTCGAACCCCACGACCCGCCGAACAACTGCCACCGCTCGACGTTCAGCCGTTCGCGCAGCAGCTCCATGTCGGACACCAAGTGCCACAACGTGTTCGCCGACAGGTCATCGCCCGCGTTAGGTGTGCTGCGACCCGCGCCGCGCTGGTCGAACAGGATGATCCGGTACGCCTCGGGGTCGAAGTGCCGCCGGGTCATCGGCGCGGTGCCGCTTCCCGGCCCGCCGTGCAGCACCACCACCGGTTTCCCCTGCGGGTTCCCGGCTTCCTGGCAGTAGATCCGGTGCCCGTCGCCGACGTCCAGCATTCCGTCGGCTCGCACCGGGATCGGCGGGTAAAGCTCGTCCATACCGGACACTCTTCCCGAAGGCTTCCGGCTCCCCGAAAGGAGGGTGGGGGCCCGCCCCCGCCGCCGGGCTGAGCGGGCCCCCGTCTGTGATCGCGGTCAGCAGCCTGGTGTCGCGGCTACGTTCGCGAAGCCCTTCCCGGCGTTCGTTACCTTGTTGCTGGCGCAGACCTTGTTCCCGGTGGCCGCCTTAACCACGTAGAAACCGTAGGCCGAGGGCGCCTGCACGTCCGCGGTGTTGTCCGAGAAGGTGTTGTTCTGGCCCCAGCCGTCGACCTGCACGTGGACCTCGAACGACCCGTAGGTCGCGTCGTGCACGAAGACCTTGCTGCCCTTGTTGCCGGTGACCAGGTATCCGTTGCCCTTCACGTCGACCCAGCTGTCGGCGTAGTTCTCGCCGCTCTGCCCGGTGCCGTCGAAGGTGTTGCCGCGCAGTTCGCCGCCGGTGGTGCCTTCCTTGACGTCGATGGACTCCGCGCGCACGTTCGGCCCGATCTTGTTGCCGATCGCCTTGTTGCGGTCGCTGTGATCGGGCTGCCCGCCCGGCCAGTTGCTGGTGGCCGAGCCGAAGTAGATGCCTTCGCCGAAACCGCCGTTTTCCTTGCCGGTGTCGGAGATTTCGGAGTTCTGCACGACGTTGTCGCTGCTGTCGTGCTGGAAGTGGATGCCCTCGTTGCCGATGCCGGTCACCTTCAGCCCGTCCACCAGCGTGTGGTTGACGCCCAGCGCCATCACGCCCTTCTGGCCGCCGGTGACGGTGAACCCGGACAGCGTCCAGTAGCTGCCGGTCAGTTCGATGGTGCGGCCGCCGGACGCCTGCACGACCGCGCTGCGCGGGCCGGTGAGGGTGATCCGGCCGGAGTCGGTGCCGTTGGCGGCGGCCTTGAAGTTGCCGGTGTAGGTGGTGTTCGCGGCCAGCTGGATCGTGGTGCCCGGCTTGGCCGAGGCCAGCGCCGTCTTCAGCTCGGCGGAAGTCTTGACCGGGACTGTCCCGGCGGACGCCGCGGGTGTGGCGAGTGCGAGCAGTGCTGCGGCTCCGGCAGTGGCTGCCAGAACCCGATCGCGGACACGCATTCCAACCCTCCTCGTCGAGGCTCGATGACTTCGGATGCGGCGTGCGCTCACGCTAAGACATCGAGAGAACACTGGTCAAGTACATGATTGATGTTCATGGATGTGAACAGAATGAACAAAGGGTGGCCGGAAAGTGTCGCCTGCGACTGTTCCCGCCCGGCTTGCTCGGAGTTAACCCGGTCCTCGGTAGCTTTTCCGCGGAATGCCCGAACTGCGGCGAGAAAGGCCCGTGAATGTCCGCGGTCAGCTACCTCGAGTCCATTGTCGTCGGCGCTTTGCAAGGCGTGTCGGAATTGTTTCCGGTGTCCAGTCTCGGACACAGCGTCCTGTTGCCGGCGCTCGTCGGCGGAAGCTGGGGCCGCGACCTGAGCATCGGGAAGGACTCGCCGTATCTCGCGGTGCTGGTGGCGATGCACGTCGCCACCGCGATCGCGCTGATCCTCTTCTTCCGGCGCGACTGGGTGCGCATCGTCACCGGCTTGTGGACGTCCATCCGCCGCCGCGAGGTCCGCACGGCCGACCAGCGGCTCGCGTGGCTGCTCATCCTCGCCACGATCCCGGTCGGGATCGCCGGGCTGCTGCTGGAAAGCCTGCTGCGCGACGTGCTCGGCAAGCCGGTCCCGTCGGCGATCTTCCTCGCGCTCAACGGCGGGGTGCTCTTCGCCGCGGAGAAGTTCTCCCGCAAGCCCAAGACGGCGGTCGCGCGCGAGGAGGAGACCATCGATTTCAGCGCCGAGGAGACGATGGTGATGCGCGCGGTGACCATCGACGAGGCGACCGACGTCCGGCTGTCCAAGCTGAGCGTGAAGGAAGCTGTGCTCATCGGGTCGGCGCAGATTTTGGCTCTGCTGCCCGGGATCAGCCGCTCCGGCATCACCATGGTGGCCGGTCTGCGCCGCGGTCTCGACCACGAGGACGCCGCCCGTTTCGCCTGGCTGCTCGCGACGCCGGTGATCCTCGCCGCGGGCGCGTTGAAGATGCCGTCGCTGTTCACGCCGGAGAACAAGCCGTCGCTCGGCCCGGCGCTGGTCGGCAGCGTGGTGGCGTTCATCGCCTCCTACATTTCTGTCCGTTTTCTGACGAAATACTTTGAAACGCGCACCTTGACCCCCTTCGCCATCTACTGCGCGGTCGCCGGAATCGGCAGTCTGATCTTCTTCGCGGTGTCAGGGGCGGCGTAGGGCGCGATTTCGCCGGGTGCACACTGAACGCATCGAAATCGTGCCTGACCTGCCGCCGCTGAGCGGATCGACGTTGTTCACGGCCTGGACCTTGGATGTCCCGGCCGTGGTCGTCGCGCTCGCGCTCGGCGTCGGCTACGTCGTGGCGGCACGCCGTCAGGAGTGGTCAGCGGGCCGGACCACAGCGTTCCTCTCCGGGCTGGCCACGCTCATCCTCGTCACGTGCTCGTTCCTGGGCGTGTACGACACGACGCTGTTCTGGGTCCGCGCGACGCAGAACACCGTGCTGCTGATGGTCACGCCGTTGCTGCTCGCGCTCGGCGCGCCGGTGACGCTGTTGATGCGCACTGCGCCGCCCAGGGTCGCCACATGGCTGCGTACGCACGGCCGTGGCCGCTTCGCGCAGTTCATCACCTTCCCGCTGTGCGTCACCGTGGTGTTGATCGCGCCGTTCCTGCTTATCTACCTCACGCCGCTGTACGAGCTTTCGCTCGACTCAGCGGTCGTCGGCGGCCTCGTGCGCGTGGTGCTCGTGCTGGCCGGCTTCCTGTACTTCTACAGCCGCGTGCAGCTCGACCCGACGCCGCGCAACGGCTCGCACCTGGTGTCGGTGTGGATTTCGTTCACCGAAGTGATCTTCGACGGCGCGCTCGGCCTCGTGCTGTGGCTCGGCCCGCTGCTCGCGCCCGCGCACTACGACGCGGTGCACCGCGACTGGGGACCGGACCGGCGCACGGACCAGATCATCGGCGCGGGCGTGCTGTGGATCGGCGGAGACGTCGCCGGGCTGCCGTTCGTCGGCGCGCTCTTCATCAGGTGGGCCCGCGACGACGAAAAACGGGCGAAACGGCTCGACCGGAAACTGGACGAGGAGGCAGCGGCAGGCGAAGCACCGGCGAAGGGATTGTGGTGGGAGAGCGATCCGGAACTCGCCGAACGGTTCCGCCGCTCGTGAGTGCCGGTTCGCACCGGCACTCACGAGGCAGCTCAGTGGAACGCGTGCTCGGGCGCGGGGAACTCGCCGCGCCGGACGTCCTCGGCGAACGCCGTCGCGGCGCTCTGCAGCACCCCGGCGACATCGGCGTACCGCTTCACGAACCGCGGCGCCTTGCCGCGGCGCAGTCCGGCCATGTCCTGCCAGACCAGCACCTGGGCGTCGCAGTCCGGGCCGGCTCCGATGCCGACCGTCGGGATCTTCAGCTCGTGCGTGACGCGCTTGGCCGCCTCGGCGGGCACCATCTCCATCACGACCGCGAACGCGCCGGCTTCCTGCAGGGCCAGCGCGTCGGCGAGCAGCTTCTCCGCCGCTTCGCCGCGCCCCTGCACCCGGTAGCCGCCGAGGTTGTGCTCGCTCTGCGGGGTGAAGCCGATGTGGCCCATGACCGGGATCCCGGCCGAGGTGAGCGCCTCGACGTGCGCCGCGAACCGGTGCCCGCCTTCGAGCTTGACCGCGTGCGCGCGGCCCTCCTTCATGAACCGGACGGACGTGGCCAGCGCCTGCTCCGGGGACAGCTGGTAGGAGCCGAACGGCAGATCGGCCACCACGAGCGCGCGTTTGGCCGCCCGGGTGACCGAGCGGACCAGCGGGAGCAGTTCGTCGACCGTGACCGGCAGCGACGTGTCGTAACCGAACACATTGTTGGCCGCGGAGTCGCCGACCAGCAGCACGGGGATGCCTGCCTCGTCGAAAAGCTCGGCGGTATACATGTCGTACGCGGTGAGCATCGGCCACGGTTCGCCGCGGTCCTTCAGCTCGCGCAGATGGTGGATCCGGACTTTTCGCGGCTTGGCCTGGCCGGCGGTGCTCGCCGGGCCGGTTCCGTAAGGGGCGGCCACCTCGCCGGCGGCGCCGTCGGGTTGGGCAGACTGGGCAGACATCGTCGTCGACCGTCCTTCCCTCGAGGCCTCGCAGAGGTCCCCGGGTCGTGGAGTCAGTACCGGACACAGCCTGACACGCGCGCGGAAGGGCCCCAAGGTCGTGCGACCAGCTTCACACGGCCGGGTAGCGACAACCGTTTTGCCTCCTGTGACGTCTTGATAGGCACCGGACCGATATGCGTCCGGTGGTGAGAAGGTCCGGCGCGTCCCCGACACGGTCGCGCCGCAAGAAAGGTACCGATGGGAACCCCAGTGAGCGCCCGCCCGCGCAGCCTCGGCTGGAAGGCCCGCGCCGGCGGTCTCGTGGCCACTGTCGTGCAGCTGGCAGCACTTTTCTCGGTCGTGCTGCTGCTGTCGGGCGGACGGCACGGGCACCTGCTGAACGGCATCGACATGGCGTTCGGCGCGGTGAGCGTGCCGACCAGTTCGAGCCTGGTGATCGTGCTGCTGCTCGTCGTGCTCGGCGCGGCGCTGCGCAGGCGCAAGAAGGCCGCGCTGTACGTGCTCGTGCTGTTCCAGGTCGCCGGCCTGGTCACCACGCTGGTCCTGCAGGCGCTGCTGCTGTGGGCTCCCGACCTGCTGACTCTCACCGCCCGCCAGATGCGGCACATCCCGACGCAGGTGGGCGCGCTCGCGGTGGCCGACGTCATCTCGATCCTGCTGATCGTGTTCCTGCTGTCGCTGCGCCCCGCGTTCCCCGCGCGGCTCGCCCCCGGCGCCTGGTGGAACGGCCTTTCCGTGCTGTTCGTCGGGTTCCTCGCGGTGATCGTGTGCGGCTGGGCACTCACCGAGGTATTCCCGGGCAGCCTTGGCGACGCGTGGGAGCGCTTCGCCTGGGTGGTCAACCACGCCACCGGCGAAAACCTGCAGCTGCGCCGCATCGGCGTCGGCGAAGGCCCGGCGTGGATTGACGTCGTCCTCGACCTCGGCGCGACCTTCGTGTCCACTGCCGCGCTGTACACGCTCTTCCGCGGCGTACGCAGCCGTCGCATTCGGACAGACCACGAAGAACTGCAGCTGCGCCGTCTGCTGGGCGAGTACGGCGAGGACGACTCGCTCGGCTACTTCGCCACGCGCCGCGACAAGAGCGTCATGTTCGCGCCCAACGGCCGCGCCGCGGTGACGTACCGCGTGCTCGCGGGCACCACGGTGGCGAGCGCGGACCCGATCGGCGACCCCGACGCGTGGCCGGACGCTGTGCAAGCGTGGCTCCACGAAGCGCGTACGTACGGCTGGACGCCAGGCGTGCTCGGCGCGAGCGAGAAGGGCGCGAAGGTGTACGCCGCCGCGGGGCTGCGCGCGCTGCAGATCGGCGACGAAGCGGTCCTCGACGTCCGAGAGTTCTCACTCACCGGCCCTGAGCGGAAATCCGTGCGACAGGCGGTGAAGCGGATCCAGCGCGCCGGGTACACCGTGCAGGTCCGGCGACACAGCGAAATCCCCGAAGACGAGATGGTGCAGCTGCTCGCCCGCGCACAGCAGTGGCGCGTTGACGAGACCGAGCGCGGCTTCTCGATGGCGCTCGGCCGTCTCGGCGACCCGAGCGACGGACGCAGCGTGATGGTCGAGGCGTACGACGCGCGCGGCGAACTGCGCGGCCTGCTGTCGTTCGTGCCGTGGGGCCGTCGGGGCCTCTCGCTCGACCTGATGCGCCGTGACCGGGACGCCGAAAACGGCCTCAACGAGTTCATGGTCGCCGAGGTCGTCGCGGCCGCGCAGCACGTCGGCGCGCAGCGGATTTCGCTGAACTTCGCGATGTTCCGCGCGGTGTTCTCCGAAGGCGAGCGCATCGGCGCCGGACCGGTTCTGCGCGCGTGGCGTGCGGTGCTCGGCCTCGCGTCGCGGTTCTTCCAGCTGGAATCGCTGTACCGGTCGAACGCCAAGTACGGCCCGGAGTGGGAACCGCGGTTCCTCTGCTACTCCTCGGCGCGGCGGCTCCCGCGAGTCGGCATCGTCGCGGGCGCACTGGAGGGCTTCGTGCCCACCGGCCGCGCGCGTTCGCTGCGGCTGGAGAACGTGGGGGAGGACTTCGTCGCGCAGGTCCGGCGCATCGACGAGGAAGCGGCGCAGGTCGTGCCGCGGCCCAAGCGGCGTCCGGAACAGGTGCGCGTGCGAGTGGCCAAAGTGGACAAACTGCGGGAGCTCGGGGTGGACCCGTACCCCGTCGGTTTCTCCCGCGAAGACCACCTCGGCGACATCGTGCACACGTTTTCCGGACTGGAACCCGATTCCCACACCGGAAAACGCGTCCGGGTAGCCGGGCGGGTCCTCGCCCTGCGCACCCTCGGCGGCCTGTGTTTCGCGCGAATCAAGGACTTCTCCGGCGAACTGCAGCTGATGCTCGACGCGAAGGTCCTGGACCTCACCGGCTGGCGAACCGGCGTGGACCTGGGCGACCACGTCGGCGTGAGCGGCGAGGTCATCACGTCCCGCCGAGGCGAGCTGTCCGTGCTCGTGGACGAGTGGACCGTCACCGCGAAGTGCCTGCATCCGTTGCCGGACAAGCGAAAGGGCCTCACCGACCCGGAGACGCGAGTACGCCAGCGTTACCTGGACCTGGCGGTCAACCCGGACTCCGCGAACATGCTGCGCCTGCGCTCGACGGTCGTCCGCGCGGTCCGCGAACGCCTGCACCAGGGCGACTTCCTCGAGGTCGAAACCCCGATGCTGCAGACCATTCACGGCGGTGCCAACGCGCGACCGTTCGTCACGCACATCAACGCGTACGACATGCGGATGTACCTGCGGATCGCTCCGGAGCTGTACCTGAAGCGCCTGTGTGTGGCCGGCGTCGAGCGGGTTTTCGAGCTGAACCGGAACTTCCGGAACGAGGGCGTCGACGCGACCCACAACCCGGAATTCACGATGCTGGAGGCGTACCAGGCGTACGCGGATTACAACGCCATGCGCCACCTGATGCGCGACCTGATCCAGTACGCCGCCGAAGCCGCGTACGGCGCACAGATCGTGCGACGCCCCGACGCCAACGGCCGCGTCGTCGAACACGACATCTCCGGCGACTGGCCAGTCATCCCCGTGCACAAGGCCGTGTCGGACGCCCTCGGCGAGGAAATCGACTCCCGCACCCCCATCGCCACTTTGCGGAAACTGTGCGCCGCCGCCGGAGTCCCGGCTCCTGAGGAAGCCAGTGCGGGCGACCTGGTCCTGAAGGCGCACGAGCACCTGGTGGAGGGCTCGACGGTCCTGCCGACCTTCTATACGGACTACCCGACCGAGGTCTCCCCGCTGACCCGTCAGCACCGAACGGACCCGCTCCTGGCAGAACGCTGGGACCTGATCGCGTTCGGCTCGGAAGTCGGGACTGCGTACACGGAGCTGACCGACCCGCTAGAGCAGCGTCGCCGGTTGGAAGCGCAGTCCTTGCGCGCGGCGAGCGGGGATGTCGAGGCGATGGAGCTGGACGAGGACTTCCTGCTGGCACTGGAACACGGAATGCCGCCGACTGGCGGGTTGGGGCTCGGAGTGGACCGGCTGCTGATGATGCTGAGCGGGACGTCCATTCGGCAGACGGTGCTTTTCCCGTTCGTCCGTCCGCAGGGGTGAGGTTGGTTCGGTTGTTTGCGGCCTTGCTTCACCGTGGTGGACGCCCGCTGCTGCGGATCTTGTCGGCTTCTTGCCCAGTTCGGCGGCGCTGACGTCGGTGCGCAGCTCTGCTTGACTCCGGCTCGCTCTCGCGCGGATAGACAGAGTGCGGTTGTAGTGCTCTGCTCTCGTGGGCCGTGGGCCGTGGGCCGTGGGCCGTGGGCCGTGGGCCGTGGGCCGTGGGCCGTGGGCCGTGGGCCGTGGGCCGTGGGCCGTGGGCCGTGGGCCGTGGGCCGTGGGCCGTGTCGGCAATTGCAGACAGCGCACCCCGCCACCGCTCGCCGAAATCCGCAGCCACAAGAACCCGCCGCTTCCGATGGCTCGCAGATGTCGGCGCTCGCAGACGGGGCCCCAGAGATCCGCCTCGGTCACTGGCGTTGGCCACCGGTGTCGGCGATTGCAGACGTAGTGCCTGGCTAGCCATCCGAAGAATTCGTGGTCGCAATCGCCTCGCCGCTGCCGTCGATCCCGCAGATGTCGGCAACTGCAGACACGCCGCTGCCATCCGCGCAAGACCGTGGGCCAGGCACTCCACCCGCAGGTCACCGGCCGTCCACCATCGCCCGCGGTCAGCCGCCCAGTCCATTCCCGTGGCCAGCCGTCCCGGTGCTTTCCGCGGCTAGTCACCTCAAAACCTCGCAGCCGTCCGGTGTCGTGAAACGCCACGGCCATCCGGCCTCGCGATATCCCACAGCCGTCCGGCGTCGCGGACCCCCGCACCCGTCGGGCGTCGCGGAACCCGGCGGCCGTCAGGCCTTGCCGCCCTGTCCTCCCACCACGCCGGGCCGCCCGCGGTGTCCCCTCCCGGCTCCCGCCCCAGCCTCCGCAACCCCCGGCCAATTTCTGAACGTCTCTCACGTTCGAGGCAGGTATTGGCAGCCCGTCAACCATGATCCGGTAGCCTCCCCCAAGGATTCGGTGCGTGAGTTCGTGGTAGCGGATGGTGTCCGGAACCTCCGGTAAGTCACGGGTGTGACACCATCCGGCACTTCGTCGCAGAGATTCGCTTAGGGTGGGCAAGTGCGTGCTGCGCGGGTGGCTTTGATAGTCCTGCTCGGACTGGGTTTGGCGGGATATTCCGCGTGGCTGCTGGAGTTCTTCATGCAGACCGGGGTGTCGGCGACCGATCAGCCGGTCTGGGATTTGTTCTACGCGCAACCGGTCTTCCGCATCGCGACGGGCATCGGCGGCCTGGCCTTTTTCCTCACCGGACCGGCCCTGATGCGGCTCGCGCCGGCCCATTGGAGCGGGCGGCTGACGTCCGTTTCGGTGTCGGTGTTCGGCATCGTGCTGATGGTGTGCGCGGGCGTCCCGGAGACGGTGGTGACTCCGAACCTGCTGAGCGCGGCTGTCGCAGTCGGCGCGTTCAGCCTGATCTTCTGGTGGCCGTCCGGTTGGCGAGCCTGTGCGGTGGGTTGCCTGGTAGTCGTGCTGGTCGCGTGGGCGCTGGTGGTGGTGTCGACGCTGGCCGGGCACCTGGAGGGCGTGTTCACCAGGATTCAGCTAGTGGTGCACGCGGCGCAGGTCGTGATCGGCGGCGCGTACGTCATGCAGACCCCGGTTCCGGTCCGCGGCCGAAAATTGTCGGTGGCGGGTGCGATGCTGCGGAGCAACAGACACCGGAAGTGAGGCCACCATGGCTGGCAAAGTCTCCCCAACCCCTGACGAACGCGGCGGTTTGCTCGGTTTCCTGGCCCAGCAGCGGCAAGCGGTGAAGACCGCCGCGTACGGCCTGACCGACGAGCAGGCGCGCGCCGTGCCCAGCGCGAGCGCCCTGAGCGTCGGCGGGCTGCTGAAACACGTGTCGTCCACCGAAAGCGACTGGATTGACCACGTGCTGCGCATCCCGCCGAAGCCTTTCGCCGAAAGCATGGCGACCTACCAGGAAAACTACCGCCTCGGCCCGGACGAGACGCTGGAGTCGGCCATCGCGGCCTACGACCAAGTCGCCGCCCGCACCGAAGAGGTCATCGCCGGGGTCGAGGACCTGAACCAGGAAGTCCCGGTCCCGAAGGACGTGCCCTGGTTCCCGGACGACGTGTCGGCCTGGTCCGTCCGCTGGGTGCTGCTGCACCTGATCGAGGAAACCGCCCGCCACGCCGGCCACACCGACATCGTCCGCGAATCCTTGGACGGTGCCACAGCCATGCCCCTGCAAGCCGCGGCAGAGGGCTGGCCGGAGACGGACTGGCTGAAGCCGTGGAAACCGGCGGAATGAGCTGAGTTTCGCTGATCGTTCGCCCGGCCAGCCGCGATGGTCGAGCCAATCCGAGCCGGGCTGGCCGAAGGTGGGCCAGCAGCGACGGTCGAGCTAGGCGGGATTGGCTGGCTGAAGCGGGCTGCTGCTTAGCCGTGGCGGGTGAGCCGGGAGCGTTTGACTGGCTGGCTGAGGTTGGCGGGCGGGCCAGGTGACGGTTGAGCTAGGCGAGTTGGGTTGGCTGAAGGTCGGTCGACTGTGACCGTTGGGCTAAGCGAGTTGGCGTGGCTGGAGGTTGGTCGGCCGTGACGGTTGAGCTAAGCGAGTCGGGTTGGCTGAAGGTCGGTCGACTGTGACCGTTGGGCTAAGCGAGTCGGGCCAGCTGAAGGTCGGTCGGCCGTGATGAGTGAGCTCGGAGCGTTGGGCTCGCTCTAGGTCGGGTTGGCCGGTCGCCGTGCCAATAGCGGCCGAGTCAGACCGGGTGGCTTGGTTGGCTGTCGGGCCGGGTGCAGCTGACTGCAACGGTTGGGGCGTGCGGCCCGCTGGGGCGAGCGATTCCTCCGGGCGGACTGCTTCGGTCGGCTGCGGCGGTCAACTCACTGGCTTGGCTGGCGAGAGGCCTGAGCTGGAACGGGTGGGTGGCTGGCGACGGACGAGCCATGGGGGAGTGGCTTTCAGCTGGCTGAAATGACTGAGCCAGGGGGCTGGATCGTGCTTGACCAGTTGCGGACGTCGTGATCGTCGGCTGGTTGGCCGCGGGACCAACGAACTGTCGACCGGGCAGCCTTAACCGCCTGCGGTCTTTGCGCGGCACATGGGTGCACTCGGTTGGGAACCTGCGGCACTGGGGGTGCGGCTGGATTCGAACCGAGTGCGCCAAGGCTTCAGCGTGCTCAGACGCTCCGAATAACAGCCGGGCAAGCCTTCAGCGAGCCTCCCGACCGGCCCGCAAGGCAGGCCAGCTCCCGCACCCACCCCGTCAGAACAGCGTCGGTTCCTCCGGAAACGCCCCTTCGATCACCAACATCCGCCGCTTAGTCGCAACCCCGCCCGGCGCCGAGAAGCCGCCGGTGTTCTTGCCTGCTCCCAAAACCCGGTGGCACGGCACGATGATCGGGAACGGATTGTTCCCCATCGCCTGTCCGACAGCCTGCGCGGAACCCGGCGCACCCAGCTGATGCGCGATATCCCCGTACGTCAGGACTTTCCCCGGCGGAATAGCCCGCGCGACGTCGTACGCCCGCCGGTTGAAGTCCGGTACGTCCCGGTAATCCAACGGTGCCGCACGCAGATCGCGAGCCTCGCCCGACAGCAGCGCGACAACATCCGCCACCACCGCGCGAAGTTCCTCCGGCACCGGCGATTCCACCGCGTCCGGGAAGCGGGTCGCGAGGTGCGCGCGCGTCCGCTCAGCCGTGCTTCCGGGCAGTGCGGTTCCGATCACCGCACCGTCCTGCCAGGCGAGGCCGCACGCCCCGATCGGGGTGTCGAACACCGTGTACCCAACCGTCATACCGCCCAGCGTACGACCCGGCACCGACAGAAACTGGCGAGAAAACGACACGACCCTGGAGCCGCGGCGAACCCGGTCAGCGACGATGAAGACGAAGGCGACCGCGACAACCGGCCAGGCCGCGAACCCCGGTCAGGCCGCGAACCCCGGGCCAGGCCGCCAACCCCGGCCAGACCGCGAACCCCGGGCCAGGCCGCGAACCCCGGTCAGGACTTCCGTTCCCGCCACCCGTTCGTCATCGGAAGCCGCCGATCGCGGCCGAAGGCCTTGAACGTGATCTTCGTGCCCGGCGGGTACTGCCGCCGCTTGTACTCGGCTCGGTCGACCAGGCGTACGACCCGGTCGATCGTCTCCGGGTCGAAGCCCGCCTCGATCAGGTCCGCGTAGCCGCGGTCGTTCTCGACGTAATCGTCCAGGACGTCGTCCAGCAACTCGTAATCCGGTAGCGAGTCCGAGTCCTTCTGGTCCGGCCGCAGCTCCGCCGACGGCGGCTTCGTGATCGAGTTTTCCGGGATCGGCGGCGTTTCCCCGCGCTTGGCCGCTTCCTCGTTCCGCCACCGCGCCAGCTGCCACACGTGGGTCTTGAACAAGTCCTTGATCGGCGCGAAAGCTCCGACCGCGTCACCGTAAATAGTCGAGTAGCCGACGGCCAGTTCGGTCTTGTTGCCGGTCGCCAGCACCAGGTGGCCGTCCAAATTGGACAGAGCCATCAGCAGCATCCCGCGCACCCGCGCCTGGATGTTCTCCTCCGCGAGCCCGGTCAGCTGCAACTGATTGACATACACGTCCACCATGTCGCCGATCGGCTCGACCCGGTAGTGCGCACCGATCCGCTCCGCCAAGTCCGAAGCGTCATCCCGCGAGTGCGACGACGAGTACTTCGACGGCATCGAAACGCCGTACACGTTGTCCCCGCCGAGTGCGTCCGCCGCCAGTGCCGCGCAGACCGCCGAGTCGATTCCGCCCGAGAAGCCGAACGTGACCGACGAGAAGCCGTTCTTGTGCACGTAATCGCGCAGCCCGACGACCAGCGCCGACCACACCTCGGCCTCGTCCGACAGCGGTTCGCTGATCGTCGGAGCGACCAGCGGCGAGTACTCAACCAGCGGCGAGTCGTTCAACACCCGCCGGTGCACTTCCAGCCCGTCGAAAGAGCCCGTGGCGGCGGCACTGGCGACAGGCAGGTCCAAGTCCAGCACCAGCAGGTGCTCCACGAACTGCGGTGCCCGCGCGAGCAAAGTCCCGTCCGCGCCGACCACCAGCGAGTCGCCGTCGAAAACCAGATCGTCCTGTCCGCCGACCTGGTTCGTGTACACCAGCGGCGCGCCCGCCTCGGCCGCGCGCCGGGCGATCAGCGGCAGCCGCTGTTCGTCCTTCGACCGCTCGTACGGCGACGCGTTCGGCGCGACCACCAGGTCGACCCCGGCCTTGCCCAGCGCGGAGATCGGGCCGCCGTCCTGCCAGATGTCCTCGCAGATCACCATGCCGATGTCGACGCCGTGCAGCCGCAGCACCTCGAGTTCGGTGCCCGGTTTGAAGTACCGGTGCTCGTCGAACACCCCGTAGTTCGGCAGGTGGTGCTTGAACTGCCGGGCGACGACCTCGCCGCGGTACAGCGCCGCCGCGGCGTCGCGCGGGCCGATTTCGTCGTGGTCGAGGTAGCCGACGTACGCGAGCACGTCGCCGCAGCCTGCCTCGTCGAGCCGGCGCGCCAGTTCGGTCACCGAGCGCCGGGACGCGTCGGCGAACGTGCGCCGGAGCGTGAGGTCCTCGACCGGATAACCGGTCTGGGACATCTCCGGGAACACGACGACGTGCGCGCCCGCCTCGGCGGCCTTGCGGGTCCACTCGACGGTGAGCGCGGTGTTCCCGTCGATGTCGCCGACGGTGGTGTTGACCTGGGCCAGTGCGATGCGCAGTTGCGGCATGCCGCCATTCTGTCCCACCGCACCGACAGAAACTACGCAGAGGTGAGCCAGAGAACGGCGAAGGGCCCCTCACCCGCGAGACCAGGAACTTGAGATGGCGATGTGGGCGCGCTCCCGGCTCGGCTGGTCGCCAGGCTGAGTGCAGGTCGCTGTGGGCTGCGGACCCGGGAACGGAAGCCGGGTTGTGGTCCGTGAGGGGAACCCTGAGGGAATCAGATTCCCTCAGGGTTCCCCTCACGGACTTCGAGACCTGGCCACATGGTGACAAATCAGGCCTTCCGGCCTGCGGCTTAAGTTCCCGGCGTGGCCCCTCACCCGCGGCGAGAGGCCCTTCGAAAGAAGGAATCAGGACTTCTTCATCCGCATCATGCTGCGCACCTTCTTGACCGTCTGCTCGAAGTCCGAGTCGAACGGGTTGTCGTGCACCAGGTACGTCCACGTCGTGTTCGCCCGCCGCACGCCGACCTCCTCGAGGTCGAGGCCGTCGTCGGTGATCTCGGCTTCCTCGAGCGTCTTCGCCGCGCGCGAGGCGGATTCGGCGATGATCTTGTGGAACTCCGGGATCGCCGCGCGGTGGAACTCGTCCAGCGGCGTCTCGCGGGCCAGCGCGCGCAGGTGGATGCTCTCGCGCACGTCGGTGAGGTACGCCAGGTGGTCCGACCACAGCTGGTCGAGGTGGAACAGCCGGACCTCGCGGCACACCTGCTCGAGCCGGTCGGAGTCGTCCAGCTTTTCCTTCAGCTCGGCGAACTTCTCCGGCTGGGCCTTCTCCAGCTCCTCGGCCGCGAGCCCGGTGTGCAGCACCTTGTCGCGGTGCTCCAGCAGCTCGGCGCGCTGCCGCTCGATCAGCCGGGTGTAGCGCCAGGTGTTGCGGTGGATCTCCAGGTCGACGCCCTCGGCCACGCGCTGGGCGTGGTTGAGCTGCCGGTGCGCGGCCGGGTCGGTGATCTCGCCGGTCTCGGTGTCCGCGTCGATGCCGTCGGGCAGATCCGGCGCGTTCGACAGCACGAGGTCGTCGTTGAGGCTCGCGAAGAAGATCGCGCTGCCCGGGTCGCCCTGCCGTCCGGAGCGGCCGCGCAGCTGCCCGTCGAGGCGGCTCGACGGATACCGCGCGGTGCCGATCACGTGCAGGCCGCCCAGCTCGGCGACCTCTTCGCGGGTCGTGCCGTCGCTGCCGCCGAGCCGGATGTCGGTACCGCGACCGGCCATCTGCGTGGACACGGTGACCGCGCCCTTCTTGCCCGCCTCGGCGATGATCGCGGCCTCTTCGGCGTCGTTGCGCGCGTTCAGCACGACGCACGGCAGTTCGGCCTTCGCCAGCTTCTCCGCCAGCTCCTCGGACTCGGCGACGTCCTGGGTGCCGACGAGGATCGGCCGCCCGGTCTCGTGCACCGTGCGGATCTCCTCCTCGATCGCGCGCAGTTTCTGCGACGGCGAGGCGAAAACGCGGTCCTGCTGGTCCTCGCGGACGTTCGGGGTGTTCGGCGGGATCACCGCGACCTCGAGCTTGTAGAACTCGCGCAGCTGCTCGGCGACCGCGACGGCGGTACCGGTCATGCCCGCGACCTCGGGGTAGCGCGCGAGCAGCGCCTGCACGGTGATCGAGTCGAGAATCTCGCCCCGGTCAGTCGCGGTGACCTGCTCCTTCGCCTCGACCGCGGCCTGGAGGCCGTCCGGCCAGCGCTGCAGTTCGGCGACGCGGCCGCGGGCGGCGTTGATCAGCTGCACCTTGCCGTCGCGGACCAGGTAGTCGACGTCGCGGGTGAGCAGCGCGTGCGCGTGCAGGGCGACGTTCACCGCGGCGAGCCGGTCCGAACCGGATTCGTCGTACAGGTCGACGCCGCCGAGCGACTTCTCCACGACCGACGCGCCGGCGCTGGTCAGCCACGCGTTGCGGCCCTCGGAGTCGGTCTCGTAGTGCAGGCCGAGGCGCAGCCGCCGGACGATCTTGGCGACCTCCTCGTCGGCGTCGTTGTGGTCGATCGAACCGGCCATGACCAGCGGCACCCGCGCCTCGTCGACCAGCACCGAGTCGGCCTCGTCGACGATCGCCACCTCGGGAGCCTTCTGCACCAGGTCGTCGGCGTTGGTGACGAGCCGGTCGCGCAGCACGTCGAAGCCGATCTCGGCGACCGCGCCGTAGGTGACCTCCTTGCCGTAGGCCTCCTTGCGCTCCTCCTTCGAGTGCGCCGGTTCGATCCAGCCGACGGTGACGCCGAGCAGGTCGTACACCGGGCCCATCCACTCCGCGTCGCGGCGGGCGAGGTAGTCGTTGACCGTGACCACGTGCACCCGGCGCCCGCGCAGCGCGTACCCGGCTCCGGCCAGCGCGCCGGCGAGCGTCTTGCCCTCACCGGTCTCCATCTGCACGACGTGCCCGGTGAGCAGGCCCATGGTGCCGAGCAACTGGACGTCGAAGGCCCGCTCGCCGAGCTTGCGCCGGGCGGCCTCGCGGCCGAGCGCGCAGATCTCGATCAGCTGGCTGTCGGTGAACGAGGCGGCCCCGCCGATGGCGTCCCGCAGCTTGCCCGCGCGCTCGGTGAGCTCGGCGTCCTCGAGCTTCTCCAGCTCCGGTTCGAGCTTCTCGACGGCGGGCAGCAGCGCCTCGTAACGGGTCAGCTCGACGCTGCCCGGCCGCTGGATGATCCGGCGGAGCCGCTTGCCCACCCGGCTGATCAGTGCCACGCCTGGTCTCCTCGTGTCGATGTGTCTCCGGTCGCACCCGCACTGCCCAACGCGCCGACGGTGCGTTCGAGTTCCGCGCCCGGATGGCACGATCAAACCGTGCCACGTCATCCCAGCGCCAGCCCGAAAGTCCATCCGTTCGTCGCGTTAGCGGCTGCCGGCCTGCTCGCGACCACGCTCGCGGCGTGCGCGTCCAAGCCCGACCAGGCCGCGCTCGCGCCGACGGTCGAATCGCACGCGCCGGTGGGCCCGGTGCCCGCCGGACTGTCGCGGTTCTACGGGCAGAGCGTGTCCTGGTCCGCGTGTGCACCCTACGCGACCTCGGACGACGCGCGATCCGCCTTCAAGGCGCAGGGAATCGAGTGCGGACGGCTCACGGTCCCGTTGAACTATGACAAACCGGACGGCCAGACGATCACCATCGGCGTGCTGCGCCACCGCGCGAGCGATCCGGGCCAGAAAATCGGTTCGCTCGTGGTGAACCCGGGCGGACCGGGCGCTTCGGGCATGGTCGCCGCGGCGGGCCTGATGGACCAGGTGTCGAAGTCCGACCTGGGCGACCGGTTCGATCTCGTCGGTTTCGACCCGCGGGGGATCGGGGCCAGCGAACCGCAGATCAAATGCCTGACCGGACCCGAGCGCGACGCCGACCGCGCCGACGACAGCGAGACCGACGGTTCTCCCGCTGGCGTCGCGAAGCAGGAGACGGAACAGAAGGACTTCGCCGCGAAGTGCACACAGCGGACGAAGTACGGCGACGACATGCTCGCGCACGTCGGCACGCGCGACGTCGTTAAGGACATGGACGTGCTGCGAAGCGTCCTAGGCGACGAGAAGCTCACGTACCTCGGTTACTCGTACGGCACGCGCATCGGATCCACGTACGCGGAGACCTTCCCGAAGAACGTGCGCGCGCTCGTTCTCGACGGTGCTGTCGACCCGACGCAAAGCCCGGAAGACTCACTAGTCGCGCAGGGCAAAGGCTTCGGCGGAGCGTTCAATGAGTTCGCGAAGTGGTGCGCGGCGCGTCAGGACTGCGCGCTCGGCAACAACCCGGCTGACGCGACGAAGCAGTTCCAAGACCTCACGCGCCGGCTGATCGACTTCCCGGTGCCGGTGGGCGACGGCCGCAAGCTGTCGTACGACGACGCGACCACTGGTGCCATACAGTCCCTCTACCAGCAGAATCTCTGGGAGTACCTCAACACCGGGCTGAATGAGCTGAAGCTGCAGCGCGGCACGACGTTGGAGAAGCTCGCCGACATCTACAACGAGCGCAATCCGGACGGCAGCTACGGCACCACGCAGGACGCCTTCATCGCGATCCGCTGCGTCGACGACCCTCGCGTCACCGATCCGAAGCAGATCCTCGAAAGCCAGGAGAAATACGTAAAGGCGGCACCGTTCCTCGACGACGGCCGCCAAGCCAGCTCCGCTCGCGACGCGTGCGCGTTCTGGCCAGTGCCGAACACGTCGAAGCCGCACGAGCCGAACGTCGAAGGCCTGCCGAAGACCCTGACGATCTCGACGACGAACGACCCCGCGACGCCGTACCAGGCGGGCGTGAATCTCGCGAAGGCTCTGAAGGGTTCGCTGCTGACCTTCGAGGGGACGCAGCACACGGTGTTCCTTCAGGGCAACGCGTGCGTCGACAAGGCCGGTGCGGATTACCTGATCGACGGCACGACGCCGCCGGACGGCACTCGCTGTAAGGCCAACTGAGGTTGCGCTGGCTCGCGACGGTTGTGGTGGCGATGATGCTCGCCGCTACGGCTTGCGCGAGCCAGCGGGCAGCGCTCGATTGGGGACCGTGTGTGCCGTACGCGCAGACTGCTTTCGAGAAGGGTCTGTACGCGGATGAGTCGGTCGACTGTGCCCGGCTGACGGTGCCGCTCTACTACTCGAATCCGCAGGGGCGGACAGCGTCGATCGGTTTGCTGCGGCATCGGGCCACCGACCCGGCACACCGGATCGGGTCTCTCGTGCTCAACCCTGGCGGGCCAGGCAGTTCGGGGATGACTGCGGCGGCCACGTTGGCGCAGCCTGCCGGGACGCTTGCCCGGCGGCTGTCTCGAGAAGACCGGCGCGGAGTTCCTCGCGCACGTAGGCACGCGAGAAGTCGTACGCGACCTCGACGCGCTTCGTGCCGCCCTCGGCGACACGAAGCTCACGTACCTCGGCTACTCGTACGGCACACAGATCGGTTCGGCGTACGCAGAGGCGTATCCGGACAAGGTGCGGGCGATGGTCCTCGACGGTGCCATCGACCCCGCACAGAACTTGCCGCAGACACTGATCGCCCAAGCCGCCGGGTTTCAGGACGCCTTCACCCACTTCGCGCAGTGGTGCTCGAAGCGGCCTGGGTGCCCGCTAACCGGCGACGCGACCGCGGCCTTCCAGCGAATCGCCCGCCCTCCGGTTTCTGCGCTGCCCGGCCGCACGCTGTCCTTCGCCGACACCGTCACCGCGACGGAAGCCGCGCTCTACTCCCACGCGTAGCGGCGCGAAGCTGCTTCAGCTGGCCGACGACTACTACCAACGCGACGAGAACGGCCACTACAGCGGAGCTTTCGACGCCTACTACGCCGTCCGCTGCGTCGACTACGACCGCGTCACCGACCGCGCGACCATCGACGCCGCGCACCGCCAGATGCGCACTGGCGCACCGTTCCTCACCGGCAGCTCGCCTGACGCGGGCGAACTCGACACCTGCTCGACCTGGCCCGTACTGCCGGCCTCACGGCCGCACAGTCCGTCCGCGCCCGGCCTGCCGAAGACGCTCGTCATCTCGACCACGCACGACCCAGCTACGCCCTACCGTCAGGGCGTAGCGCTCGCGAAAGACCTCAACGCCGCACTGCTGACTGTCGACGACGTACAGCACGCAGCGTTCCTCAAAGGCAACGCCTGCGTCGACAAAGCGACAACGACCTACCTCAGCACGGCCATCGCCCGAGACGGCAACTGCTAGGGCTGCTGATCCGTCAGCAGCACCTCGTACATCACCGGGCTGTCGCGGTCCGTCGCCGGCGGCACCTGCAGCCACATCCGCGCGAAGCGGCGCGGTTCGGCCGCCGTCACCCAGATCTTCACGTTGACGTCCGCGTGGATCTGCGGCACCAGCGTCGCCGCGACAGCCTGGGGCACGGTCCCGCCGACGCGGTAGCCGTCGACGTGCTGGATCGTCTCGCGGATTTCGGTTTTCGGCTGCTGGAGCGAGCCGAGGAGGCGGATCAGGCCGCCGTGCGGGCCGAGGAACCGGCTGACCGGGAAAGTCGTGGGACCGCTCGTTTCGGCGCCCTTCGTGTCCTTGGCGGTCGCGGTGTGCCCGGAGACGGTGAACGAGAACGACCGATCGGTGAATTCCGCGCTGCCGCTCGCCTGCCCGCCGCTCTTGAGGGTCGCGTTGCCGACGAGCTTGGTCATCGGCAGGCCGGGCAGCACGCCGTTGACGCCGACCGAGAAGTGCAGGCTGCGGACCTGGGAGAAGTTCTCCTTGGCGGCGGCGAGCAATTCGTCCGCCGCGGGCAAGGGGGGTGCCGCGGTGCAACCGCCGACCAGCCCGAGGAGCAGCAGCGCCGGCAGGACACGTCGGCTGAGCATGGCCGTGAGCCTACTTGGTTGGCCCGATCCTTTCGGATGGTGTCCTTCCGGCCACTGTCGACAGAGCCCTGGGCACACCAGACTGACTGCTCGTGACCGTTGAGACTCGTCCTGCCCGCCGCCTGCACCGCGCCTGGTTCGTCGCGGCGGCCGCGTTCGTCGCCCTCCTCGCCGCCGCCGGCTTCCGCGCCGCGCCGGGTGTCCTGATCGATCCGCTGCACCAAGAGTTCGGTTGGTCCCGCGCCACGATCGGCTCCGCCGTCTCGGTCAACCTCGTCCTGTACGGCCTCTTCGCGCCCTTCGCGGCAGCGCTGATGGAGCGGTTCGGCATCCGCCGCGTCGCGGCTACCGCGCTGTGCGTTGTCGCTCTCGGCGCGGGCGGCACCGTCTTCATGAGCGCCAGCTGGCAGCTGATCCTTTGCTGGGGCGTGCTCGTCGGCCTCGGCACCGGCTCGATGGCGATGAGCTTCGCCGCGATGGTCGCGACGCGCTGGTTCGTGCGTCACCGCGGTGTCGTAACCGGCGTACTGACCGCCGCAGGAGCGACCGGACAGCTGATCTTCCTGCCATTGATCGCGTCGCTCGCGGTGGACGACGGCTGGCGTACTGCGTCCATGGTCATCGCCATCGCGGCTCTCGCGGTGGTCCCGGTCGTGCTGTTGGCCGTACGCGACCATCCTGCCGACGTCGGCGCTGTCGCGTACGGAGCGCCCGAAGGCACTGAAGTCGAGCGTCCTGCGCCGAAGGTCGGCACTGTCCGCCGAGGGTTGACGGTGCTGTTCCAGGCCGCGCGCACCCGTACGTTCTGGCTGCTCGCAGTCGGGTTCGCCATCTGCGGAGCGACCACGAACGGGTTGGTCAGTACGCACTTCGTCCCGGCCGCGCACGACCACGGCATGCCGCAGACGACCGCGGCGAGCCTGCTCGCGCTGGTCGGCGTCTTCGACGTGGTGGGAACGATCGCGTCGGGATGGCTCACCGACCGTGTCGACCCACGGATCCTGCTTGGCGTCTACTACGCGTTGCGGGGAGTTTCGCTCGCCCTGTTGCCGCAGCTGTTCACGAATTCGGTCCAGCCGAGCATGTGGGCGTTCATCCTCTTCTACGGCCTCGACTGGGTGGCGACCGTCCCGCCGACGGTCGCGCTCTGCATCCGCTCCTTCGGAGAAGCCGGGCCGATCGTGTTCGGCTGGGTCTTCGCCTGCCACCAGTTGGGCGCGGCCTTCGCCGCTTCCGCCGCAGGCGCGGTGCGCGACCAGCTCGGCGATTACGCGGTCGCCTGGTACGTCGCCGCGGGGCTCGCGGTCATCGCCTCGGTCGCGTCGCTGTCGATCACCCGGTCAAGCAAAACTCAGAAACCCCAGCTCGCACAACTCGCGTGAATCCGTCTCCGATGTGGGTGACCCGTGAAACATGGCGTTAACACGTGCTGGTTAGGGTTCGGCCATGGATCGCCAGCAGGAATTCGTGCTCCGCACTTTGGAAGAGCGCGACATCCGTTTCGTTCGCCTGTGGTTCACCGACGTGCTGGGATTTCTGAAGTCCGTCGCGGTCGCGCCCGCCGAACTGGAGGGCGCGTTCAGCGAGGGCATCGGTTTCGACGGCTCGGCCATCGAAGGGTTCGCGCGCGTCTACGAGTCGGACATGGTCGCCAAGCCCGACCCGTCCACGTTCCAGGTGCTGCCGTGGGAGACCCCGGAGGGCGGCCCGTACTCCGCGCGGATGTTCTGCGACATCGCGATGCCCGACGGTTCGCCGTCCTGGGCCGACCCGCGGCACGTGCTGCGCCGCCAGCTGTCGAAGGCCAGTGAAGCCGGGTTCACCTGCTACGTGCACCCGGAGATCGAGTTCTTCCTGCTCGCCAACCTCCCCGACGACGGCAGCGAGCCCGAGCCCGCCGACAACGGCGGCTACTTCGACCAGGCCAGCCACGCCACCGCCACGCACTTCCGCCGGCACGCGATCGAAACCCTCGAGGCGATGGGCATCTCGGTCGAGTTCAGCCATCACGAGGGCGCGCCGGGGCAGCAGGAAATTGACCTTCGCTACGCCGACGCCCTGACCATGGCCGACAACGTGATGACGTTCCGTTACGTCGTCAAGGAGGTCGCGCTGACCCAGGGCGTGCGCGCGACCTTCATGCCGAAGCCGTTCACCGACCAGCCCGGCTCCGGCATGCACACCCACGTCAGCCTGTTCGAAGGCGACCGCAATGCGTTCTACGACGCCGAGGACCCGCACGAGCTCTCCGAGACCGGCAAGGCGTTCGTCGCCGGCGTCCTGCACTACGCCAAGGAAATCTCCGCCGTCACCAATCAGTGGGTCAATTCCTACAAACGGCTGATCAGCGGCAGCGAGGCTCCGACGACGGTGTCGTGGGGGAGGGCGAACCGCTCGGCGCTCGTGCGCGTGCCGATGTACTCGCCGGGCAAGGCCTCGTCGCGGCGCGTGGAGATCCGGACGCTCGATTCGGCATGCAACCCGTACCTGGCCTACTCGGTGATACTGGCCGCGGGGCTGAAGGGCATCGAAAAGGGCTACGAGCTGCCGCCGCCCGCCGAGGACAACATCTGGCAGCTGTCGGACTCGGAACGCCGCGCCGCCGGCTACTCGCAGTTGCCGCAGAACCTCGGCGAGGCGCTCGCCGAGATGGAGAAGTCGGAGCTGCTGCCGGAAGCCCTCGGCGAGCACGTTTATGACTTCTTCTTGCGCAACAAGCGGGTTGAGTGGGACAACTACCGGAGCGCGGTCACTCCGTACGAGCTCCGGACCCTGTTGCCGATGCTCTGACGGGCCCCCGGGCCGTGCTCCGACGTTGGGGAGGCATCGGAACATGGGAAAAAGACTGCCCGCCGTACTCGCCGCACTGGTCGCGGCGGCGGGCTTGGCCACCGCGCCGCCGGCGGTCGCGATGCAGGATGAACCCGCGGTCGACGCGGCAGGCCTGCATTTCGACCTCGACCGCGCCGACATCCCGTTCCTGCAGCACCGGATGGCGACCGGACAGCTCACCCCGACCCGGCTGACCAGCGCGTACCTCGCCCGGATCCGGGTGCTGGACCCGAAGGTCAACGCCGTCCTCGCGCTCAACCCGGCCGCGCTCGCGCAAGCTGCGGCCAGCGACGTCCGGCACCGGACCGGCCGCACCCGCGGTCCGCTCGACGGGATCCCAGTGCTGGTCAAGGACAACGTCGACACCCAAGACCAGCAGACCACCGCCGGCTCGCGCGCGCTGCGGAGCCGGCCGGCGAAGGACGCCACGCTGATCACCCGGCTGCGCGACGCGGGCGCGGTGATCCTCGGCAAGGCGAACCTGTCGGAATGGGCGAACTTCCGCGCCGCGAAGCCGACTTCCGGCTGGTCCGGCGTCGGCGGGCAGACCAACAACCCGTACGTCCTGGACCACAACCCGTGCGGTTCGTCCGCCGGATCCGCGGCGGGCGTGGCCGCGTCGCTCGCGCAGGTCGCGATCGGCAGCGAGACCGACGGGTCGATCGTGTGCCCGGCAGGGATGACCGCCACCGTCGGGCACAAGCCGAGTCTCGGGCTCGTCAGCCGCACCGGCGTCGTGCCGATCTCCGCGGAACAGGACACGGCGGGACCCATCGCGCGCAACGTCGTAGACACCGCACTGACGCTCTCGGCGCTGCAGGGCCGCGACCCGTCCGACCCGGCCACTCTGCGCTACCCGTCGACCCAGCCGACCGACTACGCGAAACTCCTCCGCCCCGGCGTCCTGCGCGGCGCCCGGATCGGCCTGTGGCGGCTGCCGGTGCTCGGCCCGGACACAGATGCCGTGGTCAGCAAGACGAAAGCTTCGCTGGAACGCGCCGGCGCGACGGTCGTCGAGGTGACCCTGCCGTACCAAGACCGGCTCTCGGCGCTGGAGTTCCCGGCGCTGCTGACCGAGTTCCACCGCGACATCGACGCCTACCTCGCCACGCGCCCCACCGGCCCGCGGAACCTCGCGGACCTCGTCGCGTACAACCGCGCTGACCCGTTGGAACGCACCTGCTTCGCTGGTCAGGAACTGTTCGAGCAGGCGCTCGCCGCGCCCGGCCCGCAGGACCCGACCTACCTGAAGAACCGGGCCGAGCTGCAGGACCTGTCGCGCCGGTCCCTTGACGAGACCCTCGCGAAGTACGACCTGGACGCCATCGCGTCGCCGACGAACCCCCCTGCTTGGAAGACGGACTGCAAGGTCGGCGACAACGACGTGATCCCGTCCTCGACCCCGGCCGCCGTGGCGGGCTACCCGGCCGTCACGGTCCCGGCCGGTTCGGTCGGACCGCTGCCGGTGGGGATTTCGTTCATGGGCGGACAGTGGACGGACGGGAAGATGCTCGCCCTGGCCGCGGACTACACGCGGGTCGCGCCGGTTCGGGTTCCGCCTCGATACCTGCCCCGGTTGCCTGGGTAATCCCGTCGGGGTGCTGGTTTGTCGGCCGCCGGTCAGTGCACTGCACTGGCCGGCGGCTTTCGTTTTCGGCAGGCGCCGCTGCGGATCGAGTGGTCGGCAGTCGGCTGACCTGCGTAATCGGGTTGCGCGGGCGACCGCGAAGGAGTGGACTTGGGCTGGTTCGAGGGCTTGCGGGCGGAGACCTGGGTCACTCGAGGGCGTTCGGGAGCCCATCCGAGCGCTCCCGAACGCCCGCGAACCGGTCGAATCGGCCCGCTGTCAAGGCTCTGACCTGCGGCGATGCCGTTAAGTGACCCCCCTGTTTTCGGGTGGTTGGAAGGCATGTAATCTTCTCTTCGTCGCCAGGAACACCGGGCCGGCGGGGCCGAAAGCCTCACCGACCAGGAGCCAGGGCCGAGCGGGTTGACACCGCGAAACGGACCAGGTAATGTTCAGCGTCGGCCCACGAGCGGCCGCCGACTCCCTACGACTAGCTTGTAGGAACCGGCATGCTCGACCAAAAGCTTGAAATAACGCATCGAGCTTGGCCTGGTTGATTCCGGGGCTGGTTCGGGGTGTGTTGCTTGAGAACTCAACAGTGTGCTAGTGAACTAAGCCAGTAGAGCTTAATTTGAAACCCCCTCGTCGGGGTTTCCTTTGAGAATATGATTGAGAATAGTCTCGATCGAACTTTACAGCATTGTTGGAGAGTTTGATCCTGGCTCAGGACGAAC
>NZ_JBHRWI010000036.1:0-71638 GCF_042647905.1 Amycolatopsis halotolerans
GCACCGTCAACGACTACGACAGATTTGAGTTACGGATCAATAAGTCCCTGGCATTGGACTCTGAGTCCCTCAGGGTTCCCCTCACGACCCGCGCGACCCCGCGCGGCCGGGCGGTCCGTGAAGGGCCCCGTGACGGAATCTGATTCCCTCAAGGAGTCCTTCACGGCAGGTCACCCAGGGCCAAGTTCAGGGATTTCTCCCGAGGCCGTCCGCCCGTCCCCGACGTAGCCTGAGGGCGTGAGCACACTGCCTCCCCTCCCGCCGACGTCACCGCCGCCCGCACCAGGCGGCGGCAAGCCGGTCGACGTCGCGAAGCGCATCCTGCCGCCCAATCCCAAGGCCGCCGCGTTCGTCGCGCTGGGGTTCGTCGGGGTGCTGTACCTCGTGGAACTGCTCGACGTGATCCTGCCGGGCAAGTTCACCGACGGCGGGATCCTGGCGCGGCACGCGTCCAGCCTCGACGGCATTCTCTGGGCGCCGCTGCTGCACGCCAACTGGTCGCACCTGTTCTCCAACACGGTGCCGGTGCTGGTGTTCTCCTTCCTCGCGATGGCGGCGGGCATCGGCCGGTTCGCCGTGGTCACGGCGATCATCTGGGCGGTGTCCGGGATCGGGGTGTGGCTCGTCGGGCCCTCGGACGCCTACACCGTCGGCGCGTCCGGGCTGGCCTTCGGCTGGCTCGCGTACCTGCTGGTGCGCGGCCTGTTCCACCGGTCGCTCGCGCAGATCGCGGTCGCGGTCGTGCTGCTCGGCGTCTGGAGCGGGATGCTCTGGGGCCTGCTGCCCGGCAATCCCGGCATCTCCTGGCAGGGCCACCTCTTCGGCGCGCTGGCCGGCATCCTCGCCGCGTGGCTGACTTCACGCGGCGAACGCGTCAAATCCCCGAAGATCGAGCCGACGACGCCGGGTAACCTCGGGGGGTGAGTTCTCCCGGCGCGCCCATCGGTGTTTTCGACTCCGGCGTCGGCGGGCTCACCGTCGCACGCTCGATTCTCGAACTGCTGCCTGCCGAACAGCTCCGCTACGTCGGCGACACCGCGCGCAACCCGTACGGTCCGCTGCCCATCGCCACTGCTCGCGAGTACGCGTTGGCCGCTCTCGACGACATGGTCGAGAGTGGCGTGAAGGCGTTGGTGATCGCGTGCAACACAGCGTCCGCGGCCTGCCTTCGCGACGCGCGCGAACGCTACGACGTACCAGTTATCGAAGTGGTCCTTCCCGCCGCGCGCCGGGCCGCGGTCGCCACACACAGCGGACGCGTCGGTCTTATCGGCACCGAGGGCACTGTGCGTTCGAGGGCGTACGACGACGCCTTCGCCGCTGCGCCGGACGTACGTCTCACTAGTGTCGCCTGCCCGCGCTTCGTGGACTTCGTGGAGCGCGGGATCACTACTGGCCGACAGATTCTCGGGCTGGCACAGGGTTATCTGCAGCCGTTGCTCGAAGCCGAGGTGGACACGCTGATCCTCGGCTGCACGCACTATCCGCTGCTGTCCGGCGTGCTGCAGATCGTGATGGGACAGGACGTCACGCTCGTCTCCAGCGCCGACGAAACGGCCAAAGACCTCTACCGCGTGCTGACCGAACTCGACCTGCTCGCCGAACGCGACGAGTCGCCGAAGCACGAGTTCCTCGCCACCGGTTCGCCGGAGCCGTTCGCCCGCTTGGCGCAGCGGTTCATGGGCTTCGCGCCGGGTGCGCTGGACCCGGTCAGCGCGTGACGCTGCGACGCCGCTGGGCGGAGTTAGGGTGACGAGGTGCGACTGACGATCCTCGGGTGTTCGGGCAGTATCCCCGGGCCGGACGCCGCCGCTTCCGGGTACCTCCTGGAGGCGGAGGGCTACCGGCTCGGTCTCGAGCTGGGCACCGGCACGTTCGCCCGATTGCAGACCGTGCTCGACCCGTTCGACCTGGACGCGCTCGTCCTTTCGCACCTGCACGCCGACCACTGCGCCGACGTCAACTCTCTGACAGTGCTTCGCCGCTATCACCCCGCGCCGCCGTACCCCGCGCGGCCGCGACGGTTGCCGCTGTACGCGCCAGCGGACGCGCCTTCGCGCCTCGCGCACGCGTACGCAGCCGACGCCGCCGAGCGCGCTGCTGCGGATCTGTCGGACGTGTACGAGTTCCACGAGTTGCGCGAAGAGCGGATCGAGATCGGTCCCTTCGACGTGACCGCTGTCGCCGTGTACCACCCGACGCCCGCTTTCGGCCTGCGCATCGCGTACGGCGGCACCATCCTCGCGTACACCGGCGATACCGGACTGTGTCGCGGCCTCGGCGAACTGGCCGACGGTGTTGATGTCCTGCTCTCCGAAGCGTCCTGGACCGATGCCGCCGACCGTCCGCAAGGCGTGCACCTCTCCGGAAAAGAAGCCGGTGAACTGGCCAAGGAAGCCGGTGTCGGCCGTCTGCTGCTGACCCACATCGCCCCGTGGACCGACCGGAATGCCGTCCTGGCCGAGGCCAAAGCCGTGTTCCCGGATGCCGAGCTAGTGACTCAGGGCGCGGTCTACGACCTCTGACGCGAAACTGTCAGGGGTACGTCCTAGAGTGCTCCCCGTGGCTAGAAAAGATGGCAGGAACGACGACCAGCTCCGCGAAGTGAAGCTCACCCGCGGGTTCCAGAAGTGGCCTGCCGGGTCGGTGCTCGTCGAGTTCGGCAACACCAGGGTGCTGTGCGCGGCGAGCGTGACCGAGGGCGTGCCGCGGTGGCGCGCCGGGTCCGGTCTCGGCTGGGTCACCGCCGAGTACGCGATGCTTCCGTCCGCGACCAACACCCGCAGCGACCGCGAAGCCGTGAAGGGCCGGATCGGCGGCCGGACGCACGAGATCTCCCGGTTGATCGGCCGCTCCCTGCGCGCCTGCATCGACCTGGCCGCGCTCGGCGAGAACACCATCGTCATCGACTGCGACGTGATCCAGGCCGACGGCGGCACCCGCACCGCGGCGGTCACCGGCGGCTACGTGGCCTTGGCGGACGCGATCACCTGGCTGGGCGCGGCGAACCGGCTCAACGACCCGCAGCCGCTGTCGTCCTCGGTGGCCGCGGTGAGCGTCGGCGTCGTGGACGGCCGGGTGCGGCTCGACCTGCCGTACGAGGAGGACTCGCGCGCCGAGGTCGACATGAACGTGGTCGCCACGGACGCCGGAACCCTCATCGAGGTGCAGGGGACCGGCGAGGGAGCCACCTTCGCGAGGTCCACTTTGGACACCATGCTGGACCTGGCGCTGGCCGGCTGCGAGGAACTGACCCGCCTGCAGAACGAAGCGCTGGCGCTGCCGTACCCGGGCGAGCTGCCGGAACCGCGGCCGGACAAGAAGAAGGGCCAGAAGTGACCAAGCTGCTGCTGGCCACCCGGAACGCGAAGAAGCTGGGCGAACTGCGCCGGATCCTGGAAGCGGAAGGCATCCAGGGCGTCGAGGTGCTCGGCCTGAACGACGTCGAGGAGTTCCCGGAAGCCCCGGAAACCGCCCCCGACTTCGAAGGCAACGCGGCGGCCAAAGCGCGGGACGCGGTAGCCGCCACCGGTTTGCCCGCCGTCGCGGACGACTCGGGCCTGACCGTCGACGCCCTCAACGGCATGCCCGGAGTCCTGTCCGCGCGCTGGTCCGGCAAACACGGTGACGACGAAGCGAACCTGAACCTGGTTCTGGCGCAGCTGACGGACACCCCGGACGAGCGCCGGGGCGCGGCCTTCGTCTGCGCGGCGGTGCTGGCCCTTCCGTCCGGTGAGGCCACGACGGTCCGGGCGGAATGGCGAGGCGCACTGACGAGGGAAAAGCACGGAACCAACGGTTTCGGCTACGACCCGATCTTCGTGCCGGAAAACGAAACGAAAACCAGCGCGGAACTGTCCCCGGCGGAAAAAGACGCCGCTTCCCATCGGGGCAAGGCCCTGCGCGCACTTCTGCCGGCTTTGCGGAAACTGGCCGACGCATAACCGCCGGGCCCGCTCCGGAGCCGCGCTGGTGGCTCCGGGGCGGGGCTCGGGCTAGTCTCGGCAAGCATGTGCGCCAATATCGTCCTTGCCGAAGACGATCCCAAACAAGCGGAACTGGTCCGCCGCTATCTGGAACACGAGCAGCACACCGTCACCGTCGCGCCCACCGGCGAAGCCGCACTGGCGGAAATCCGCACGGCGGAACCCGATCTCCTGATCCTGGACGTCATGCTCCCCGGCATGAACGGCCTGACCGTCTGCCGGACCATCCGGGCGTCCTCCGACCTGCCGATCCTCATGCTCACGGCCCGCTCGACCGAGGACGACCTGCTCCAGGGCCTTGACCTGGGCGCGGACGACTACGTCACCAAGCCCTACAGCCCGCGCGAACTCATGGCGAGGGTCCGAACCCTTCTCCGGCGAACGAACGCGGCGAAAGACGGTCCCATCAAAGTGGGCACGCTGACCGTCGACAAAGACAAACACGAGGTCGCGGTAAGCGGAAACCCGATCGAAACCACTCCGGGGGAATTCCGGATCCTGGAGGTCATGGCCGCCCGCCCGGACCAGGTTTTCACCAGGGCGCAACTCCTGGAACACCTGCACGGTTTCGACCGCTACATCACCCAGCGCGCTATTGACGTGCACATCATGAACCTCAGAAAGAAAATCGAACCCAACCCGAGAAAACCGGCGAAACTCCTCACGGTCTACGGCGTGGGCTACAAACTGACCGCCAAGTCCGATGCCCCGTAGCCTCCTCTTCCGCCTCTTCCGCCTCTTCGCGGTCACCGCGGCCATCGCCGTGTGCGCGATCGCAGCCACCGCCTGGCTGGCTTCCCGGACCACTTCCGGTGCCATCGAACGAGAACAAGGCCAGCTCTTCGCCGACGACGGCACCATCTACCAGGCCCTGCTTTCGTACGCGGCAACCCATCCCACGTGGTCCGGCGCGACCAAAACCATCAACGACTACGCGGACAAAACCGGTCGCAAAATCGTCCTGACCACCCCGCAGGGCAAGCTGATCGCCAGCTCGGAACAGAACCCGGGCACACTCCCGCCCCAGCCGTCCGCGGTCATCGATCCCTTGGCCGTCGACACCCGCCTCGGCATCAAGTCCACTCCCGACCGGATCGACCCCGACGCGGTCGGCCCCTACAAACTCCCCGCGGACGAACGCGACGATCTCCAGGAGGTCGCCGAAAAAGTCCTGTCCTGCACCCAGCGCCGAACCGGCCTTGGCAGCCTGGAAATCTCGCCGAGCGGCCACCCGAGGGTCATCGCCCCGGCCGGCACCGCCCAATGCGGCACCGCTCTGCTGGAACGCCCCACCGAGACCGAGCGAGCCGCCCTGAGCAAGCTGTCCGGCCTGATCGACGCCTGTCTCGGCCGGAACGACAGCACGATCCCGGTAGCCAAACTGGGCTTGTTGTGGACCTTCGACGGCCCGGTCGTCCAAGCCACCGACCAGACCATCACCAACTGCGTAACCTCGGCCCGCAAAGAGCAGCTGACCCCCTACGTCGCTCCCGCGGCCTGGCTCTACATCACCGAAAAAGGCACCGACCAGCCCCCGACCGGCTTCACCCTCTCGCCGGAAAACCGCACGAAGCTCATCGCCGTCACCGCCGCGATCCTCCTGCTGACGGTCATCGTCACCGCACTGGCGTCGATCCGCCTGATCCGCCCCCTCCGCGCGCTGACCGGCGCGGCCCAACGCCTGAAGGCCGGCGAGACGGGCGCCAGGGTCCGCGTCAAAGGCAAGGACGAGATCGCCCGCCTGGCCACCGCGTTCAACGACATGGCGCGGGCGAGGGAAGAGCTGGAGAACGCCCGCAAAGCGATGGTCAGCGACGTCGCGCACGAGCTCCGCACCCCGCTGGCCACCATCAGAGGCTGGCTGGAAGCGACCCAGGACGGCATCAGCCAGCTGGACGACGAACTGGTCGTCTCCCTGCTGGAAGAAGCAGTTCACCTGCAACACATCGTGGACGACCTGCAAGACCTGGCCCTGGCCGACGCCGGAGCGCTGCGTGTCCACCCGGAACCCATCGACGCGAACACGGTCTTGGCCCACCTCGCCGCCGCCCACGCTCCGCGCGCCGAAACCGCGGGCGTCCACCTGTCCGTCCCGCCCATGGAAAATCCGGCCATCACCGCGGACCCAGTACGCCTGCGCCAAGCCCTCGACAATCTGGTCTCGAACGCAATCCGCCACACCCCGTCGGGCGGCTCGGTAACCGTCACCGCAAGCCAACGCGACAATGACGCGATTTTCGAAGTAACCGACACCGGTACGGGAATCTCTCCAGAAGATCTGCCCCGAGTTTTCGACCGCTTCTGGCGCGCCGACCCTTCGCGAAGCCGAATCTCCGGAGGCAGCGGCTTAGGCCTGGCAATCGTCCGCAAATTGACCGAAGCCCACGGCGGCGAAGTAACCGCCACCAGCACTCCCGGCGAAGGCACGACTTTCACTTTGCGCTTCCCGGCAAATTTCCGCGGGTAGCGCTTGCCGGCAGGCGTCGGCAATGCTGTGGGCGTGGAGTACGTGTCCAGAACGCCGAGATCGCCGCTGGACGGGCTGATCGACGACCTCTACTACCTGGAGGGCGCGCCGCCGTATGCCCGCCTGACGCTGCCACCGGCACCTGCCGCGCTGTTCATCGTCAACCTGGGCGCGCCGTTCCGCATCCGCGCTGGCACCGAGATCGAGACGGCCGAATACACCGACGGCTGCGTGATCACCATGCCGACCCGTGCGTACGAGTTCGGCTACCCGCCCCGGACCCGATCCGTCGGCGTGCACTTCAAACCGTGGGGCCTGGCCCCGTTCCTGCCGATGCCCGCGACGGACCTGTGCGACCGCCCGGTGACGATAGAACAGGTCTGGGGCCGACCCGCCAGCACCGAACTGCGAGACCGCCTGGCCACGGCAAACAACCCGCACCAGATGCTGACACTGCTGGAAGACGAGCTGATGCGTCGGCTATCCGAGACCGCCGGTCTGGGCCTGGTCCGCCACACGAGCGACATCATCGCGGCAACTCGCGGGACGATGCCGATCGGCGACCTGAGCACGGCAGCCGGAGTCAGCAGCACCCACCTGGCACAACGGTTCAAGGCACTCATCGGCGTCACCCCGAAGCGACTGGCCCGCACCCACCGCTTCACCGCCACCGTGTTCGCGCTAGACCCCACCGGCCCGATCGACTGGAGCGACCTAGCCGGTCGCGCGGGCTACTTCGACCAGGCCCACTTCGGCCACGAGTTCCGCGCCTTCACCGGCCTCGCCCCGACCCAGTACGTCGAAGTCCGGCGGCGCTTCCTCCGCGAACACCCCGGGCACACGCTGAACAACTGGCCGCTGCCGACCGATTGATTTCTTACAAGAGCGACCGCTCGCAACCCGCTAATTTGGGGCCACCCCAATGCGAAGGAGACCCCGTGGGCAAGGTCGTCATGTACAGCTCGGTGTCGGCCGACGGCTTCATCGCCGACGAAAACGACCAGCCCGGCCCGCTGTTCGACTGGTTGACCAGCGGCGACGTCCCGCTGGACGACAGCGGCGCGCTAAAGGTGTCGCAGCAGTCCTACGACTACACGCGCCAGTACTGGGACCAGATCGGGGTGACAATCGTCGGCCGCCACGTCTTCGACCTGACGGACGGCTGGGACGGAAAGCCGCCAAGCGGAATCGACCACGTAGTCGTCGTGACGCACCGCCCAGCCCCCGAAGGCTGGAACCCCGAGGCCCCGTTCCACTTCGTCGACGGGGTCAAGGCGGCGGTAACCAAAGCACAAGAGCTCGCAGGCGACCGCGTAGTCGAAGTCGCCGCTGGCGACGTAGGCGGTCAGGTCCTCGCGGCAGGCCTGGTAGACGAGGTACGCATGGACGTAGTCCCGGCCGTCTTCGGCTCCGGCAAACGCTGCTTCGGCTCAGTCAACGCACAGCACCTGCTGGAGAACCCCGACGTGGTTCAAGGCGACCGGGTGCTTCACCTGCGCTATCAGGTGCGTCGCTGACCAAGCGCGGAGAGGCTTGGCCGGCCTCTCCGCGCTCTGGGAAACAATTCAGGAAGCAATCCCCAAGTCCCGGATCAACTTGGCCACATGCCCAGTAGCCCGCACGTTATAAGCGGCCTTGGCGATCTTCCCCTCCGCGTCCACGATAAACGTAGACCGGATGACCCCCTGGTAAACCCTCCCGTAATTCTTCTTCTCCCCAAACGCGCCCCACGCGGACAGCGCTTCCTTGTCCACATCGGACAGCAGCGGGAACGTCAGCCCCTCCGCTTCCACGAACTTGGCCAGCTTTTCCGGCTTGTCCGGCGAAATCCCCAGCACCTGATATCCCGCGTCGTTCAACTCCGCGAGATTGTCCCGGAAATCGCAAGCCTGTTTGGTGCACCCCGGCGTCCCCGCGGCCGGGTAGAAGTACACCACCACGGCCTGGCCGCGGAAGTCGCTGAGCGAGACGTTCTTGCCGGTGCTGTCCGGCAGGGTGAATCCGGGCGCTTCGTCGCCCTCGGCAAGTCGCTGGTCGGTCATGGAGACGAGGGTAATTCAGGCGTCTCCGCAATACGTGACGACGGCGGGCTCGCCCGTGCTGGGCCGCACCTGCACCGCCATCCGCGCGCTCTCGGCGGGCACCGCGAAAGCGAGCGTGACCTGCGTAGACCGGCCCGGCAGCAAATCCTTGCCCGCGTCGGAAACGCCGCCGAGACCCTGCGTGGCGTCCACAACCTGCTTCGCGGGCTTCCCGGCGACAGTCGCCGTGACCGAAAGCGCGGACACCCGATACGGGTCCGTGCCGTTGTTCGTGACCTGGATGTAGAACGCCGCCGCACGGGCACTGCGCGGATACGCCGCCGGGCTCGGCTGGAACGACTGCGGGGCCGACAGCGAGACCGTGATCCCGCTGGCGAACCGGTGGTTGGCGCCGAACTGCAGGTCGCCGGAGGCTTGCGCGGCGGCGGGCTGCGCCGCCGGGTTGCCGACGCCCATCGCGGCGGAGCCTTCCCGAGCGTTGACGCCGCCGCAGGCTGCCACGGAAAACAGCAGGCAGGCGGTCAACAGCAGTTTCGGGGTGCGCGGGGGCGCCATCGCGGGGGTACTCCAGTCGGGGTGGGGCGGTGTGCCGTTCGGCGTAGTTGCCGAGCGGACCCGCTCCACTCTGGCGGCACTAATGCCGTCACGGTGCGGAAGACGCGGACCTGGTGTACAGCCGTGGCCGATCCGTGATCGAAAGAGCACTCCGGGTGACAGTCATCACCCCGATGTCAACAGCCGCGAGTCGGGATTCAGACCGCGAACGCGAACAACAGGATGAACACCGCGACGCCGGCGCCCCAGGCGACCATGAGCCAGCCGAAGTCGCGCACCGGGTCGACCGCGCGGCTTTCCTCGCCGGGGATGTACACGCCGCGGTTTTCGAACCAGTCCGCGCATTTGCGCAGGACCCGCAGCGGATTGCGTCCCGGCACGGCCCACACCTCCCCGATCTCCGGGCCCAGCCTACGGGTTCGCAGGCGTTTCGCGGCGGTCGAGCCCGGCGATGCGCACAGCGAGTTCGACGAACGAGCGGACCAGCGGCGGCGTCGAATCCTCGCGCCACGCGACCACGAGCTGGCTCGGCGGATAGTCCGCCAACGGGACTGTCGCGACGCCTTCGGGAAACGAGTGCGCAAGCGGGGCGAGCCCGACGGTTCCGTTCCACAGCACGGCTTGCAGGCATTCGTGCACCGTCCGCACGACCGGCCCGCCCGCGCCGCCGCCGCTCCAGAACGCCTGCCACCGCGGGTCGGTGCCGTCCGGGAACCGGAACCACGCCCGGTCGGCGAGTTCCTCCCGGCGCACCTCGGCGCGTCCGGCCAGCGGATCGTCCGCGCGCAGGACGACGCCCATCGGGTCGGCGCGCAGCACGTGTGTGCGGATTCCGGTGGTGTCGAACGGAATCCGGGTGAGTGCGACGTCCACGAGCCCGGCGCGCAGCCCGGTGGTCGGATCGGTGAGATCGGCTTCGCGGACGCTGATCCGCACGCCCGGATGCCGTTCGCGGAACTCGCCGGCGAGCCGGATTCCGACCGGTTCCGAGCTGTCGGCGAGGGTGCCGAGCGTGAGCGTCCCCGGTCCGGCCGCCGCGGCGACCTTCGCGCGGGCTTGGTCCGCTGCCTCGAGCAGGGTGCGAGCCTCGTCGTAGAGCGCGGTTCCGGCGGCGGTGAGCGTGACCCCGGACGGCGAACGGTCCAGCAGGGCCGCGCCGAGGTCGGTTTCGAGCTGTTTGATCGCGCGGCTCAGCGGCGGCTGGGTCATGTGCAGCCGCGCCGCCGCCCGGCCGAAGTGGCGCTCCTCG
Source organism: Amycolatopsis halotolerans (assembly GCF_042647905.1). Lineage (NCBI taxonomy): Bacteria > Bacillati > Actinomycetota > Actinomycetes > Pseudonocardiales > Pseudonocardiaceae > Amycolatopsis > Amycolatopsis halotolerans. Next base: position 10,300 of record NZ_JBHRWI010000036.1, read on the forward strand.
GCGACCGCGACGAAGTACCGGAGCGAACGGAGATCCACAACCAGCGACAATACCCGTGCGGTATCGGGAAAAGCGGATCGGTCTTGGACACCGCGCGGGCGCGGCGCTGGACTGGAACGGTCACTGATCCCGCGTTTCCGAGGAGCATCCGGCGATGGCCGACTACCCGTATCCCGATCCCGTCGTGCAGACCTCGCAGGTGCGCGAACTCGCCCGCGACCTGGTCGTGGTCCCGAACCAGGGCGTGCAGCTGGTGCCGAACGTCGGCGTCGTCGGCGGGACGCATTCCGTGCTCGTCGTCGAGACCGGCATGGGGCCGCGCAACGCGGAAACCGTGCTGAAGTTCGCGACCGAATACGCGCGCGGCCGCCGGATTTACCTCACCACAACGCATTTCCACCCCGAGCACGCGTTCGGCGCGCAGACCTTCGCCGGGGCCGCGACCTACCTGGTCAACCGCGCGCAGGCGACCGACCTCGCCGCGAAAGGCCCCGGCTACCTGCAGATGTTCAGCGGCCTGGGTGAGCCGGTCGCGCGGCAGCTGGAGGGCGTCGAACTGCCGACCCCGGACGTCGTCTACGACTCGTCGCACGACCTCGACCTCGGCGGTCGCGTGGTGCAGCTGCGCGCCACCGGCCGCGCGCACAGCAAGGGCGACCAGGTCGTCACGGTCCCGGACGCGGGCGTCCTGTTCACCGGCGACCTCGCCGAGACTGGCCAGTTCGCGATCTTCCCGTGGTTCCCGCCGCACGACACCGACGTGTCCGGCATCCGCTGGATCGAGGTCATGCGGAAACTTTCCGCGCAGCGGCCGGAAATCGTGGTCCCCGGCCACGGCGACATCAGCGGTCCGGAACTGCTCGACGACCTGCGCGCCTACCTCGAACTGCTGCGCGACGAGACCTGGCGTCGCCGCGATTCGGACATGGCCGAGGCGACCGTGATCGCGGAGGTGCGGGAGGAGCTGATCAAGCGGCATCCGGAGTGGGAAGGCCGCGAGTGGATCGACACCGCGGTGGCGTGCCTGTGCGCGGAGCACGTCAGTCGCGGTTAAGCAGGGGCCCGAGTGTCTTCACGATGGCCTGGCGGGTCGCTTGGGTTCGCTGCTCGGCGGTGAGGTCGCCGGGGCGGTCCAGCATGGCTTGCGACGCTCCGCGCACCGCGCCGGCGAACGCGCCGGTCAACGTGCGGGCGGTGACGTCGTCGAGTTCGCCGGGAAAGGCTTCGGCGAGGATTCCGGCGATCCGGCGCTCGGCGTTGAACTGGATCTGCAGGGCACGGCCCTGGACCGCGGGCACGGTCTGGAGCAGCCGCATCCGCAACGGGGTCAGCTTGCCGATGATGTCGTCGCTGACCTCGCCGCCGTCGGAAAGGACCCGGACCAGCAGGTCGATCGGCCGGTCGTCCGGGGCGCGGTTCGCGAGGGCGTCGAGCAACGCCTGCACCCGGCTCTCGGCGTCCGGGAACACCAGTTCTTCCTTGCTGGCGAAGTAGCTGAAGAACGTGCGCGTGCCGATCTCCGCGGCTGCGGCGATGTCGGCGATGGTCGTCTCGTCGTAGCCGTTGCGCTCGAAGAGGTCGGTCGCCGCGTCGATCAGGGCTTGGCGGGTGCGGGCGCGCTTGCGATCACGGAGAGACACTCCAGCAGCTTATGACACTAGGTACAAAACTGCACTCATTGCAGAACTGCACTGAGTGCGGTTATCTTCGAGGACATGACTCGTGACGTCCTCGTGTGCGGTGCCGGGATCGCTGGCTCAACCCTCGCGTTCTGGCTGGCGCGCAACGGTTTCCGGCCGACCGTCGTAGAACGGGCAGTTGGCCAGCGCAGCAGCGGCAACCCGGTGGACGTCCGCGGCGGCGCGATGGAGGTGGCCGACGCGATGGGTGTCGTGCCGCGGTTGCGCGAGGTCGCGACGCACGCGCAGCGGTTGCGGCTGCTCAACGCGCGCGGGCGTTCGGTGACCACTGTGCGGATGGCGGCGAGCAAAGAGATCGAGGTCCCGCGAGCCGATCTGGCGGACGTGCTCTACGAAGCGGCGCGCGACGACGCCGAATTCCTCTTCGGCGACACCATCACCGCGCTGGAACAGGACGAGGGCGGGGTTGACGTCGCCTTCGAGCACGCTGCCCCGCGCCGGTTCGACCTGGTGATCGGCGCGGACGGGGTGCACTCGGCGGTGCGGCGGCTCGCGTTCGGCGCGGAGCGGGAATTCGTCCGGCACGCCGGGATGTACGTCGGGACCGTGACGCTCGGCGAACCGTCCGACTATCCGCGGGACATCGTCATGCTCAACACCCCGGGCCGCATCGTCGCGGTCCATCCGGGGCGGGGGAACGCCCGGGTCGCGTTCATCTTCCGCGCGCCGAATCCCGGTCAGGGCAAGGAAATCCTGTCCACCGCCTACCGGGGTCTCGGCTGGCGGGTCCCGGAGTTGCTGGCTCGCTTCGAGGCGACGGACGACGTCTTCTTCGACGCGGTCGCCGTGGTCGATCCGCCTCGCTGGTCCCACGGCCGGGTCGCGCTGGTCGGCGATGCCGCTTCCTGCGTCTCGCTGCTCGGCGACGGTTCGAGCCTCGCGATCGTCGGGGCGCACACCCTGGCCACCGCGCTCGCTGACGGGACGCGCACCGAGGCGTTCGCGCACTACGAGACGACCCATCGAGCGCGCGTGAAGCCCAAGCAGCGCGGGGTCCGGACGGCGGCATCGATGCTGGTCCCGCGCACGAAACGAGGCCTGGCGGTTCGGAACCTCGCCGCCCGGTTGCTGCCCGGCTGAGATCGGCGAAAAGAATTCCTTGACACGAATATTCGATGCAGTGAATACTTCAGTGCATGGACGGGATCGCCGCGGCACTCGCAGACACCACCAGGTGGCAGCTGGTCGAACTGCTCGCTGAACGGCCTCGGTCGGTCGGCGAACTGGCCGAGCTGACCGGGCTGCGGCAGCCGCAGACGACCAAGCACCTGCAGACCCTCGCCCGCGCCGGCCTGGTCACCATGGCCCCGCTCGGGCAGCGCCGGGTCTACGCGGCCGAAGCGGCTCCGCTGCGGGAATTCGCGGACCAGCTCCAGAAGCTGGCCGCGACGATCGAGGCGCACACGGGAGAGCGCGACGTGCTCGACCGCTACCGCGCGGCGATCGAAGCCGATACCGCCGCCGCGGACCGGGATCGCTGGGCCGACGGTCGTGCGTTCTCCTTCGAGCGCGTGCTGCCGGTGCCGCCGGAAACGGTCTGGCGGTATTGGACGGACGCCGGGCTGCTGGCGTCGTGGTGGGTCCCGCCGTCCCTGACTGTCACCGAGTGTGTCCTCGAACCGAAGCCGGGCGGGCGCGTCGTTCTCGCCTACCGCGACGCCGAAGGCACCTACCGCTCGGAAGGACGGGTCCGGACCGCTCGCGAAACCGAGCGGCTCGTGTTCGACCTGTCGGTGCTGGACGCGGCCGGAGCCGTCGCGTTCAGCGGCCACTACGACCTCGCCCTCGCCCCTTCGGCGAACGGCGGCACCCAGCTGCGGCTGGGCCTGGGAATCAGCGCAACGACCGTCGAGGCCGCGCCCGCCATCGCCGGAATCGAAACCGGCTGGGGACAGGTCCTCGACCACCTCATCGAAGTCATCGCCCGAAAGGAAACCCAGTCATGACCGAGCGTCGTGTCACCGCCAACCTCGCACTGACCCTCGACGGCCGCTACCACGGCCCGGAAGGCCCCGGCGACATGAGCGCGATCATCCCTTACGTCACCACGGAAACCGCCCGCAACCAGATGACCCGCATCTGGGAGAACGCGACGACCGCCCTGCTCGGCCGCCGCAACGCGGAAGGCTTCCTCGGCTTCTGGCCGACCGTCGCCGCCGACGAAAACGCCGACCCGCGCGACCGCGGTTACGCGAAGTGGTTGGTGGACACGGAAAAGGTGGTCCTGTCGAGCACGCTCACCGAGTCGCCGTGGGAGCGCACGCGCATCGTGAACGCGCCCGCCGCCGAGGTCGTCGCCCAGCTCAAGGCCGACGGCGAGGGCGACATCCTGGTCAACAGCAGCGTCAGCGTGATCAAGGCGCTGCTGGCCGAGGACCTGATCGACACGCTGTACCTGACCATCTGCCCGCAAATCGCCGGCGGCGGCCCGCGCCTGTTCGACGACGGCCTGCCGGGTACTAAGTGGACAGTCGCGCACCAGGAGACCGGCGATCTCGGCGAAGTGGCCCTGGTTTACCAGCGCGTGCGCTGAGCGGCTTGACCTTCACGCATACGGCAATGTTTAGCGTCGATTGTCATGAGTGAAGGACAGTTTGAAGGCAAAGCCGTGATCGTCACCGGCGGCGGAACGGGCATCGGACAGGTCACCGCACGCGAGTTCGCAAGGCAGGGCGCGAACGTCCTCGTCGTCGGCCGGACCGCCGTGCGGCTAGCCGAAACCGCGGAGGGCTTCGCACGGATCCGCCCGTTCGCCACCGACATCACCGGGGCAGGCGCCGCAGAGGAGATTGTCGCTGCGGCACTTGCCGAATTCGGCCGGCTCGACGTTCTGGTGAACAACGCCGGGATCGTCGACCCGGCCGCGCTGGGCGAAATCAAGCCCGGCGCGTTCGACGGGGTGGTCGCGACGAACCTGCTCGCGCCGGTCTACCTCGTGCAAGCCGCGCTGCCGCACCTGCGCGATGGCGTCGTCGTCAACGTGACAACCGCCATCGGCCAACGCGGCTGGCCGATGGCGGGCCGGGAGTTCTACGCGGCGACGAAAGCCGCCCTTGAGTCGCTGACCCGAAGCTGGGCAGTGCAACTTGCCCCGCAAGGCATCCGCGTCACCGCGGTCGCACCCGGCCCGGTCGCCACCGAGATCTACGCCCGCGAAGGCCTCACCGCCGAGCAAGCCCAGGCACAACACGCGTCCCTGCAGGCGATGGTGCCCTTGCGACGCCTGGCCCAGCCGGAAGAAGTCGCCCACTGGATCGTCCAACTCGCCAGCCCCGCCGCGGCGTACCTGACCGGCGTGGTCCTGCCCGTCGACGGCGGCGCAGTGATCGCTTAGCGGCGTACGCTCGGGTCGGTGCGGATCGGAGAGCTGGCGAAGGCCACCGGAGTCACCACCAGAGCACTGCGGTTCTACGAGGAGCAGGGCTTGCTGACCGCCGCCCGCTCCCACAACGGGTACCGGCAGTACGACGAGTCCGCGATCGAGCGGGTGGCGAACATCCGCTACCTGCTCGACTCGGGGCTCACCATGGAAGACATCCGCCCGCTGGGCTCGTGCCTGCAGGGAGACCTGCCGGCGCGACGCCTGTCCTCGAGCGCTATCGCTTTGGTGGACCGCAGGCTGGCCGTGCTGGACGAACGCATCGCCGCCTTGACCCGGGCCCGGGAGCAACTGTCCTCGCGAGCGACCGCGTCCCGCAGCGGCGACGTTGCTTGCGGTTGACATCTCTGGGTAAGTCTCATTCTAAGTATGATTCAATCTAAGTAAGATCCGATCATACTTTGATGAGGTCGAGCTTATGGTGGAGTTTCAGGGGCGCTCGAACGATCTCGCGCTGCTTGAGCGGCAGCTTCGCCTGGTCAGGGACGCGACCGCGACCACCCGCGGCCAGGCCGTGATCGTCACCGGCCGTCGGCGGGTGGGCAAATCCCGGCTCGTCCAGGAGTTCTGCGACCGCTCGGGGGCACCGTATCTGATCTTCCAAGCCTCCCGCGGTCGCAATCCGGCCGCGGAGCGCGCCGACTTCGCCGCCGCGATCGTCGAGTCAGCCCTGCCCGGTGCGGACCTGGTCGCCGGGGCGCTTGGCGCCGACTGGAACCAGGCCCTGCGCGCGCTGGCAGTCGCGGTACCCGAGGACACTCCCAGCATTGTCGTCCTGGACGAGGTTCCGTGGCTGGTCGAGCAGGACCGCGAGTTCGAAGGCGCCCTCCAGACCGTCTGGGATCGGTACCTGTCGGCCAAGCCGGTGCTGCTGTTGCTGGTCGGAAGCGACCTGTCGATGATGGAGTCCCTCCAGGAGTACGGCCGTCCCTTCCATGGCCGTGCTGCCCGCATGCTGGTGCGCCCCCTCGACCCGGCCGACGTCCAGCGGATGACCGCACTCGAGCCGGCGGAGGCCATCGACGCGTATCTGATCACCGGCGGTTTCCCGGAGATCGTCCAGCGTTGGAAACCGGGCACCAGCCGTACCGCGTTTGTGCGCGACCAGCTCGCCGACCCGCTTTCCCCGTTGCTGATGGCGGGAGAACTGTCCTTGCTCGGCGAGGTTCCCGAACCGTCGCACAGCCGCTCGGCCCTGGAAGCGATCGGTACGGGCGAACGCACCTTCGGAACGATCGCCCATCGGATCGGCGCCGGCAACCCGATCCCTTCCGGCACCCTCGCCCCGATCCTGAACACCCTGACGGCCAAGCGCATCGTCGCCGTCGACACTCCGCTGGCCACCCGTCCGGACACCAAGAACAAGCGCTATCGGATCGAGGATCCGTACTTGCGGTTCTGGCTGGCGTTCCTGCAGCGCGGTATTGCCGAGGTCGAACGCGGCCGCGGCGACTTGGTCGCGTCGCGCATCGAAGGGTCATGGCCGTCCTGGCGCGGCCGTGCCGTCGAGCCTGTCGTCCGGACGGCCCTTGCGCGGCTCCTGCCCGACGACCGGCTGCCCGGCGCGGACGTCGTCGGCGGCTGGTGGAACCGGCAGAACAACCCGGAAATCGACCTGGTGGGCGCCGACCGGGACCGGCCCGCGGCCACTCGCATCGCGTTCACCGGCTCCATCAAGTGGCTGGAGACCGAACTCTTCGGCAAACGCGAGTGGGAAAGCCTGCTCGCCGGATCCATGTCGATCCCCGGACGCGACCACACGACGCCCTTGATCGCGGTGTCCCGCAACGGCATCGAAGACGGACTGCCGCTGGCCGCGTCGTTCGGTCCCGAAGAGCTCATCGAGGCATGGCGGCGCTGAGAACACGATCCGAGCGGCGAGAATCCGCTGCCTGCTGTATTTCTGCTGTACGCGGCGATGCGAACCAGCGAACCGGTCTGCTGCCCAGCAGCCTGAGTGTGGGGCCGGAGAGACTCGAACTCTCACTGGCACGGACCTAAACCGTGTGCCTCTGCCAATTGGGCTACGGCCCCCAGGAACCAGGTGTGATCGTAGCGCGCGCCACGTTCGGGTCGGCTCGGCGTGGCCAGTCGCCGTCTCGCGGGGGTTGTCCTCTACCGTGGACCGCCTACAGTCCGACTGCGGCGAGGAGGGCACGTGGCTCGCGACCCCGAGACCATCGAGCGTGAGATCGAGCAGGCGAGGACCGCTTTGGCGGCGACCCTCGACCAGCTGGGCACGAAGGCCAATCCGCAGAAACTCGCCGAACAGGCGAAGGACGGCGTGCGCGCGAAGCTCGACAATCCGAAGGTCAAGTACCCGCTGATCGGGGCCGGCGTGCTGGTGGCCGTGCTGCTGGTGCGGAAGTTGTTCCGCTGACGGTTCGCCTCCCGCGCTGACTCCGGGCCTCGCTGGCTCGGAGCATCGGCGCGGGCATCCGGTTGCGACCCGCCGGAGCGGCCTGAGCGGCTTGCCCTGGCTTTCCAGGGGGCGACCGGTGCCCGAGCCCGTACGAGACACGGCTCAAGGCAGATCCCGTGATTACCCGGCGTCGCCTCTCGGGCGGGACTGCTCGGCGGCGCGTGATCTGCTGAATACGGGCTGTTTCATCCCTGGATGGCGGATCGACAGCCTTGATCGTCACGGCGGGTTAACTTCGTGAGAAGTGCCACTGCACCAGCGGTCACTCATTCGGCGGTCGCCCGGCTGGGTCGGTTTGGTGGAGCACGTTCGCCGTATTGGGCTACCCCGCCTGGGTGACGCGCCGGTTTTATCCCGCTGTACTGGGCATAGCCGACTGTTTGCGGGTCAGGTCCGCGCAGGGATGCCGAGACCGTCTCAGGGCGTCGTAGAGCCCGTGAGCACCGGCCCGCAGGCAGGTGTGAAGCGGGCATCGGCCAGCACGAAAGCGGCCTACCCCGACGGAGGCTGACCCAAAACCCCGGCTTCGTAGGGGACCAGTCAGCGCACGTCAAACAAGCCCGCGAAAAACGCGAGCCGTGTGAGCGAAACAGTGCAGGTCAGGCGCGCGCGACCGGCGGAGTGGCCGACGCACCAGCTGTCACGCCGGGGCGGCTCGCTTCGTCGGGCTTGCGGTCTTCGACCTCTTTCGGGAGTTGCTTGCTCGGCGGCAGCGCCGGTTTGGCGGGCTGCTCGGGAGCCTTCTCCGCAGCGGGCTTGGCAACAGCAGCGGCGGCAACGGCAGGAGCAGCCGAGGCCGAGGCCGCAGCAGGAGCAGTCGACGCTGTGGTGGAGGCCGGAGCTTCGGTCTTGCCGGAGTCCGCCGCGGCCGCCTTGGCTCCGCCCGACGGCGGGATTTCCAGCGGCTCGATCTCCGGCAGGGTCAGGCGGGCGGCCATGTACGTGCTGGTGAACTCCAGTGCGTTGCCGTTCAGCAGGTGCACGACCGTGGGACGCTCGTTCGGGGCGAGCTTCTCCACGAGCTGGTCGGCCCGGTCGCGGGCGGCGATGATGCCCGGCGCCTTGCCGGTCAGCTCCTTGCCGCGGCCGCTCACGGTGATCGTCCAGTCGTCGTTGTCGTGCTTGTAAGTCGCCGTGATCGTTTCCACCACTGCCTCACCCCTCTCGTCATCAGCATGCGTCACAGGTCGAGACCCGGCCACCGCAAACTCATGACGCGATTCCTGCTTGCCGGCCGCTGGCGCGACACCCAGTGTGTCTTTCTACCGTGTCATCGATACCGCAAGAAAACTCTGTGTCACAAGTAACGGGACGAGATGTGCGCTGAGTGACGACCGAATGGCCTAATGCACGGTCATCTTCACGTGCACATCAAATCGCACGCTGTGACAACCCGGCCCACAGCAGATCCATGGCGTACTCGGTGGCCTTCTCCGGGGTCACCTCCGGGAAGCGCTCGCACCAGATCGCCAGCCGCTCGCAGGCTCCGACGACGAACTCGGCCGAGGCCTCCGCGCGCAGGGTGTCCGCGCTGTCGAAGTAGCCGCTCATCAACGCGGTGATCAGGTCGGTCTGCTGGCGGCGGGTTTCTTCGATCTCGTCCGCGGCGGGGGTGCCGATCAGGGCCATCTCGTGGCGCAGCAGCGACCAGGCCTGGCGGCGCTCCCGGATGAAGACGAAGAACGCCAGCAAGCCGCGCCGCAGCGCCTCCTGCGCGGAGTCCGCGCCGACGATCGACTGCTCGGTGGCCTCTTGCAGCGCCGCCCGCGACTGCCGGATGCAGGCCAGCAGCAGGCCCTCTTTCGAGTTGAAGTACTCGTACAGCATCGGCTTGGACACGCCGACCAGTTCCGCGATCTCGTCCATCGACGCCATCGCGTAGCCGCGCTCGCCGAAGACCTGCTCGGCGACCTCGATCATCTGCCGTTCCCGCTCGGCTCGGGGCATGCGCTTGCGCTTGGCGGTGGTCATGACGCACACTCTACCGCCAGTAACCTACTCCGAGTAAGCTGGACTTCGGGTAACAGTTAACGGGAGGACGCATGGGCAACCGCACCGAGACCGGCGTGATCGTGGTCGGCACCGGGTTCTCCGGGCTCGGCATGGCGATTCAGCTGCGCAAGGACGGCCGCGACGACTTCGTGGTTCTCGAGAAGGCCGAGGACGTCGGCGGGACCTGGCGGGACAACAGCTACCCCGGTTGCGCGTGCGACATCCCGTCGCACATGTACTCCTTCTCCTTCGAGCAGAACCCCGGCTGGTCGCGCGCGTACTCGCCGCAGCCGGAGATCTACGAGTACATGCGCGGCGTCGCCGACAAGTACGACCTGCGCCGCTTCATCCGCTTCGGCCAGGAGATGACCGGCGCGCGCTGGGACGCCGAGGAGAAGCGCTGGCACGTCAGCACCCGCGGCGGCGACGAGTTCGTGGCTCCGGCGCTGGTCGCGGGCGTCGGCGCGCTGCACCGGCCGATGATCCCGGACCTGCCGGGCATCGAGCGGTTCCAGGGCCGCGCGTTCCACTCCGCCGAGTGGGAGCACGACTTCGACTTCGCGGGCAAACGCGTCGCGGTGGTCGGCACCGGGGCGAGCGCGGTCCAGTTCGTGCCGAAGATCGCGCCGGAGGCGGCCGAGCTGACGCTGTTCCAGCGCACGCCGCCGTGGGTGATGCCGAAGGCCGACCGCGACATGCCGGGCTGGCTGCGCGGGCTGTTCCGCGCGGTGCCGCCGGTGCAGCGGCTGTACCGGAATTTCCTTTACTGGACGCTGGAAGCGCGCGCGGTCGGCTTCAACGGCCAGCCGTGGATCATGAAGGTCGGGCAGCGGCTCGCGAAGAGCAACATCGACCGCGCGGTCTCGGACCCGGAGCTGCGCGCCAAGCTGACCCCGGACTACACCATGGGCTGCAAACGCGTGCTCATCTCGAACGACTACTACCCGGCGCTGGCCCGCGACAACGTCGACGTGGTCACCGACGGCGTGGCCGAGGTGCGCGAGCACAGCGTCGTCGACAACGCTGGCGTCGAGCACGAGGTGGACGCGATCGTCTACGGCACCGGGTTCCACGTGACCGACGCGTTCGACAGTCTGGAGATCGTCGGCCGCGACGGGCGGAACCTCGCGAAGGAGTGGGCGAGCGAGGGGATGCGGACGCACCTCGGGATCACCGTCAACGGCTTCCCGAACCTGTTCTTCCTGCTCGGCCCCAACACCGGGCTGGGCCACAACTCGGTGGTCTTCATGATCGAGGCGCAGATTTCCTATATCGCGCAGGCGTTGCGGCTGGCGGGCGACCGGGCGCTGGACCCGCGCGAGGACGTGCAGGAGCGGTTCAACGCCGAGATGCAACGGAAACTCGGCAAGGGGATCTGGACCCAGGGCGGCTGCAAGAGCTGGTATCTGGACGCGAAGGGCGTGAACCGGACGCTGTGGCCGGGATTCACCTGGCGGTACTGGCTGGACACCCGGACGGTGCGGCGGGAGGACTACGAACTGCTCGGGTGATGCGGCACGAGGGGGACTTTCGCGACGGGGGATGGAGTCGCGAGGGTCCCCCTCGTGGTCTCCGCCGCAGTCCACAGTGGACTGGCAGGGGTACGAGGGGAACCTTCGCGGCAGGGGAGGAGTCGCGAAAGTTCCCCTCGTAGTACTGGGGGCAGCATTGAGCAGGGAGCGGTCGCTCCACAGTGGACGCGGGCAAGGCGGCGTTGTCGTTGAGCGGGAAAGAACCCGCGCGGACGAGTGCGCGCGGAGGTTGAGCAGAACGAGGGGGACTTTCGCGGCAGGGGAGGAGTCGCGAAGGGTCCCCCTCGTGGTCTGTGGTCAGGCAGGAGCGAGCTTGCGCAGGTGCGAAACCAGCTCAGCCGTCGGAAGGCCGCAGAGTTCGGCCATGCGTTCCAGTGCGGCGAAGTCGAACGACACCTCGTCGGTCGAGGCGCTCGCCGAAGCGGGCTGGCTCGGAGCGGCGGGAGCGGAAGAGGTTGGCGTGCTTGAGGATCCGGGTACCGCGGCGGGAGGCCGGGAGGCGGTGTTCGCGCGCGCGGGCGACCCCGGCATCGCGACTCCGTTCTGCCGCAACCGTCCTTCGGCCCAGCGCCGCAGCGGAGTCAGCTCCGGACCGGCCTCCGCGACGACCCGGCGCAGGTCCACGCGGACCCGTCCCGGTTCCTCGGTGAAGACCCGGCTGTGCACCTTCGCCAGCAAATCCTGCGGAAGCTCGTCCATCGCCACGCACAGTTCGACCAGGCGCACCACGGAACACTGCCGGGTGCCCAGTTCGTACGTCGCCAGTGTCTGCAGCGAGATTTCGCTCTGCAGATGCGCGTTCAGCTCTTTGCGCGTCCATCCCCGGCCACGCCTGAGCTTGCGCAGCTCGTCTCCCAGCACTCGCTGGTAGTGCTCAGCGTCGATCACGGCCCCTGCCCCTCAACCAACTTCGCGGACGCGGGCTTGCGTCCCGATGGTGAAAGTGCCGAAGCGGCCGCTCATTACGCGGGTTTCGGGAAGATTTTCGACTTTCCCCGAATGGAGCAACGCGTCAGTTGACGCAGGGCACTCCGTCGGCGGTGATCGGCTGGTCGTCGCTGCCCGGACCCGAGGGCGTCGCCGGGGGCGCGGCCTGCTGCGCCGGAGGGGCTTGCGCCGCACCGGTTCCGCTCGAAGCGCCGGCGGAAGGCTGGTAGTCCGAACCGAGGAACACCTTCACGTGGCCCTTGGGCACGCTCTTGTCTTCCTGCACCGTCGCCTTGGTGCCGAGTGCGTCGGCGACCGCCTGCCCGGCTGCCTCGCCGCCGCTGGGGACCCAGATCACAGTCGTCTTCCGCGAGGACGCGTTGTCCGTGTCGCCCGCGGTGAAGCCCTTGTCCACCAGTTGCTTCGACACGGTCGCCGCGAGACCGGTGCGGTCCGAGGCGTTGCGCACGTCGACCGTCGTGTCCTTATGGGACTGATCCGGCTTCTGCTGCTGTGCCGGAGCGCCGTCGGCTCCGGCCTGCGGGCCGGTCAGTCCCTGCACGAAGGCCTTCACCTTCGCCGGGTCGACCTTGACCGCGACGCCGTCGTTCGGCGTCCGGTACTCGACGTTGTCGACCGGGATGGTGCGGAACTCGAGCTGCCCGCCGGTGAGGCCCTTCATCTGCTGGGCGAAGCTGAAGATGTCCCAGTTCTGGTTCAGCACCACGGACTTCTTGATGGCGTCGACCAGCGAGTTGAGCTTGCCCGGGTCGGTCAGCGTTCCCGCGGACAGGATCTTGCGCGCCATGCCCGCCATGAACACCTGCTGGCGCACGACCCGGTCGAGGTCGCCGCGCGGCAGGCCGTGCCGCTGCCGGACGAACTCCAGCGCCTGCACCCCGTCGATGGTGTGCTGGCCCTTGGTGAACTTCGCGCCGGAGTAGTCGTCGTCGACGTTGTCCTTCAGGCACACGTCCACGCCGCCGATGGCCTTCGTGATGTCGCTGAAGCCGAGCAGGTTGATCGCCGCGTAGTTGTCGATCGTGGACCCGGTCAGCTGCTGGATCGTCGCGATCAGCAGCTTCGCCCCGGCCTGGTTGGCCTTGACGTCGAGTTCCTTCGGATCGGTGACGCCTTGGGCCTGCAGGTCCTTGCGCGCCTGCAGCATCGCCCGCGCGTACGCCGAGTTGATCTTGTGCTTGCCGTAGCCGGGGATGTCCACGTACGAGTCGCGCGGCAGCGACATCGCGACGGCTTTGCTGCCGTCGTTCGGGATGTGCACCATGATCAGCGTGTCGGTGTTCAGCTCGCCGTCCGACTCGCCCGCGTTGAGCTGGGCCAGCAGGTCCGCGGGCAGCGGGTTGCCCTGCGCGTCGGTGCGGCTGTCGAGGCCGACCAGGAGGATGTCGCGGGCGCCGTCGGCTGGCTTGTCGCCGCCCGCGCCGTCGCCGATCACGTCGGAGTAGCTCAGCCCGTTCACCAGGCCCTGCAGCGACGCCCACGCGTATCCGGTGAGCCCCATGACCAGCAGCGACACCACCGCGAGAGCGATTTTCGCGCCGCGCATCCCGCCGCGGCGGGACCGTCCGGTGCTGCGGCGCGGCGGCGGTCCGGGACGACGAGCCGGACCCTGCGGGTCGCGTCGCGAGCGGGGCGGTGGCCCGGGCCGCCGCGCCGGTTCCCGGCCGGGCTGGTCCTGCCACGAGCGGGCGGGGCGGCGATCGCCTTGCCCGTTCCGAGGCGGGTAGTCCACGCGGTCGGCTCCTTCTCGTCGTTCTGGTCGTCCGCTTCTGAAGACGCATGGTGCCCGGCGGGGGTTGCGAAGGATTCGCACCTCCCCCGGACGGTGTGGCGCGCACCACCCATCGTCCGGTATCCGAAGCATTTTCGCCCGGTCGGCGGTACGCGTGTCGCGGGTCAGGGCGCGGCGGCGGCCGTCCTTCTTGTCGGAACCATGCACGAACCCGCCCCGACCAGCGCGAATACCGCGGTGAGGATGTGCAGGACGACGACCGCCGAACCGTGCGTCTCGCCGCCGGCGGCGGCCACGAGGGACGGCACACAGGTCAGTGCGGCAGCGAACCAGGTCGCGGCCGAGGTCGCCGCTCCGCCGGTCCGGACCGCGTGCAGGAGCAGGACGCCGAGGAGCAGATGCACGAGGCTCTGGACCGGGTCGAGACGCAGGCCGAGCACGTCGGCGTCCGCGGCCTCAGCGCCGAACCGGGCCAGCGCGAGACCGAACACGCCGAGCGTCGCGTATCCGATGCCCAGCGTGGCGGCGGCGCGAGTGAGCAGCACTGGACGACGGCCGGTCGGGGTGTACGGAAGTGGCGCGGCCGGGGCCTCGGCGCTGGGCTTGCCCGGGTGTCGCTCGAACCACCAGAAGACCAGCGCCGCGGGCACGAGCAGCAGCGCCACCGCGGCGAGCATGCGCGGACGCAGCAGCCAGCTCAGGCCGTTCGCGATCGGTCCGGGCAGATAGACCGCGGCGACGAGCAGCAGCATCGCGGCGAGGAATGCCAGGTACAGGCTCATCGGGGCACGCAGCATGAGCGCGGCGGTGCGGGTGACGCGGTCGCGTGCGGCCCAGCGCCGCAGTGGTGTCGCGAGGAGCCCGATGAGGCCGAGTTGCGACACACCCAGCAGCAGCACGGTCCACGGCCTCGCAGACAACGCGGCAGGCGCGCCCGGGTTGCCGAGCAGCACCGGCGAAGCGTCGAAGGCGAACACTGCGACCGCGAGGGCCGCGACGCCGCTTACGGCCGCGACGCCGAGCACTGGGCGGCGAAGCCGGACGCCCTCTGCGTACGCGAACGCCACCTGTTGCGCGAGGAGCGCTAAGGCGAGCGTCGCGGCGTAGCGCGGCCAGGAGACGTCCGTCCAGCTCGCGGCGAGTTCTCCGGCTACGACGACAGCGGTCAGCGCCGCGACCGACCACAGCCGCGTACGGCGGTAGAGCGCGAGCAGCATCGGAGCGCCGACGACGGTCAGCAGGTAGACGCCCAGCAACCACAGCGGGTGCAGCGCGATCCGCATGACGGTGGCGTTGGTCCCGGCCGGGATGCCCAGCAGTTCCAGCGCCAGCGGCACGATCAGGGCGACCACGGCGAAGATCAACGCTGGGCGCAGCAACGGACTGGACCGTTCGGCGAGGTAATGCCGGTAGCCGCGGTCGCGTTCGGCCCGCCAGCCCGCCGCGTTGGCGAGCCCGCCCGCGAAGAAGAGCAGCGGGGTGAGCTGCGCGAGCCAGGTCAGCGGCCACCAGGTCGCCTCCGGCGCGCCCGCCCAGTCGGCCAGCGCGGTCGCCGATTCGCCGACCATCAGCAGCACGGCGCCGGCGATTCCGAGCACCGCCCATGGCCGGGGGACGCCGCGGGGCAGGCGCGGACGCGGGGTCGTGCGGCGGGCGGTGTGCCAGCCGCGCAGGCGCATCACGAGCAGACAGCCGATCACCAGGACGCCGGCGACCATCGGGCCGATCGGGTCGCCGACCGGCGGGCCCCAGCGCTGGTGCCACGAGTTGACGACCAGCCCGCCGGTGAACACCGACGCGACCAGCTGGCAGGTGCGCTCGGAGTTCATCGGGTTCAGCTCGCAGGTGCGGTGCATGTCCTGCTCCAGCCGGTCGTCGAGCGACGCCCGGGCGGACTGGTCGAGCGGGTGGCCCTTGTCGTTGGCGTAGCGGAGGAGGTCGTAGCCGAGGTCGTGCGCCTTGCACGGGACGGAGAAGTCCCACTTCGTGTTGTCGTCGCCCCACGGGGCCGAGCAGCCGCCGTCCAAGTGTGCCGCGCGGACGGTGCCGTCGCGGGCGGGCAGCGGGCCGGGCTTCACGCCGGTGACCGCGGTGAAGTCCTTGGGCAGGAGCGCCAGCGCGGTGGCCTGGCCGTCGGGGTGGGCGAGCGCGTCGACCGCGTTCCGCGCCGCGAGCACGCCGCCGGTCGGCGGGCCCTGGTCGGGCGGGGACGCGGGCCGCGAGGCGATCAGGCCGAACCCGAACACCACGAGCAGGACGAGCAGCAGCCAGCCGGACGTCGACCAGGGTCGGCGAACGCGAACGGCGGCCGGGGCACGGTCGTCGGTGGCTGGCATGCGCTCCAGGGTGCCAGCCCGGCACGCGACGCGGGAGGCGGCTGTCCCCCTCACCCGCGCGGGGGGTAACCCCCGGGGTGCGGCGGATTGCGCTGGGCGCACCGGATGCCACGGTGGGTGTGGGCGAGAAGCTTCGTGAGGTGGGTGCGCGGCTCCCGAGGAGGTCCGTGAAGGACTCCTCGAAGGAATCAGATTCCCTCAAGGAGTCCTTCACGGACCTCGGTGGGGAGGCGGCCGCTACGCGGCCCAGCCAGTGCGCCGCAGCGGGGTTGCTGAGAGAAGCCCAATGCCTCATCGGGCGCATGCGAAGCGCTTTCTCAGTAGCGGCGGGAGGTCTCGCCCCGCGTCGACGGGCTCAGCACACGAGGCCCGCGGTGCCGAGGTCCGTGAGGGGAACCCTGGGGGAATCAGAGTCCGTCAGGGTTCCCCTCACGGACCGTCGCAGGTACGCAGCCGCACACTGCACTGCTGAGAGAACCCCAATGCCGCATCGGTCCGCGACCGGGGTGGGGTGCGTGGGGCGCGGGGTGCGCTCGGGAGGTTCGGTCCGGGATGGACGCCAGCAGCGGCCGGGCGGGGTGCGAGTCGGGGGTTGCCGGAGCGCGGTTGAGTCCGATGCGGGCGCGAGGGATTTTCGGTCTTCGGCCAACCGGGTTCGCCCGACCCCGGCGGCTTTCGTTCCTTCCCGAAAACCGGGTGTCGCGGTTAGCGGTCCGGCGGGCAATTAACCCGGCGGCCCAATCCGGCGGCGGAACGGGGTGCGCGCCGTTGCGCACAGTTGCTGAATCGGTTTCGCGATTAATCGAAAACAGTGCCGGTGATCGGAATTGTTGATCACTCCGAAGGCGGATTCGCATCCGCGAAGCGCACCTGGTTCCGGCCGCCTTCCTTCGCGGCGTAGACGGCCGCGTCGGCGGCTTGCAGCAACTGTTCCAGTGTTGTTCCGTTCACTCCGAGCAATGCGACGCCGATCGACCCGGTGCGGCCGGTGATCAATGCCGAACCGCCGCGTTTGTCGGTCGTCACGATGCGCTGATCGGCGATTGCGGTACGGATCCGTTCCGCGGTCACCTTCGCCGCCGTGGTGTCCGCATCGGGCAGCAGGATCAGGAACTCCTCGCCGCCGAAGCGGCCGATGATGTCCTTGGGGCGCGTTATCTCGTCGAGAGTTTGCGCCACCGTGCGGAGCACGTCGTCGCCCGCCGGATGGCCGTACGTGTCGTTGATCCACTTAAAATGGTCGAGGTCGATCATCAGCAGCGCAAGGGTTTCCCCGCCGCGCGCGGCCCGCGCCAGCGCGCGTTCCGCGGACTCCGACCACCCGCGCACGTTGAAGATCCCGGTTTTCGGATCGGTGCGCGCCTCGGACTGCAGTTGGTTGATTTCCGCCAGCCGGTTGCCCAGCACCGTGATGAGCACGAGGATCACGATCGCGGGCGGGATGTTCACGAGCAGGATCGTCGCGATGGTGCCGAGGCTGATCGTCGACAGCTCCAGCAGGTTGTCGTCCTTGGTGCCCAATACGTTGCGCAGCGTGGGCGCGGACGTGCCGCCGAGCGCGAGCAGGCCGCCGATCACGATCGCCTGCAGCGCCGCGTAACTGAACCCGACGAGCATCAGGATCCCGAAGACCTGCAACGAGTTCGCGGGCGAGAGCCGGGCCAGTTCGGCGGACGCGAAAGTCTGGTACAGGTGGTGCGCCAGCAGTGCCGACACCGCATGCGTGAACGAGGTGAACACGAACTTGTGCGGCGGCCGCCGGGAGTTGAACCACCGCTGGACGCGCAGGAGCGCGATCAGCAGCAGCGTCAGCGGGATCGGCAGCAGCAGCGCGGCCGGGAACACCCAGATGCCGGTCAGGTCGATGTGGACGGCGGTGACCCGGTTGCGCCGCCGTTCCTCTTGCCTGCGGGTGAGCTGGATGTGCACTGTCGCGCAGCCCGCGAGGATCGCGAACCGGCCCCAGTCCACGAGATCCGGGCTCGGCGACGTGACGACGCCGAAGGTCAGCAGCGCCACCGCGATCGCGTCCCAGGCGAGCAGGAAAGCGATCATCCGGCGCGGTTTCGTCCAGAGATCCCAGGAGTGGACGGGGTTCCCGGCGATCAATGCGCGCAGCCTTCCCGCCCCGCCCTTCGCGGCGGGCGGTTCCTCCCCGGGGCCGCGGCCTTCACCGCGCGCCGGTTCGGTTCCGGGCATCGGGCCGTGCCTCCTCGGGTGTCGGATGCGGTTCCCGGACGGTTCCCGGTTCTGCGCCGTTATCAGTTGCCGGTATCATCTCACTCACCGACTTCGAACGCTGTATTCGGTCGTAGTCTCCGAACCCGGAGACGCCTTCCGCGACAACTGCTGCATCCATGAAGTAAATTGCGGAGGAGCGTCCCCGCCGTCCCCCCGAGTGAGGTGTTTTCCCATGCGCGACCGCGAAGCGTGAATCGAGCTGTTGTCATTTTCCGGTGAATTGTCAGCGAGCGGAGGTGAGCAGCTGTGCGTGACCGTGAAGCGTGAGTTCCGTGACCAATCCACGACGGATTCGTGACAATGCGAACGGAGGTGTGTTCCGTGCGTGACCGTGAAGCGTGAAACGACTTCCCGTCCGGCGTACCCGGACCCATTCGGCCGGTGCCTCGACCCCGGCCACAGATTCGTCCAGCGATCCACGATTCAGGCCCCGGCCGCGACCGCGTGCCGCACCCGGGTCCACGAGAACGCGGTGGGGATCGCCAGAGCCACGCCGGCCAGCCCGGCCAGCGCGATGGCGGTAACGGCAGAGCCGGTCGCCTGTGCGACCACCCCGCCGAGAGCCACCCCGATGCCTTGCGCCACGCGCAGCCCCGTGCGGTACAGCCCGCCGGCCCCGCCGCGCAGTTCGTTCGGCACCCAGGTGGAGAACGTCGCGGTCACGGTGATGATGTAGGCGCCCATCGCACCGGCGAGCGCGAGCAACACCAGCGCGACCACCAGATTCGGCTGCAGCAGGAACAGCGCGAGCAAGGCCAGCGACGTCGTCGCCAGCACTCCGAGCAGCCGCTGCCGGACCTCGGCGGACGCGAATTTCGACAGCAGATAGGCCCCGGCGACGAAGCCGAGCGGGTCGGCGGCGAGCAGCCAGCCGACCGCCGCGGACGGCGCGTTCAGCTGCTGGGCCAGCGGCGCGGCCAGCCCTTCGGGCACCACGGCCAGCCCCACGAGCCAGGACAAAGCGATCAGCACCCGCAGTTTGCGCTGCCCGAACACCCAGCGCGTCGCGGAGAACCACGTGCTGTGGTCGCCTCCGGCAGCGGGCCGGTTGTGCACCCACACCCGCACGATCACCGCGGCCACCGCGAAACTCACCGCGTCGATCGCCAGCGCCCACGACGTGCCCACGGCCGTCACCAGCACGCCGCCGCCGGCCAGGCCGAGCAGCTGCACCGTGTTGGTGGTGATCCCGCGCAGGTCTTGGCTGCGCAGGTACAGATGGTCGTCGGTGAACACCTCGCGGGTGATCGCGTTCTGCGCCGCGTTCGCGGGCGACGCGGCGAGCTGCACCGCGACGAGCAGCAGGCACAGAGCGACCAGCGGCATTCCGGGCAGGCTCATCAACCCCACGAGCACGGCCTGCGCGGCGGCACTCACGCTCAACACGGCCCGTCGCGGATAACGGTCGGCGAGGAAGGACAGCCCGAGCCCGCCGGCGAGCGCGGGCAGGAAGGTCAGCGCGTAGACGGCCGCGGCCCACAGCGCGGAACCGGTGCGGTGGTACACGAGGATGGACAGCGCCACCTTCGCCAGCTGGTCGCCCGCGCTCGAGATGGCCTCCGCTGCCCAGAGCACGCGATACTCGACATTCCGCAGCGGTGCCGTCAGCCGAGAGGTCGCTTCGGTCGTCACGAGATGACCACTGCCCCCTCCCCGATCGAGTGAATGCGAGTGCCCCGCATTCTGCCTTCGCCTGTTTCGCTCCTGGCCAGGAGTGTCACTGCTCCGGCCGGGGCATGCACCCTCAGTATGCCGCCGATCACACCAGGGTGAACAGTCGGGAAGAATCCGGTGGCCGGAACGCGGAGCCGTTCGGACTGACCTGCCGCGGGGTACCCGTAGCACTGATCAGCTTTCCTCGTTCGGCGCAGCGCGACCACCGTTCGTCGCGATCGTCCGGTGCGACTGGGCCGAACGGCCCAACACTGGGGGAGACCCGGCGGAGCGGACGTCCTCGCGCCGGGCGCACCAGCGGGGAGTGAGCGTGGACAGACTGTTGCAGGACAAGGCCGTGGTGGTGACCGGGGCCGGGCGCGGGCTCGGGGAGGCGTTCGCCGTGCATGTCGCGCGCGCGGGCGGGGCCGTGGTGGTCAACGACGTGGACGCCGAACTGGCCGAGCGCACCGCGGCGACGATCCGCGGCCACGGCGGCCGCGCGGTCGCGAACGGGCACAGCGTGGCCGATCCGGCGCAGGCGCAGGCGATCGTCGACCAGTGCGTCGCCGAGTTCGGCCGGATCGACGGGCTGGTCAACAACGCGGGCCTCAACTACGAGGCGCTGCCGTGGGAGGACGACGCGGAACAGGCCCGCCAGCTGGTCGAGGTCAACGTGCTCGGCGTGATGTACACCGGGCTCGCCGCGATCCGCGCGATGGTCGGCGCGGGCGGCGGGTCGATCGTGAACATCTCCTCCGGCGCGTCGCTCGGGCAGCGCAAGCTCGGGGTGTACTCGGCGAGCAAGGGCGCGGTCGCGTCGCTGACCTATTCCTGGGCGCTGGACCTCGACGATTCCGGGATCCGGGTGAACGCCGTGTGCCCGGTGGCGCACACCCGGATGGTCTGGAAATCCGAGCGGGCGCTGCGCGCGTGCCCGCCGGAACGGACGCCGGCGAAGATCGCACCGCTCGTGCTGTTCCTGCTCGGCGAGGGATCGCACGGCATCACCGGGCAGATGATCCGGTGCAACGGCCCGCAGCTGCACGTGATGGGGCAGCCGTATCTGAAGCAGCCGATCCTGGAGCGCCCGGACTGGGACACCGAGACCGTGCAGCAGGCGTTCGACGAGGTGTTCTCCGCCCACCTGGAGAACTACGGGCTGGAAAAGCGCGTGCCGCCGCGGCTGCGCAAGTGGTCCCGGCAGGCCTCGTGAGCCGTTCGGTATCCGAGGGCTCTCTCCGCTTTCGCTGACTGTCCGTGAGGGGAACCCTGAGGGACTCTGAGTCCCTCAGGGTTCCCCTCACGGACGTGCCCGCAGGGCGGGACGCGGCCAGGCGGGTAGGGGAAGGTGTCGCGTTCCTTGTCATAGCGGCCGCTACCGAGAAAACCCCGATGCGGCATTCGGGCAGCGGGGTCCGTAGACAGCCGGAACACTGTGCGCCCTAACCGGCACAGCCACTCACGAGGAGTAGAGCGAGGCGATGTCGGAGCCGTAGCGGTCGTTGATCACCCGGCGCTTGAGCTTGAGCGTCGGGGTCAGTTCGCCGGTTTCGGGCGTCCACGCCGTGGTGATGACGTGGTACTTCTTGATCTGCTCGGCCCGCGCGAGCCTGCTGTTCGCTGATTCGACGGCCCGGGCGATCTCCGCTTGGACCGCCTCGTGCGCGGCGAGCGCGTCGATCCCGGCCGCTTCGACGCCGTTGGCCGCCGCCCAGCCAGGGGCGATCTCGTCGTCGAGCACGATCAACGCGGTCACGTACGGCCGCGCGTCGCCGATCGCGACCGCCTGGCCGATCAGCGGGTGCTCCTTCAGCAGGCCCTCGATCCGGGTCGGCGCGATGTTCTTGCCGCTCGAGGTGATGATCAGTTCCTTCTTGCGGTCGGTGATCGTGACGTACCCGTCGTCGTCGATCGTGCCGATGTCGCCGGTGGCGAACCAGCCGTCGGCGTCGGTGGCCGGTTCGATCGTGCCGTCCGGCTGCAGGTAGCCGAGGAAGACGATCGGGCCGCGGACGAGCAGTTCGCCGTCCTCGCCGGTCTTCACCTCGACGCCGTCGATCGGACGGCCGACGGTGCCCGCGCGGAACGCGTCGGCGCTGTTCGCGGTCGCCGCGCCGGTGGTCTCGGACAGGCCCCAGACCTCGCGGATCTCGACACCCAGCCCGGCGAGGAAGTACAGCACCTCCAGCGGCAGCGCGGCCGCGCCGCTGGACGCGATGTGCAGCTGGTCGAGCCCGAGCAGCCCGCGCACCGGCGCGAGCACGGTCTCGTCGGTCTTCGCGATGCGTTCGGCGAGATCGGCGGGCAGTTCCTCGCCCGCGCTGCGGAGTTTGTAGCCCTCTTGCAGGAGTTCGTTCGCCGAAATGAGCGTCTCGCGCCGGTCCTCGGGCACGCCGGCGAGCATGTTCTTCAGGCCCGCCACCATCTTTTCCCACACCCGCGGCACGCCGAAGAAGCTCTGCGGGTGCACCTGGCCGAGCGCCGCGACCACGCCGGACGGATCGCCGACGGTGTGCACGTGGCCCGCCGCGACGATCGGCAGATAAATCGACAGCTCGCGTTCGGCGATGTGCGCGAGCGGCAGGTACGCGATGTTCGTCGGGTGCATCGGAGCCTTGTGCAGCGTGTGCACGGCGATGCCCTCGTGGATCGCGTTGCGGTGCGACAGCACGACGCCCTTGGGGTCGCCGGTGGTGCCGGACGTGTAGATCATCGCGAGCGGGTCGTCCGGGCGGATCGCCTGCCACGCTTGCTCGAACGCCTCGGAGTCGGCGGCGAGCGCGGCGCGGCCGGCTTCGCGCACGGCGGAGTACGCGACGAACCGGTCGTCGCCGTCCGGGATCGCGGATTCATCGATGACGACCACGCGGCGCAGCGCGGGCAGATCGTCGAGGACCGGCAGCCAGCGGGACAGCTCGTCGGCGCCGGCGAGGACGACGACCGGGGCGGCGCTGTGCCGGGCGACGTAGCGGATCTGGTCTGGGCTGAGCGTCGCGTACGCCGTGCAAGGGATGGCTGCCAGGTGCACCGCGGCGAGGTCGGCGACCAGGTGGTCCGGCGAACTCGGGGCCATGATCAGCATCCGGTCGCCCGTGGCGAGGCCGAGCCCGGCGAGCCCGCGCGACACCTCGGCGATCGCAGTCCGGAACTCGCTCCAGGTGAGCGTCGGACGGCCTTCGAGATCGAGCGAGGTGAGCGCGGGCCGGTCCCCGTACTCGACGGCATTGCGCCGCAGCAGCGACGGGATGGTGCGGCCCTCGGCTTGTTCGGCGATCGACTGGGTCAACGCTGACCTCCTCCGGTGGTGCCTGGTCAGGTCACTGTAGGTCGTCGAAGCGGCGGCCGATAGAGAATCCCGGCCAGCCTCGGCGCTCGATAGGCGGGCCCGCCTCCTGTTAGAAAGAGAGCGAACCGGGACCCCGAGGAGCGTCGATGACCGAATCCGCTGTGCGCGGCCAGAGCCTTGCCGACGAGGCGGCCGCGCTCGACGCCGCCGACCCGCTCGCCGCGAAACGCGCGGAGTTCGACCTTGACCCGGAAGTCGCGTACTTCGACGGGAATTCTCTTGGCGTGCCGCCGAAACACGTCGCGGAGCGGGTGACCGAGGTCGTCCGGCACCAGTGGGGGCGGCGGCTGATCCGGTCGTGGACCGAGGGCTGGTGGGAGGCCCCGCAGCGGGTCGGCGAGCGGATCGCGCCGTTGGTCGGGGCCGCCGCCGGACAGGTCGTGGTGGCGGATTCGACGAGCGTGGACCTGTTCAAGACGCTCGTCGCTGCGGTGCGGGCGAACCCCGGCCGCGACGAGGTGCTGGTCGACGCGGCGACCTTCCCGACCGACGGCTACGTGGCCGACCAGGCGGCCCGGCTCACCGGGCACACCGTGCGGCGCGTGCCGGTGGCGGAACTGCCCGGCGCGGTGAGCGAGCGGACGGCCGCGGTGCTCGTGAATCACGTCGATTACGTCAGCGGACGGCTGCACGACATGCCGTCGGTCACCGAGGCCGTGCACGCGGCGGGCGCGCTCGCGGTGTGGGATCTCTGCCACAGCGTCGGCGCGATTCCGGTTCGGCTCGACGCGTGCGAGGTCGATTTCGCGGTGGGTTGTACGTACAAATTTCTCAACGGCGGACCGGGTTCGCCCGCGTTCATCTATGTGGCGCAGCGGCATCAGGCGGAATTCGATCAGCCGCTCGCCGGATGGGCCGGGCACGCGGATCCGTTCGGAATGGAAGCGGGATATCGCGGCAGCGCGGGGATCGCGCGCGCCCGCGCCGGCACGCCGGACATCCTGTCGATGCTGGCGCTCGACGCGGCACTGGACGTGTGGGATGGCGTCGACCTTTCCGTGCTGCGCGCGAAAGGCTTGGCACTGGGCGATTTCTTCTTCCGGTGTGCGGACGAACTGCTGCCGGGAGCCGACATTCCGACGCCGCGCGACCACGTTCGGGGACACCAGGTTTCAGTGCGCGACGCGGGCGGGCAGCAGACGATGGACGCACTGCACGAACGCGGCGTGCTGGGCGATTTCCGGCCGCCGGACGTGCTGCGGTTCGGGCTGGCCCCGCTGTACACGACTTACGCCGAGGTGCTGCGGGCGGTGACCGTGCTGCGCGAGGTGCGCTGAAAAGAATTCGCGCAATATCCGTGCGGATTCGCGAGGATCCGGCCGGATTTGCGCGTCCTGGGTGAACAATCGGTGTCCTGCTCGCCCCTTCGGGTGATCGACGGGCGCGCCGCGCGCTGCCCGGCGGGTATGCTCAGCCCCTGTTTTTTCGCGGGCAGGAGCCGATCGGGGAGCGGCGCCGCCGGGCGAATCCGGGGCGGAAGGGGCCGAAATGATCGAGACCCGCGGTCGGGAAGTGCCGCTCTCGTATGTCGTGACCCTGCTCGTCGGCGTGGCCCTCGGCTTCGTGCTCGCGCGTTTCGGCGACTTCATCGGGCGCTATCCGGTCGAATCGACGCTGGTAGCGGTGCTGATCGCGTCCGTGGCGGTGCTGGCGTGGGCGTGCCGGGAGATGTTGCACGATCTGCTCCGGCGCGACCGTCCGGTCGCGCCGGAAACGGAACCGGCTCCCGGGCCGCGGCTTTCCGCGCACCGGCCGCCGAATGGCGTCCGGCGCTGAATTCCGGAAATTGATCTCAGGTTTCCGTTCGATTCCGCCGCTGATGCGGAAATGCGCATAAGTTTCCGGTTAGTTTTCGCGGGCACCGGGCCGTGATCGACCTCACGCGCGGGCGCCCGGCGGGCAGCGGCGCGGCCGGTGCGACCAAGGTCACGTCCGGTGGTGATCAGTTTTCCAAGCACCGCAGTGGGTTACTAGCAGGTAACAAGAGGATGACGGCAACGCGGGTCCGGACTTGACTCGCCCGTCCGGGTTGCTTACCGTCGTCGCGGGCAACGCAGACCACGGTGAACTGTGATCCGGCTGGTCGGACCGGTGCAACGAAAACACCGCGGACCCGAATACCACAGCAGTGCCGGAAGGAAAACGGATCACGGTGAAGCAGAATTCCGGGCGAAAGGGCCGCGGCTCCTCGATTCGCTCTCGCGTGCTCGCGATCGCGTTGATTCCTAGCGTGGCGTTGCTGATCGTCGGTATCGCGCTCGCCGGATACCTGATTTTCGACGCGTCGCAGGCGCGGAGTTACGCGCAGAAGATTCGCGGTTCGGAAGGCCCGGGCATTCCGTTCCTGCTCGCCGCTGAACAGGAACGCCAGCTGTCGATGAGCGTGCTGGCCGGACAGGACGCCGCGCGCGCCGCGCTGCTGGCCACCCGGCCGAAGACGGACGCGTCCGCCGCGCAGATCACCTCGGTGCTGCAGGGCAACTTCGCGAGCGACTCGAACGTGCCCGCGAGCGTCAAGCAGAACATCGCCACGTTCGCGGCGCTGGAAGCGAAACTGCCGCAGCTGCGCCAGCAGGTCGACTCCGGCCAGGTGCCGCGGCTCGAGGTTTTCTCCTTCTACAACCAGATCATCGACCAGTTCACCCAGGGCGTCGCCGGGCTCGCGCAGGCCGCGCGCGGCGCGGACAACGCGTACGCCCGGCTGTCCGCGATCCCGATTTTCAACGCCGCCGAGGAAATGCAGCGCAGCGACGCGCTGGCGTCGGCTGGGCTCGCCGCGGGCGGGCTGTCCGGCGACGAGCAGCGCGCGTACCTCGGCCAGATCGGCGCGTATCACGCGCAGCTCGAACAGTCGGTGCCGCAGATGGTGCCCGAGGTGCGGGCGAACTACGACAAGCTCGTCTCGAGTCCCGCGTGGACGACCGTGACCCAGGTCGAGAACGCCTTGCTGTCCGGCGCGAAACAGCTTCCGGTGCCGCTGGAGCAGTGGCGGACCGACGCCAAGCAGGTCGCCACCACGCTGATGACGATGTTCGCCGCGCAGAGCGCGCACGCGACCAACGCGGCGATCACCGACGCGGACGACACGCTGCGGAACTCGATCATCGCGGGCGCGGCGGCGGTGCTCTTCGCGCTCGTCGTGGTGCTGATCGCGCTTCGGCTGTCGAACCGCTTCATCTCCCGGCTCGCCCGGCTGCGCGAGGACACCCTCGACGCGGCCGAGGTGCGGCTGCCGGAACTCATCGACCGCGTCCGGGCGGGCGAGCCGGTCGACCTCGACGAGGGCGGGCATCTGCTCGACCACGGCACGGACGAGATCGGCGAGGTGGCCGAGGCGTTCAACCTGGCGCAGCAGTCCGCGCTCGCCGCCGCGGTCGAGGAGGCCAAGACCCGGCAGGGCACCAAGGCGGTGTTCCTCAACATCGCGCACCGCAGCCAGGTCATCGTGCACCGGCAGCTGAAGGTGCTGGACGCCGCCGAGCGCAAGCAGGAGGACCCGGACCAGCTGGACACGCTGTTCCGGCTCGACCACCTCTCCACCCGCGCGCGGCGCAACGCGGAGAACCTGATCATCCTCGGCGGCGGCCAGCCCGGACGGCAGTGGCGCAATCCGGTGTCGCTGGTGGAACTCGTCCGCGGCGCGGCGGCGGAGACCGAGCACTTCGCGCGGGTGAAGACGGCGAAGCTGCCCGACGTCGCGGTGCGCGGACCGGTCGTCGGCGACCTCGTGCACCTGCTCGCCGAGCTGATCGACAACGCGACGTCGTTCTCGCCGCCGGAATCGCGCGTCGAACTGCGCGGCAACGTCGTCGGCAAGGGCGTCGTGATCGAGGTCGAGGACCAGGGACTCGGCATCGAGCAGGACCAGGCCGACGAGTTCAACGCGATGCTCGCCGACCCGCCGGACTTCGGGATCATGGCGCTGTCCGACGAACCGCGGCTGGGCCTGTTCGTGGTCGCGCGGCTGGCGTCGCGGCACGGGATCTCGGTGCACCTGCGCGAATCCGCGTACGGCGGGACCCGGGCGATCGTGTTGGTGCGCAAGGATTTGCTCGCGCCGATCAGCGAGACGGAGCCTTCGGACACCGAGGCTGACGCGTCTTCGGAAGAGGATGGGACGCCGGAGCTTTCCCGGCTCGCGGTGGAGCCGTCGCGGCCCGCGCCGGAATCGCAGCGCGCTGAGCCGCAGCGACCGGAGCTGCCGCAACGGAAAGCGTCTCGCCCGGAACCAGTGCAAGCGGAACAGTCGCAGCCGTCGCGTGTCGCGCCGGAACCTCGGGTCGCACCTGAGCCTCGGGTGGCACCGGAACAGCAGCGGCCGGAGTTGCCTACGCGTCGCGCCATGCGTCCGGTCGCCGAGGCGCCGCCGGTCCGTCCGCCGCAAACCCGTCCGCAGCACGAGCAGCGTCCGCCCGCGGACAACGGCCGGGCGCCGCGTCCGGCGGTCGAAAACGGCCGCGCCGCGCCGCCGCGTCCGCCTGGTCGTCCGCCGCTTCCGCAGCGGCGGCGGCAGCAGAACCTGGTTCCGCAGTTGCGCAGTGACCGGCCGGCCCCGGAATCCGACGACGTCCGCGAGGATTCGCCGGAGCAGGCCCGCTCCCGGCTCAGCGCGTTCCAGCAGGGCACCCGGCGGGCCCGCGAGGCCGATCCCGGGCACGACAACAGGTACGGAGATCGCGACTGATGGCCAACAACGGAGTCAACGAGCTCGACTGGCTGCTCGACGACCTCGTGCAGCGGGTCGCCGGCGCGGACCGCGCGGTGGTGCTGTCCGCGGACGGGCTGCTGATCGGCCGGTCGGGCACCCTGTCCGAGGCGGACGCGGAGCACCTGTCCGCGGTCGCGTCGGCTTTCCAGAGCCTCGCCCGCGGCACCGGACGGCACTTCGGCGGCGGCAACGTGCGGCAGACGATGGTCGAGATGGACCACGCGTTCCTGTTCGTCACCGCGGCGGGCCGGGGCGCCTGCCTCGCGCTGCTGGCCGGGGTCGACGCGGACATGGGGCTCGTCGCCTACGAGATGAACCTGATGATCAAGCGGGTCGGCGCGGTGCTCACCGCGGCGCCGCGGGCCGGAGCGGTCCAGCGGACCTCGCCATGATGGCGCGGGGGCGCGAGTCCTGGTACGAGGACGAGGCCGGTCCGCTGGTGCGGTCCTACGCCGTCACCGGCGGGCGGACCCGGTCCGACACGCGCGGGCTCGACCTCATCACGCTCGTCGTCGCGCTGCGCACCGCGAACGAGACGCCCGGCCTCGAACCGGAGTACTCGCGCATTCTTTCCCTGTGCCAGCGCCCGGTTTCGGTCGCCGAGGTGGCGGCTCGCGTCGACCTGCCGCTGCCCGTGGTGAAGGTGCTGCTGAGCGATTTGATAGAACGCAACCTCGTACTCTTCCGCACCGCGACGCCGGTGACCGACGCCCCCAGCCCCCACGTACTCCAGGCGGTTCTCGATGGCATCCGGAAACTCTGAGCCCCGCCGGTCGCTCACCGCGCAAGCGGTGAAGGTGCTCGTCGCCGGCGGCTTCGGGGTCGGCAAGACGACCCTGGTCGGCTCGGTCAGCGAGGTGCCGCCGCTGCGTACCGAAGAGGTGATCACCGCGGCGTCCGAGGGCGTGGACGACCTGTCCGGCGTCGAGGGCAAGACCACCACGACGGTCGCGCTCGACTTCGGCCGGATCACCATCAATCCCGAGCTGATCCTGTACTTGTTCGGGACGCCGGGGCAGGACCGGTTCTGGTTCATGTGGGACGAACTGGCCGACGGTGCGTTGGGTGCGGTGGTGCTGGCGGATACTCGTCGGCTTGAATCCTGTTTTCCCGCAGTGGATTTCTTCGAGCAGCGCGGGTTGCCATTTGTGGTCGGGGTGAACTGCTTCGACGACGCTTACCGGTATGGGACTGAGGAAGTCCGCGGGGCGTTGGATCTTGATCCGCAGGTGCCGTTGCTGTTGTGCGACGCGCGGGAGCGGGACTCGACCAAGCAGGTGCTGACTGTGTTGATGGAGCATGTGCTGGGGCGGGCAATGCTGGTGAGCGGCAACCCCGGTTAGGTTCCGGGATTGCCGCTCTGTCGCGGGTTTCAGCGACGGCGCAGATTGTCCAGTGCGGCCGCCCCCGGTCCCACCACGGCGATGGTGAGGAAGATCCAGGCGAACAGGGCGGCGGGTTCGCCCATGTTGTGCAGGGGGAGAAGGCCTTCCGGGGCGTGCACGGTGAAGTAGGCGTAGGCCATGACGCCGGAGAGCACCGTTGCGGAGATTCGGGTGAAGAGGCCGGCGAAGACCAGGATCGCGCCGACTACCTCGATCAGGCTGGCCCACCATCCCGGCCACTGGCCCAACGGGAGCGCGCCGCCTGCGTTGTCGATGCCGCCGAAGAGGCCGAAGCCCATCAGGCCGTGGCAGAGGAAGAGGAAGGACACTACTGCGCGGAAGAGGGCCAGGACGGTGGGGCGGGCTCGGTCTGCCAGGGACTTCTTGCCTTCGGCGGCGGGGGTGGTCTCGGCGGCCTTGGTGGTCTTCGGGGCGGTGGTGGTGGTCATCGTGGGGTCCTTCCCAGGTGGCTGTTGGGCGCCTTATGCCTCTGCGTCGAACTGGGTTGGCTTGGATCGACACAGTGCCGGGAAGTTTTTTCTGCGGGGGTGTTTGGGCTGGTCAGGTGGGGGCTGGCAGGGTGGGGGGATGGTTGTCAGGCGTAGTGCTGGGGTGTTGGTTTTTCGGCGGGGCGCGGCGGGGGTCGAGGTGTTGCTCGCGCATATGGGCGGGCCGTTCTGGGCTAAGAAGGATCTGGCTGCTTGGTCTTTGCCTAAGGGGGAGGTTGAGGACGGGGAGTCGGTCGAGGTGGCTGCTCGGCGGGAGTTCGCCGAGGAACTGGGGGTTCCGGTTCCCGAGGGGGCTTGGGTTGAGTTGGGGGAGGTTCGGCAGTCGGGGAAGGTCGTGACTGCTTGGGCGGTGGAGGGGGAGCTTGATCCGGCTCAGGTGGTGCCGGGGGTTTTTGAGATGGAGTGGCCGCCTCGGTCTGGGCGGATGCGGGAGTTTCCTGAGGTGGATCGGGTGGAGTGGTTTTCTCTTGAGGTGGCTCGGGAGAAGTTGGTTAAAGGGCAGCGGGGGTTTTTGGATCGGCTTGTCGAGTTGGGGTGAGCTGCTCGTCGCCTGGCGGCGACATTGCGCCCGGGCGTGCGTGGGGCACCCCGAAGCTTGATTGTGCTGACGGTCTGGGGGTGCTTGTCAAGGCGGGAAAGATGCCTTGACAAGCACCCCCGGACCGCAGGGACGCTTCGTATCGGGGTGCGGGGGTGGGGCTGGGTGCCTCGCTGGTTGGGTGCGTCGGCGGCGGTTTCGGGTTGGGGCTAGCGCCCCAATGTGGCATTGGGTGCGTCAGATGCACCCAATGTGGCGTTGGGTGCGTGGGATGCACCCAATGTGGCGTTGGGGCGCATCGCGGCGACGGGTAGGCGGGCGGTCCGTGAAAGGCTCCTTGAGGGAATCAGATTCCCTCAAGGAGCCCTTCACGTCCCGAATTGCCGCAGTAGCGCGCTTAGCGGGGCGGTGGTGAAAGCGGGGAGGACTTGGTCTGCTTTGGCGAAGTCCAGAGGTGCGGTGATGGGGTTTGGCACCGCGATGGTGGTGATTCCGGCTGCTTTCGCCGCGCTTACGCCGTGGGGTGAGTCTTCGAAGGCCAGGGCTTCTGCTGCGGTTACGCCCAGGGTGCGCAGGGCTGCCAGGTAGGTGTCTGGGTCTGGCTTTGGCTTGTGGCGGTCGCCCGTTTCTACCGCGGTGAAGCGGGAGGCCAGGCCTAGGCGTTCTAGTTGGCCGTGTACCCAGGTTCCGGACGAGCTTGAGGCGACGCCTAGCGCCAGGCCACGGCGGGCGGCCTCGTCCAGGTAGTCGAGTACGCCTTCTCTTGGGCCGTCTTCGGCTAGGAGTTCGTGTACTCGGGTGCGCATGGCGGGGCGCAGGGTTTCCGGGTCGATGCCTTCTGCTTGTTCGGCCAGGAGTTTGAACATCGTCGCTGCGGTGTTCTGGGTGCCGATTACTGTGTGCCAGACGTCCAGGGGCAGTTCGACTCCGTGTCCGGCGAACATTTCTTGCCAGGAGCGCAGTACCGCGGCTTCCGTGTCGGCGAGGGTGCCGTCGAAATCGAAGATCAATGCTCGCGTAGCCACGTTCCGCAGCCTGCCTCACCTGGTCCGCCGGCGGGGTCAGTTCGTGGCGAAGAACTCCGCCAGTACCGGGGCCAGTGCGGCGGTTTTCACCAGGTGCGTCTGGCCGGGGAGGGTGCGGTAGTCGGCGTTCGGCAGCTGGCTGGCTGCTGCTGCGACGCCGTTGCGCATCCACTCGGGGCTCTTGCCGCCGTCGATGATGAGGGTGGGGGCGGTGATTCCGGACCAGCGGGCTTCCGGGAGCGGGCGGCCTGCTTGGTTGTCGTCCATGATTTGCGCGTCGTAGGCGAGGGTGTGGGCGACGCGCTTCATGCGCGGCCACGCGGGCATCAGGCGCATCATGGTGACCATCAGGGCGGGCAGTCCTACGCCTTCGGTCATGAAGGTCTTGATCGCGTCGCCTGGTTTTCCGGCGGCCACTGCTGCTTCCAGTTTCGCCTGGTAGCCGGCGGGGACTCGCTTGCGGGTGCTGTCGACGACGAAGGGCGGTTCGTAGACCGCGACCTTCTTCGCCGGCACGCTGCGGTGGGCGGCTTCCATCACCAGGGCCGCGCCGGAGGAGATGCCGTACAGGCCGATCTCGCCGCCGGCTTCCTTGGCCAGTGCGGTGATGTCTTCGATTTCGCGCTCGACGTCGTACGGGCTCGCGTCGCCGCTTTCGCCCCTGCCCCGGCGGTCGAAGGTGTAGACGGTGAAGCGGTCGGAGAGGGCCTTGGCGAGGTCGTCGTTCGGGGTCGAGGTGCGGTAGCAGAGCGCGCCGTCGACGAGGACCAGCGCGGGGCCGGAGCCGATGCGGGAGTAGGCGATCTGGGTGCCGTCGGCGGACGTGACGGTGGGCATGGTGTTCCTCCTCGGAGTGGTGCCGTGGGGAGAACTCTCGCATCCGACTAGTGCAGTTGTCAAGACAAAAAAATTGTTCGGTGGGATGTGGCGCTGTTGACGAGGGCGCGGGGCTGGGGTTAGGCGCTGCGCAGGGTGAGCAGGGCGATCTCGTTGGGGGCGAAGACCCGGAAGGGCGGGCCCCAGAAGCCGGAGCCGCGGCTGTTGTACAGCTGGGTCGGGCCGTGCCGGGTGAGGCCGGACAGGGTGGGCTGGTCGAGGCGGACCAGGAGGTGGAAGGGCCAGATCTGGCCGCCGTGGGTGTGGCCGGAGATCTGCAGGTCGACGTTTTCCTCGCGGGCCTGCGCGACCTGTTTGGGCTGGTGGGCCAGCAGAACGACGGGGACCTCGGGATCAGAGCCGTCGAGGGCGGCGGCCAGGTCGGGGCCGTGGCCGGGGAGGCCCGAGGCGGCTCCGGTGGGGTCGTCGATGCCGGCGAAGAGCAGCCGGGCGCCGTCGCGTTCGATCAGTGTCGAGCGGTTGTGCAGGGTGTCCCAGCCGAGGCTCGCCATGTGGTCCAGCCAGGCCTGGGCTTCGCCGAAGTACTCGTGGTTGCCGGTGATGTAGAACCGGCCGAGCGGTGCCTGGACGCCGCCGAGCGGGTCGACCTGCTTGCGCCGCTTGGCGACGGACCCGTCGGCGAGGTCCCCGGCGTGGCAGACGACGTCGGGCCGCAAGCGGTTCAGTTCGGCGACCAGGCGCTCGGACCAGCGGGTGCGGTCGAGCGGGCCGTAGTGGGTGTCGGTGATGACTGCGACGCGCAACCCGTCGAGCCCGGCGCCGAGCTTCGGCAGCACGACGTCGACCGCCTTCACCGGCGGCACCCGCATGGCGGTCCGGTTCCCGCTGACGAGCAGCACCGCCGCGACGGCGAGCGTGACCCCGGCTACGATCCGTGGCCGCGCGGGATCGTCCACTCCGGACACCAGCAGGACCAGTCGCAGCACGTGCGTGAGGACGCTCCAGGTGAACAGCACCCAGACGGCGCCAAGCGTGACGTCCCCGACCCGCGCGGCGGCGTCGCTCTGCTTCGGACCGTGCCCGAGGACCATGAGCACCGGAAAACTCAGCGCCGCTACGCCGAAAACGACCGTGCCGACGACGGTGCCCGCGACCGGCCACTCCGGCAGCAACACGAGCACCGACCACGGCTCGCCGAACAGCAAAAGCACCGCGGCGACCACGAAGGCAACCCGACGAACTCCGACCACGGTTCTCTTCCCTTCGCCCAGGTGCTACCCAGCGTAGCCGCAGTCGGGGAGTGGGTGGCGGGGTGTGAGGGGAGGGCGGGAGTGGTTTCGGTGGGTGGGGCGGTTGGTGCTGGGGCGGCGGCGGAGTTTTGCGGGCGGGAGCGCGGGACTTTCGGCGGCTGGTCGAGTGAGGTGGCGGTGGAGTTTTGTGGGCGGGTGGGGCCGTCGGGGTGGGGTGGCGAGGCGGGTGCGCGGGATTTTCGGCGGTGGCCCGGTCGAGTGAGGCGGTGGTGGAGTTTTGTGGACGGGTGGGGCCACCGGGGCGGGGTGGCGAGGCGGGCGCGCGGGGTTCGGCGGTTGGCCGGTTCCGGCGGTTATGGAGTTCTGTGGGCGAGGTTCGGCGAGCGGGCGGGAACTCCGACGGCGGCCGGTTGGGCGAAGCCGCGTTCCGCAGGCTCTTGGGAAAGCGGCCGCGGT
The DNA here is from genome assembly GCF_042647905.1 of Amycolatopsis halotolerans. Classification (NCBI taxonomy): domain Bacteria; kingdom Bacillati; phylum Actinomycetota; class Actinomycetes; order Pseudonocardiales; family Pseudonocardiaceae; genus Amycolatopsis; species Amycolatopsis halotolerans. The sequence goes on from NZ_JBHRWI010000036.1 coordinate 44,292, forward strand.
CGATCCCATCCGGCGGCACCCGTGCGGCGGCCGTCTCCGGCAAGTACTGCGCGGATTCACCTCGCGTGGCTTAGGACGCGCCCCGCCTGCCTTCCGGGAAAGGGATCCATCGCGGCCGGGCAAGGCGGGCCTAGCTCGCGTGCATCAGGATTCTCCGCGCCCCGCAAGCCAGCTCGCCACCGTTTCCTCCACGTCCAGCGGCCTCGCCCGCAGCGCGGGGCCGTCCTGGGGCATCGCGTGGGTCTTGCGGATGCGGTCGTTCAGGTCTTCGACGATCTCCCGCACCTTGCGTTCGGAGCGGATTTTGGCCAGTTTCCCCGGCAGGTCTTGGATTTCGCGCGGTATGGCGAGTGACGGCGGCAGAAAAGCGGACCGGTCCAGGTCGCCTTCGCGGGCGCGGCGGATGGCCCAGTCGGTCGCCGCGTCGCGGCCGGTGGGGGGTGGCAGGGGTTTTCCGGTTCCTGGCAGGTCTTCGAAGTCGCCGCGGGCTTCGGCGTCGGCGATTTGCCGGTCGACCCACGTGCCGTACGACACGCCCGGTGGTTTGCGTTCCGTCACGGGAACCACCTCCCTCGCTCCCCAGCGTAGCGGCCCGCGAGCCGCCGCGGAGGGGACGAAGGTCCTGAAACGGCAGGTAAGATCCCACGCTGATGCGTACGAAGGCCGGGAGGGGACGCGATGATCGTCGAGCACGAGGGCGACGGTCCCGAGGCTGCGCGCGAGGAGGTCGCGCGCACGCTCGCCTTGTTGTGGCGCGACTGTACGGGTGCTCCGGAACCTTCAGCGCGCGGCAGGCGGCCGACGCTCACCGTCGAACGGATCATCGTGGCGGCCATCGCGGTCGCGGACGCCGAGGGGCTTGTCGCCACGTCGATGCACCGCGTGGCCAAGGAACTCGGGGCGGGCACGATGACGCTCTACACCTACGTTCCCGGCAAAACCGAGCTGATCGACCTCATGGTCGACACCGTTCTCCTCGAACGGAATCTCCCCGGGCCCGGCGAGCCCCGGCCGGAGGACTGGCGTGCGCAGGTTCGCGTTTACGCTGACCGGACGCGCGACATTTACCGGCGGCATCCGTGGCTGCGGGAGCGGTCTCGGGTGCGGCCCGCGCTCGGTCCGGGGCAGTTGGCCGGTCAGGAATATTTGCTGTCCATTATGGACGGACTGGGGTTGCCTGCGTGTGAGGTTGTCGCGGCGGCCAGTTCTGTCGCGGGCTATGTGGACGCGAACGCGGCGGCCGAGGCGGAGAGTGTCCACTTGGAACAGACCACGGGGCAGTCCAACGACGCGTGGTGGGGGCAGCGTTCTTCGTTCTGGTACACGTATTTCGACGTCGAATCCCACCCGGCGATGAACCGGACCTGGCTTGCCGGCGGGTTCGACAAGCCTTCCGCGAAGCAGGCGTCGGACGCGTCGGAGTTCGGATTGGACCGGCTGCTCGACGGGATCGCGGACCGGATCGGCCAGGTCGACAAGTAGGCTCACGCATTGGCGATAGCGTCGATTTCGCCGATCAGGTCTGGCCACAGTGGACGCGGCAGGTCGTGTCCCATGCCCGCGTAGGTGACGAATTTCGCGCCGGGGATGGCGTCGGCGGTCGCGCGTCCGGCGCTGACTGGCTGCACGGGATCGGCTTCTCCGGTGATCACCAGGGTCGGCGCGCGTACTCCGGCCAGTTCCGCGCGCCGGTCGCCCAGGGCGTACATTGCCTTGCCCTGGCGGCGGAACGCGGCGAAATCGGTGCGGGTGTGGAAGGTTTGGCGGCCGACGTCGCGGATCCAGTCTTCGTCGTGCGGATGGCCGGGCGAGCCGACGATCCGGTAGATCCGGACGAGGTGCTCACCGGCGGATTCCGGGTCTTTGGGTCGTTTTCGGTGCAGGGCGGCGAATTTGACGAGCGTGCGGACCTTCCGCAGGTTCCATCGCTGGAGGTGGTCTGGCGCGGAGGACAGCGACGTCAGGCTCAGCACCCGTTCCGCCTGCCGGGTCGCCATCACCTGGGCGATCATGCCGCCGAGGGAGACGCCGACGACGTGCGCGGCGGGCCAGCCGAGCGCGTCCAGCACGGCGATTCCGTCCGCGGCGGAGTCGGCGAGGGTGTAGTCCGCGGTGGCGCGCGAGGACTGGCCAGCGTCGCGGTTGGCGTAGCGGGCGAGCCTTGCATCGGGGCGAGGCCACCTTGGATCAGCAGCAGCGGACGTGGGCGAACGAAACACTCATGGAGTCCTCCGTGGATCGGGGAACACCGCGGCGAGGGTTCCGGCGAGCACGCCCGCTACGTCGGTGTCGGGATCGACGCCGCGGCGCAGGGCGAGTCCGCCGCTCAGCGCGCCGAGCAGCACGACCACCTGCGGCAGCGGAACAGCTGGCGTGATCCCCAGTCGTCGGCAGTGTTCGTCAAGTACGGCAACGATTTCCTCTTCGTGCTGCCGTTGCGCGGAGACGGCGGCCGCGGCGGTTTCGGGAAGTCTCGTCACGGCGGCGGCGAATTCGGCGGTCGTCCGGCTCCACCGGGCGGCTTCCTCGTCGTCGGCGATGGTCTTCGGGGTGAGAGCGGCGATCAGGTCGTCTCGGGTGGACGCCTTGCCGAGAGCAGCCTTGAGCAGGTCGAGGTGCGCTTCGGCGCGGGCGTCGATGATCGCCAGCCACACGCCTTCCTTGCCTCCGAAGTGCTTGTACACCGCGCCGCGCGTGTACCCGGCTTCCGCGGCGATCTCCTCCACGGTCGCGGCGAGGAACCCGCGCCGGACGAGCACCGTCCGGCCCGCTTCGATCAGCTTTTCGTGCGTGAGCTGCTGTTGTTCGGCCCGCGTCAGCCTGGTCAAGGCACACCCATTCGGTAACACGACGTTTCTGGAAACACGACGTTACCAAGATGCGGGCGAGTCAGGAACCCCCGAGCGCGAACTGGATCCCGGTCGCTTCCTCGGAAAGCGTCCACAACCGACGGCCCCGCAAGGGATCCCGCGAAGCGCCCATCGCTGTGCCCAACCGTGGCCGACCCACTCCGCCGAAAGCCGGCCCGTAGTAGGAACCGCCGGTCGCGGCCGGATCGATCGCGGCCCGGACCGCGGGCCAGGCGCCGTGATCTTTGCCGTGCGTATAGGGCGCGAGCAGTCGCATCACCGGTACCGGCTTGGTGATTCCGGGTCGAGCGGGGCTGGTCCGTTCAAGGCTGAACCCCGGGTGCGCGAGGATCGCCTGCACCGGCGAACCCGCCGCACGCAGGCGTCGGTCGAATTCCATCGCGAACGATTGCACGGCGTGCTTCGACAGCGCATACGCACGAAAGTCCGAATACTTGTGCGAGCTCTGCAGATCGTCGAGGTCGTACGGATACATCCGGGTGATCAGGCTGCCCGCCAGCACTACCCGCGCGGATGAGGCGGTCAGGAGCGGCATCGCCAGCGCGGTGAGCGCGAAGTGGCCGAAATGATTGGTGCCGACTGCCAGCTCCAGGCCCTGTTTCGTCGTCCGGCGCACGGGACCGGGCGCGGTGATGCCCGCGTTTTCGATCAGTGCGTCCACCCGGTCGAGACGTCCGAGGGCCTCGACGGCGGCCGGAATGGACTCCAGGTCGGCGAGGTCCAGCGGGATCGTGCTCAACGAAGCCGAACCGACGCGGGTGCGCACCATCTCGACGGCGGCGCGCAGCCGGGACGCGTCACGGCCCAGCAGCGCGACGTGCGCCCCGGCGGCGGCCAGTTGCTCGGTGACGAAGTAGCCGATTCCGGCGTTGCCCCCGGTCACCGCGTAGGTCTTGCCCGCGAGGTCGGGCAAGTTCCGGGGATTCCACGCCACGATCGCCCCCACAGTCCGGTTTCCGGTCGGTCCGGACTATACGAACGCCGCGGTCAGTGCGTCGGCGCGGCCTCCGTCGTGGTGCTGGAAGTCGTCGTGGTGGTCGACGTGGCCGGGTTCGCCGGGGCGGAACTGGACGGCGTCGTGCTCGTCGGGGTGGTCGGCGTGGTGCTCGTGGGCGTGGTGCTGGAAGGAGTGGTCGGCGTAGTGCTGGTCGGCTTCGCCGGGGTGTTGCTGCTCGGCGCGGTGCTGCTGCCGGGAAGCTGCGTCGGCGTGCCGGGCTGGTTCGGCTGCGCCGGGGCGACCGGCGGCGGGGTGGGCGGGGCGACGTCGCCGGCCGGGCTGCCCGCGGCGGCTTCGACCGCGCCGGGGCCGGGCGGGGCCCCGATCGGGACCTTGCTGTCCGGCAGGTTCGAGACGCCGTTCCGGTAACCGGTCGCGTACGCCATCACGGTGTCCACATAGGACTGCGAGTTGTTGTACCGGCGCACCGCGAGGCGCTGGTTGGCGTCGGTGGAGAGGTCAAGGCCTCCCGAGCACAGGTAGCGCGCGGTGGCGAGGGTCTCGTCGTAGATGTTGTTCGGGTCGGAGACGCCGTCGCCGTTGCCGTCGGAGGCGTACGACGCCCAGGTCGACGGGATGAACTGCATCGGGCCGACCGCGCGGTCCCACGTCGGGTCGCCGTCGTAGCGGCCGTGGTCGGTGTCGCGGATCGCGGCGAATCCGCCGGAACCGTCGAGGACCGGGCCGAGAATGCGTTCGAGGGTGTTGCCGCGGGCGTCGACGTAGCCGCCGCGCGCGTGGTTCGACTCGACCCGCCCGATGGCCGCGATCAGCGCCCAGTCGACATGGCAGCCGGGCTGTTCGCGGGCCATGATGTCGGCCGCGTTGCGGTAGGCGCGCAGCATGCTGTCCGGGATGCCGAGCGGACCGGCGGTGGTGGCCGAGCCGGGGCCGTTCGGGTAGCCGGGGACGCCGAGCGCCTGCGGGACCGGCGGCTGCGGCAGGCTGCCGTCGACGCCGATCGGCGGGAGCGTGATGCCGGGCGGCAGGCCGGGGGAGTTCGGCGCGGACTGGGCGGCCGACGGCGGTTCCGCGGCGCGCAACGCCACCGGGATGCCGGACGACGTCACCGTCGGCAGCACCACGAGCGCGCCTCCGGCGAGGGCGGCGAAAGCCCGGCTCCGGGCGTTCCGTCCCTCCGGGCGGCGTCTGGCCATGCGTGTCTCCCCGTTCGTTCGGCCGGTCTGCGGCCAAGCTAGCGGATCTGCGCGCGATCCGGTGAGGGGTCGCCGGAATTCTGTCCGTTCCGGCCAACTTTCGTTCGTCTGGCATAAAACCTTCGGCGGGTTCCGGTCATCGGGGCTTAACCGGGATTTTGCTGAATAGGCCGAATGGAGCAATCCGTTCGTCGGGTCCACTGTGGACCCGAGGGTGGGTCACGCCGCCGGGCCGAATCGTTTCCGGTATTCCGACGGCGACAGCCCGGTGTGCCTGCGCAGCCGCAGCCGGAGGTTCGCGCCGGTGCCCAGCCCGGTGCGGGCGGCGATGCGGTCCAGACCTTGTTCGCCGCGTTCGATGAGGCGGCGGGCCAGCGTGACGCGCTCGGCGGTGAGCCAGGCGAGCGGCGTCGTGCCCAATTCGGCGCGGAACCGGCGGTGCAGCGTCGCGGCGCTGGTCGACGCGCGCGCGGCGAGGTCGGTGACCGCGAGTGGTTGATCGAGGTGCTGGCGCGCCCATTCCAGGATCGGTGCGAGCGAGGCGTCCGGAATCTCCGGCATCGGGCGTTCCACGAACTGTCGCTGGCCGCCTTCCCGGTGACCGGTGAAAACGAGGCGACGGCTTACCGTGTTGGCGATTTCCGCGCCGTGGTCACGCTGGATTACATACAGCGACAGATCGAGTGCGGCCGCACTTCCGGCGGCAGTGAAAACTGTGCCGTCCTCGACGAAGAGGACGTCGGGCTCCAGTCGGACCCGTGGGTAGTGCGCGGTGAACGCCTCGGCCCACTGCCAGTGCGTCGTGGCGCGTCGATCGTCGAGCACGCCAGCCTGAGCCAGGGTGAACGCGCCGGTGCAGAAGCTCATCAACCGCGCGCCGCGGGCGTCCGCGCGCTGGATCGCGGCAATGACCTCCGGGTCGGCGGGGGTCTGCGGATCCGGGCGGTTCGGGACGATCACGGTGTCCGCGGCGTCGACCGCCTCGAGGCCGGCGACGTCGGCGAGGGTGAAGAAGCCGAGGTGCATCCGGGCTTGCCCGCCGGGCGCCGCGAGCGCGAAGTCGTACCACGGCGTCGGCAGTTCCGGCCGGCGCAAGCCGAACAGTTCCGTCGCGACGCCCATCTCGAACGGGTTCGAGCCGTCGCCGACGATCATCACGACGCGGTGCGAGGATCCTTTCGACATGTGCGATTCCTAGCACTCCCGGCCGCCGGAGACCAGGCCCAAGATCGAACTATGACTACTCAGCCCCTCGACCTGCGGGCGGTGCTCGCCGGATTCGACGCGCCGTGGAGCCCGCGGATCGTCGCCAACGTCAACGATTACGACATCCGCCTCGCCCGGTTCGCCGGCGAGCACGTGTGGCACAAGCACGACAACACTGACGAGTTCTTCCTGGTCCTCGACGGCGCCATCGAGATCGGGCTGCGCGAAGCGGACGGCGAACGGACCGTGACACTGACGCGCGAGCAGGCGTTCGTGGTCCCGCGCGGCACGTTCCACAAGCCGTCGTCGAAGGAGGGCGCGGTGGTGCTGCTCGTGGAGCCCGCCGGGACGCTTTCGGTCGGCGACGAGCACGAGGAAGTGCCCGACACTGTCGACGTGACCGTCGGGCATCGCGTCTGACCTGCTGGGTTGCACCGTGGGACGGCGTACCCTCGCCGTCATGAAACGCACTTCCTTCGCGCAGTGGCCGTGCTCGATCGCCCGGACCATGGACCTGCTCGGGGACTGGTGGACGCCGCTGGTGCTGCGGGACGCGTTCTACGGCGTCCGCCGCTTCGACGAGTTCCAGCAGGCGCTCGGCATCGCGCGCAACACCCTCGCCGACCGGCTGCGCAGGCTGGTCGACGAGGGTTTGCTGGAGAAGCGCGCCTACCAGGCCGAACCGGTGCGCTACGACTATGTGCTGACCGAGAAGGGTCGCGATTTCTGGAGCGTGCTGGCCGCGATGACGGCCTGGGGCGACCGGTGGCTGGCCACCGAAGCGGGTCCGCCGATCGTGCTGCACCACGACGCCTGCGGGCACGACACGACCGCGACCGTCGTGTGCGCCGACTGCGGTGAGCCGCTGTCGGCGGACGACACCCGGATGCGGCGCGGTCCCGGCTTCCCCGAGCGCCTGGCACAGCGCCCCGACGTCCAGGCGCGGTTCGCGCCCCAGGAGTAGCGGTACGTGAGGGGAACCCTGAGGGAATCAGATTCCCTCAGGGTTCCCCTCACGGCTTTTGGCCTCCGTGGTGATTGACAGGGTCAGTCTTATTACGCAACTATGCTGGTCGAGACGCCAACGGAGGAGGACTCGTCATGGAGTGGACCGGCGCGCGGTACGCGGACGCCCCGACCGTGCAGGTGGACGCGTGGATCGACGGCACGCCCGAGCAGGTCTGGCGGTTCGCCTCGGACGTCGTGCTGATGCCGGAGCTGAGCGGCGAACTGCAGGCGGTCCGGTGGTGCGACGAAGGTTCGACACCGGCGCTCGGACGGTCCTTCATCGGCCACAACCGCCACGAAATGCGCGGTGAGTGGGAAACCACCTCCTACATCGTCGAATGCGAGGAACCGCGCGTCTTCGCCTGGGCGGTCAGCGACCCGGCCAATCCGACCGCGGTCTGGCGGTTCACCCTCGCCCCGGAGAACGGCGGCACGCGGCTCACGCAGTGGGCGCAGATGGGACCGGGACCGTCCGGCGTGACCGAGGTGATCGCGCGGATGCCGGAGAAGGAACAGAAGATCGTGCACGTCCGGCTGAGCGAGTTCGAGGCCTCGATGACCGCCACACTCGGCGCGATCAAGGACCGCGTGGAGACCGCCGGATGATGCGCACGGCCACCACCGTCGAGGCGTCCTCCGGCTGGCCCGGCACCCGGGATTTCGTGCTGGAGGCGGAAAAACTGGGTCTCGACGAATGCTGGGTGGCCGAGGCGTGGGGCTCGGACGCGCCGTCGGTGCTCGGCTACCTCGCCGCGCGCACGGACAAGATCCGGCTCGGCTCCGGCATCATGCAGCTCGGCGTTCGTACGCCGGTCGCGCTCGCGCAGGCCGCGCTCACGCTCGCCGAGATGTCCGGCGGACGGTTCGCGCTGGGCCTCGGGCCGTCCGGTCCGCAGGTGATCGAGGGGCTGCACGGGGTGCCGTTCGCGCGGCCGTTGACCCGGATGCGCGAGACGGTGCAGATCATCCGCAGTGCGTTCGCCGGGGAGAAGATCTCCTTCGCTGGCAAGGCTTTCCAGATTCCGTTGCCCGGCGAGTCCCGTCCGATGCGGCTGTCGACGACGCCGAACGAGGACATCCCGATCTACCTGGCCACGCTGTCGCCGCGGATGCTGGAGCTCACCGGCGAACTCGCCGACGGCTGGCTGGGCACGAGCTTCGTCCCCGAGGGCGCCGACGCGTACTTCCGCCATCTCGACGCCGGGCTCGCGAAAGCGGGCCGGAGCCGCAGTGATCTCGTGGTGTGCCAAGGCGCGGAGGTCGCGTTCGCGTCCGATGAGGACGAACTGCGCCCCATGGTCGCCGGGCGGAAGAAGGAACTGGCCTTTTCGCTGGGCGGCATGGGTTCGGCGAGCACGAACTTCTACCACGACGCCTACAGCAGGCAGGGCTGGGCCGAGGTCGCCGCTGAAGTGCGGGAACGCTGGCAGTCCGGCGATCGCGACGGCGCGGCCGGGCTGGTGACCGACGAGATGGTCCTCGCGACGACGCTGATCGGCACCGAGGACATGGTCCGCGCGCGGCTGAAGGTGTGGCGCGCGGCCGGAGTCGACACGGTCCGGCTGTATCCGGCGGGCGACACGCTGGAAAACCGCCTGGCAATGCTCGGCCGGGCACTCGAGTTGGTAACGGAAGTGCCCTGACAGACCAATGATTGGGCCATCTGGCTGCGTCGGCAGGTCCGGCTGCGCCATAGTGTCGGCGATCCCGAACACCAAGGAGTCGCTCGATGCGCAAGATCGTGTCCACCCTGTTCGTCTCGCTTGACGGCGTGGTCGAGGCGCCGGACCAGTGGTCGCTCTCGTACTGGAACGACGAGCTCGAACACGCGGTGGGCGACGGCATGGCGGACGCCGACGCGATGTTGCTGGGCCGTGTGACCTACGAGGGCTTCGCCGAGGCGTGGCCCGGCCGCACGGACGACCCGGGCGCGGAGTTCATGAACAGCGTGCCGAAGTACGTCGCGTCCACCACCCTGACCGCGACGGACTGGCACAACACGACCCTCCTGCGCGGCGACCTCGGCGAGGCGATCGCGGAACTGAAGTCCAGCGAGGGCGGCGACATCATGACCAGCGGAAGCACGACGCTGGTGCGGTGGCTCCTGTCGCACGGGCTGGTGGACGAGCTGACCCTGCTGCAGTACCCCGTGGTGGTCGGCAAGGGACGGCGGCTGTTTCCGGCGGAGGGGCCGCAGCTGGACTTCCGGCTGGCGGACACGACGGCGTTCCGCAACGGGGTGCTGCGGTTGGTTTACCGGCCTTCGGACGACTGACTATCCAAAGAGGACGGTCTGCACGGCCCCGAATCCCCGGCTCGCTGAGCAGGATTCGGGGCACCTGCGGGTTATTCCGCCAGGCGGGCGCCGCGCCGCCAGATGGCGCGGGTGTTGAGCGTGTCGCTGATGTCGCGGGTCGGGTCGCCGTCGACCAGCAGCAGGTCGGCGCGGAGTCCCTCGGCGACGCGGCCCCGGTCGCTGAGCCGGAAGCGGCGGGCGGTCGTCGCGGTGGCTGCCCGCAAGGCGCGTTCGGGCGTGAGACCGGCTTCCACGAGGTACTGCAGTTCGTGGTGGAGGCTCGCTCCGTGCGCGAGGCCGCCGAAGAACGTCTCGGGCATGGAGACGTCGGTGCCAGCCAGCACGTCGACACCAGCGGCATCGAGCGCGCGCACGGTGCCGTACACGTCTTCGAGCTTGCCCTGCGGGTAGCGGTTGTAGCTGGAGCGCAGGGTTTCGGTCCACTTGTCGTCGAGACGGGCGGCGACCCGGGGATCGTCGGCGAGCGCGCTGCCGGTGATGCCCATCAGCGAGGCGTTGAGGCTGATGCAGGGAACGACGAACATCCCCGCGTCCTTGACGAGGCTGATGATCTCGGCGGTGTGCGGCTGGTCCATGAAGACGTGGGCGAGACCGTCGATGCCCGCTTCGACGGCCATTCTGGTCGCCTCGACGGTCAGCGCGTGGGCCACGGTGAGCGCGCCGTACTTCTTGGCTTCCGCGACCCCGGCGTTGATGGTGGCCTGGTCGAGACACGGCAGTCCCGGGTGCCCTTCCACGCTGCCGTCGTCGATCATGAATTTGATGAAGTCTGAGCCTCTGGCGAGGAGTTGGGGGACGAAGGCGGCCGCTTCCTCGGGCGTGGTGGAGAACGGCATCACAGGCAGCACCGGCGGGAGATCCCACTTCGGCCGGAATCCTTCGGGCATCAGTTCGCTGGGGTGACCGCCGGGCGGGGTGATGCCGAAGCCAGCGGACCGCACGTCAGCGACGGTGTCGTCGTCGGTGATGTGGCCCCGGTTCTCGCGGGTGTTCATCCCCTGCATCTCCAGTTCGGTGGTCACCCCGAACCGCAGGGCCAGCGCCAGCGAGCCCGGGGCGGAGTGCACGTGGGCGTCGATGAGCCCCGGCAGCAGGGTCGCGCCGGTGCCGTCGACGGTTTCGCTGCCCTGGGGGATCTCGCCGCCGACCTGGACGATCCTCGTGCCGTCGAGGACCACTGTCTGCACGCCGAGGGACTTCTCCCCGTCGAAGACCCGGGCGTTGGCGATGGCGGTGCGCGTCATGGTGGTTCGTCTCGTTTCCTTGCATCGGGTATTTACATACCTAATGCTATGTACTTGCCCTGAGGTATGCAAATGGGCAGGTGCCGCCTAGGATCAAGCGCATGAGCAGCTCTCCCGACCCGGTGCTGGACCAGATCGGCCCGGCGCTGTCCCGGTTGCGGCGGCGCACTCCGGCGTCGAACAAGGATTTGTCGCGCAATCTCGTGCTCAACGTGATCGCCGACGCGCCGGACGAGACGACGGTCGGTGGGCTCGCCGTCGAGATGGGTGTCGCGCAGCCGGTGGCCAGCCGGACTGTCGCCGCGTGCATCGCCGACGGGCTGCTCCGCCGGGCGGCGTCGCAGGCTGATGGACGCCGTACCGTTCTCGAACTCACCAAGCAGGGCGAGGCGGAACGGAAACGTTTCGCCGCCGAACAACGAAAGGCGTTCGAGGAGATCACGACTGGCTGGTCGGCGGAGGAGCGGATCCAGTTCGCGCGGCTGCTGACGCGGTATGGCGCTGACGCTGCGGAGTGGTCCAGGAAACAGGCCGCGAGCGGGGGCTGACGGGGCCGTCCGTCGAGGTGGACCAGTGCTCCTTCCGGCGCGGCACGAAGGAGCACTGCGCAAGCTCAGTTCACCTGCCGCCCCTGCCCCTCCCAAAACGGCTGGCGCAGCTTGAACTTCTGGATCTTCCCGGTCGCCGTCCGCGGCAGTTCCTCGAGGAATTCCACGCGCTTCGGGCATTTGTACCCGGCCAGGTGCTGGCGGCAGTGCGTGATCAGTTCGTCCGCCGTCACCTCGGTCCCGTCCGTCACCACCAGCGCCGTGACCAGTTCGCCCCATTTCTCGTCCGGGATGCCGATCACCGCGACTTCCCGGACGGCCGGGTGCGAGTTCAGCGCGTCTTCCACCTCGATCGACGACACGTTCTCGCCGCCGGTGATGATGACGTCCTTCTTGCGGTCGGCGATGGTCAGGTAGCCGTCGGTGAAGGTGCCGCCGTCGCCGGTGTGGAACCAGTTGCCTTCCTGCACCCGCGCGGTCTCGTCCGGGTTTTCCCAGTAGCCGTCGAGGTTGTGGTTGCTTTGGGTGAGGACCTCGCCGTCGGTGTCGATCGTGACGCGGACGCCGAGGGCGGGGGCGCCGGCGCGGCCCAGGAGCTTCGCCTGCTCGTGCGGGTCCAGGCCGGCCCATTCGCTGCGGAAGCGGTTCACCGTGACCAGCGGCGAAGTCTCGGTCAGGCCGTAGATCTGGATGAACTCCCAGCCGAGTTCCGCGCGCACGCGTTCGATGGTCCGGGTCGGCGGCGGCGCGCCGGCGACCACGATCCGGACTCGGTCGCGGCCGGGGATTTCGCCGTCCCAGGAGGCGGCGCCGTCCAGGGCCGCGGTGACGACGGCGGGGGCGGCGCACATGATCGTCACGCCGTGTTCCTGTACGCGGCGCAGGATTTCGGTGCCGTCCACCTTGCGGAGCACGATGTGCCGTCCGCCGAGGCCGGTCACCGCGTACGGCATTCCCCAGCCGTTCGCGTGGAACATCGGCAGGGTGTGCAGCAGGACATCGTTGTCGCTGAGCGTGGTGTGCAGGCCGAAAGTTGTTGCATTGAGCCACAAATTGCGGTGTGTGAGCTGGACACCCTTCGGCCGCGCGGTGGTGCCGGAGGTGTAGTTGATCGTGGCGGTCGCGGATTCGTCGGCGTTCCACGGGCGCGGTTCGCCGTCGCCGCCCCAGATTTTGTCGTCGTCCTCGCCGAGGACGAACACGTGTTTCGCGGTTACGCTGTCCAGCAACGGTTTCAGCTCGGGGTCGATCATCAGGACCTCGGCCCCGGAATGCTCGACGATGTACCGGACCTCGGCGGCGGCGAGGCGGAAATTCACCGGCACCAGGACGCGGCCCCAGCCGGAGACGCCGAAGAACGACGTCAGCAGCCGCGCGGAGTTGTGCGAGACGATGGCGACCCGGCCGCCGACGGGAACGCCGAGCGCGTCGAGGTTCGCCGCCTGCGCGCGGGCGCGGCGGGCGAGTTCGCGGTAGGGCACCGAGCCCCAGGACTCCGCGGGCTGGGCGGGTTCGTCCACCACCGCGATCCGGTCTGGGTACACCGTTTCGGCGCGGTCGAGGAAGTCGCGGACACTCAGGTCATAGAACACGGGGCGATCCCTTCGCGTCAGCGGGCCGCACTGCCCGCGCGGGTGATTTTCGCTCACCGCCTCGGATACAGCCACCCCACATGGAGGGTGTCTCCGATGTGGACCGGGACGAGTCAGCGGGTGGCCTTACGGGGGCGGGTCTGCGCGTACCTCGGACACAGCCACGTCCTAGCGCAGCAGCCCGGCGGCGCGGGCCCGGTTCACCGCCTGCACCCGGTTCGACACCGCCAGCTTCCGCATCGCGTGCTTGAGATACGACTTGACCGTATTGGGCAGCAGGCCGAGCCGGTCGGAGATCTCGTCGTTCGTGCAGCCCTCGCTGACCAGCCGCAGCACGTCGACCTCGCGCGGGGTCAGCGCGACGCCGGGCAGGTCCAGTTCCGGACGCAGCCGTTCGCACACCGCGAGCAGCCGCTGCCGGGCGCTTTCGTCGTGGATCGACCCGGCGATGGCGGTCAGTTCCGCGTGCAGGTCGCCGCGTTCGGCCGCGGGGACGACCGACGGCGCGGCCAGCCGTCTCTGTACCTCTTCTTCGACCTCGATGTCACGTCCCAGCCGAGTCGCCACCGCGGTCGCCGCGTGCAACAGCCGGTCGCCGAACGTGATCGAATCCCGTGACGCGGCATACAGCACCGCGCGCGTGGTCTCGCCGACGCGCACCGGCAGGGCCACCATCGCGCGCAGCTGTTCGGGCGCCACCGCGTGGTCGTATTTGTGCGTGATGCCCTGTGCGTTGAGATAGTCGACGACCGTTGACGGCCGGGCCAATGCCACAGCTTTGCCGCCGAGCCCGGCCCCGGTGTCCACCTGCACGTGCTGCATCGACCGGGTGGCGGTGCCGCGCAGCTGGTCGATGACGTGCGAGCGGGACGCCGCCGACACCGGTCCGCCCATCGCGACCGGCAGCTCGGTGGCGATTTGCAGTGCTTTGAGCGCGCCGGCGACCAGGGGGCTGGCCGTCAGCGCGAGCCGGCCCGGAGGCGTCATGGGCACCGTCCCGCTTCACTCGACCTTGTTGGGTGGACGTCCACGTTACGCGTTGCGTCGCGTTCGGACTACTCGTGTGGTTCGGTGGCACACGTGGCAACCTCGGATTTCGATACCGTCGCCGACCGGCTCTACGCAGGTGAGCCGGCCGACTTCGTCGCGGAGCGCACCGCGGCCGCCCGCGCGGCGAAGGAAGCGGGCGACGTCGAGCTGGCGCGCCGGATCCGCGCGCTGCGCAAGCCGACCGCGGCCGCGGCGTACGTCAACCGCCTGGCGCGCGACGGTTCCGCACCGCTGTCCGAGCTCGCGTCGATCGGCGAGAAGCTGCGCGACGCGCACGAGCAGCTCGACGGCTCCCGGCTGCGCGAACTGGCGCATCAGCGGGCGGAGCTGATGCAGCGGATCGTGCGGGACGCGTCCGGCTTGAGCGATTCGGTCGAACGCGAGGTGGAGGAAACGCTGGAGGCGATCGTCGCGGACGCCGACGTCGCCCGCCTGGCGCTGGCCGGACGGCTGACGTCGAAGGCCCGCCAGGACGCCGACCGCTGGCTGTCGCTGCCGACGAATCCCGCGCCCGCCAAGAAGACCCGACAGTCCGAAAAGGACCGGAAGGCCGAGGAAGAAGCCCGGGTCCGCGCACTGGAACGACGCCAGGCGGTCCGGGCGCGGGCGGAAGCCGAGCGGAATCTGCAGCGCGCGGAGCGGACAGCCGAACAGGCCGACGAACGGGTGGCAGAATTGCGGGAACGGCTCGTCGAAGCGGAGCAACGCGCCATCCGGGCGGCCGACGAACTGACCAAGGCACAGAAGACGTTCGAGGAAGCGGATGATGCCGTGCAGCGGTCTTGAGCGTGGCCTGTGCGCGCAGGTCCGTGAGGGGAACCCTGGGGGAATCTGAGTCCCTCAGGGTTCCCCTCACGGACGACAAAGCCCGCCAGCCCAGAGCTAGGCGCGGCTGATTTCCCTTCCCGCACACCACACCGTCCGAATCGCCCGAGTCGCCGAAAGATCAGCCACCGGATCGCCCTCGATGAGCACCAGATCCGCTCGCAGCCCGGGCCGGATCTCGCCTCGGTCAGTCAGCCCGAACGCCCGCGCCGGGCCGATTGTCGCGGCGCGCAGGATCTCCACCGGGCTCAACCCCGCCTCGGCCAGCAGCTCGAACTCGTGATGCAGACTCGCCCCGTGCGGGATCTCGGCCGGGGCTCCGGGCTGGACGTTGGCGTCGGTACCAGCGAGGATTTCGACCCCGGCGGCGCGCAAAGCGGCTACGTTGGCCACGAAATCCCCAGTAGCGCCAGCGAAGTAGGGGAGCGCCGCCTCCATCATGGTGAGCGTCGGAACCGCCGTCTGCCCAGCGGCTTTCATCGCCGCGACGTCCTCGTCGGCGATCCGGCCGATCACCGGCACATGCGTCACGAACCGCGCTCCGGTCGCCACCGCCAAGTGGTACGCGCCCGGCGTAGCCGCGTGCAGGACGGTGTTCAGTCCCCGCTCCCGCGCCGCGTCGACCAGCGCCTGCAGCGCCTCCGCCGGCGGTCCGCCGTCACCGGGAGCTTCCGCGACGCCCTTGACGTAATCGGACCCTTCCGCGACCCGATCCTCGACGAACCGGACAGCGGCCTCCGCGGTGGTCACGATCGCGGACTCGGGCATCCCCGGGATCCGGGCGTGCATGCCGTCCGGGCCGATCGCGGGCGGACCGGCGCTGCGGAAATCCGCCGGGCCCGCCGACCGCAGCGCGGTGACCCGAGAGGCGGGGAAACAAGCCATGTCCAGCCCGGTCGTGACACCCCACGCCGCGAGGTCGGCCAGTTGCTCAGGCTCGGTCAGATGGACGTGCGCGTCGATGAACCCGGGCAGCAGCGTCGCCCCGGCGGCATCGATTTCCCGTGCCCCGGCGGGATCTGTGCCGAGCACCGGCCCGTCGATCACGACGGTGCGCGGTTCGCTGAGCCCTCGCCCGTCGAAGACGCGCGCGTTGCGCAGAGCGGTCTTGGCCACGGTCCCTCCCCGGGTCAGTGGACGCGATACCGCAAGAGTACTGAGTTGTCGTCCACCAGGGCGGAGAGAAGTTCGAGCTGGCGCGGGTCGATCGCGGCACCCATCGCGACGCGCGGTGCGTCTCCGGCGATCAGCATCGGCGCGACCGTCAGGCGCAGTTCGTCCACCACGCCCGCGGCCAGCAGCGAGGCGAACAGGTGCGGTCCGCCCTCGCAGTCGATGCGGCGCAGGCCGCGCCGGGCCAGTTCGTCGACCGCGGCCCGCAGGTCGACGTCGCCGTGGCGGGGGCGCGGGCGCTGGTCGTCCGGGTCGGCCTGCAGGGCCGGGTCGCCGGTGGCCTCGTGCAGGGTTGGGTCGCCTGTCCCAGCGACCAGGACATCTGCCCCAGCCGAGGCCCACGCGGCGCGCAGTTCGGGGTCGGTCGCCGCGCTCGTGATGACGATCGTGGGCACCAGGGCCTTGGTGAGCACCGGTGCGTCCGGCGGCAGCGAACGGCCGGTGCTGACCACGGCGATCGGCGCGATCGGGGCCAGCCCGTGCCTGCGGCGCCGCTCGGCGGTTTTCTCGTCCGGCCGCAGGCCCTCGAACCCCTCGGCCTGCGCGGTGCCCGCGCCGACCAGCACGACGTCGGCCAGGTCGTTGCCCAGCCGGTAGACGATCCGGTCCGCAGGCGTCGACAGCCCGCCGGAGCGGCCTTCGATGGTGATCCCGCCGTCGGCGCTCGACACGAAGTTCACCGCGAGCCACTTCGGCACGTCCGGATAGACGTAGAGCTGCTCGACGTCGGCCTCGGTGCGGTCTGAGTTTCCGGGAAAGACTTCGCGCATCAGACCGACCGTACAACGTTCGCCGGCGGCCGGGTGCCGATGATGCTGGCCACCATCTCCGCGACCTGCCGCGTCTCGCGGACCTGGTGCGCGCGGAACATCGCCGCGCCGTGCATCGCGGACACGGCGGTCGCGGCGAGCGTGCCGATGACCCGTTCGCCGACCGGGAGGTCCAGCGTTTCGCCGATCACGTCCTTGTTCGACAGCGCCATCAGCACCGGCCAGCCGGTCGCGACCAGCGCGTCGACGTGCCGCAGCAGCTCGAGCGACTGGTAGGAGTTCTTCCCGAAGTCGATGCAGGGGTCGATCATGATGCCCTCGCGCGGCACGCCCGCGGCGAGCGCGCGCTCGGCCAGCGCGGTCGTGCCGTCGACCACCGCGGCCACCACGTCGTCGTACACCGGCCGGAGCGCTTCGGTGCGCGGCACGAGACCGTTGGTGTGCGAGCAGATGTAGCCCGCGCCGTGTTCGGCGGCGGCGTCGAGGATTTCCGGCTCGATCGCGGCCCAGTTGTCGTTGACCAGGTCCGCGCCCGCGCGGCAGACGGCGTCGGCGACCTCGGCGCGGTAGGTGTCCACGCTGATGACCAGGTCGGGGAAGTTCTCGCGGGCCCATTCGACGGTCGGCACGACCCGGCGGATCTCCTCCGCCGCGGTGACCTCGGGGCCCTTGCCCGCGGGGACGCCGCCGATGTCGATCAGGTCGGCCCCCTCGGCGTGCGCGCGGCGGATGGCCGCTTGCGCGGGTGCTTCTTCGAAGGTCGCACCGTTGTCGTAGAACGAGTCGGGGGTGCGGTTGACGATGGCCATCACCAGGGCGCGGTCACTGGTGAGGCGACGGCCTCGGAACACGAGGTCGGGCGTATGCATGCGGTCTCCCGGGCCGGAACGAAAGATCTCGCGTGATCATAGGCGAGTTCCCGGCGGGATTACGTCCGGCAGGTGGCGGGCGGAGCGGTCCGGAGGCCACCTGCGTCCGGGCGTTCGGTGATCCTGCGTGGTGCGGTGTGATCAGGAGGCGAGCGCCTCGTTGACGGTCAGGAACTCATCAGCGGTGCGGGTGGCGGAGAATTCGATCACGCGGTAATGCGCGAGGCGTTGCAGCACGAGCGGGTCGGTGGCGAGCACGGCGTCGAGCTTGCCGCGCAGGCACGGGCGGGAGATGATGACCTGGTCCGCGTCCTCGTTTCCTTTTCCGGAAACGAGGAACAATCCGTGCGCGAAGTGGCTTCGCAGCCAGTCCGCGTGTTCGGCCAGTGCGTAGTCGACTTCGTTTCGAGGTGCTGTGTAGGACAGCAATGCGATGTACATGACCTCAGAGTAGGACGCTTCCTCGGGCGGTGCATCCTCCTCCCGAGTGCCGTCGTGCTTCATCGAATGGTCAAGTATTCCCAATAGTTCTTTACGGATAAGCGTACTGTTTGGATTTCCGTTGCGGGGTGCGGAAAATCATGGTCCCCGGTGTTTCCGCAGGACATTCCGGACGGATGGTCAAGACCACCCCCAGTTCTGCGTGAAGCAGCCGGCCAGATAGAGATCCACGCGGTCGGCGAACCGGCTCGGATCGCGTCCGGTGAGTTCGCCGATCCGGGTGATCCGGTATCGCAGGGTGTTCACGTGCAAGTGGAGCGTGGCCGAGGTCTGTGTCCAAGATCCCGAATGTTCCAGGAACGCCTTGAGCGTCGTTATCAATTCGGAACCGTGTGCGGCGTCGTACGCGAGTACCGGCCCGAGTACTTTTTCGCCGAACGTCCGGCGCAAGTCTTCCGGAACGGCCGCGAGCAGCAGCAAATGGGACGCGACTTCGTCGCCGGACAGCACCGTCGCGCGGCCCGGCGTCAACGCGGCCAGTGTGCGCGCGTGCCGGGCTTCCTGCACGCCGGCGCGCAGACCGGCGGCGTCGGCGGCCCGGCTGAGGCCGAGCGTCAACCGCGCGGACCCGAGCGCCGGTTCGATGGTGTGGACCGCTTCTCGCAACGTCTCGGTGTCGCGCGAGGAGAAGAGGCCGAACGTCTCGCCGTCGACAGTCGCCACCAGCACCGGCTGCCCGGTGGTCGAAAGCAGTTCCTCCACCAGCACCTGCGCGAGCCCCGGCCCGCCGCCGCGGACCTCGGCGGACAGCGTCGCCACCGGTTCCTGCGGCGCGAATCCGGCGGCGGCCAGCCGGGACGTCAGCTCGCCCGGCGCGGCGTCGTCGGAGAGCACCAGCCGCAGCAGCGGTTCGGCCGCCCGGTTCTCGATCCGCCGGGCCTCGTCCACTCGGGACCGTTCGAGCCCGACCAGTGCGGCCAGTTCCTGCGCCAGCTCACGGCGCGCGGACGGCCACTGCGCCGGATCGCCGTCCACCACCAGGAACCAGCTCGCGATCCGGTGCCCGGAGCGGCCGGCCGCTCCGAGCAGCGTGACCGGACCGTCCTGGCAGGGCAGCCGTTCGGCGCGCAGGAACCTCCGCGCCAGTGCGGTGCGGCGCTCGGCGGGCAGTTCGGGTCCGCCCGCCAGCTGGTGCCCGGTCGCGCTCAGCACTACGCAGCCGGTGCCCAGTTCCTCCGCACCGGCTTTGACCAGCGCGGACAGGCCCCGGCCGGAGGTCACCGCGGCCACCAGCCGCCGATGCGAATCGCGGGCGGGCGCTGAGCGTTCGGCCGCCAGGCCCAGGATCACCCGCTCGGCCACGGTCGCGAACGAAACCGACACCGGCACCTCGAACAACGGCAGGCCGACGCGCTCGCAGGCGGCGACGAGGTAGTCCGGCACCGGGCCGCCGACCTCGGCGGTGCCCGCTCC
The DNA here is from genome assembly GCF_042647905.1 of Amycolatopsis halotolerans. NCBI lineage: Bacteria > Bacillati > Actinomycetota > Actinomycetes > Pseudonocardiales > Pseudonocardiaceae > Amycolatopsis > Amycolatopsis halotolerans. Next base: position 63,832 of record NZ_JBHRWI010000036.1, read on the forward strand.
GAGCGCGGTGACGCCCGCGGCGGCGAGCTTGCCCACGAACGCGTCCGCGTCCGACGGTCCCGGCAGCCAGCGCATTCCGCACAGCACGATCTCGCCGCCGTCGAGGTACCGCGTCGGATCCTGCAGCGTCGCCTGGAAGACGCGGCCGAACTCGCGGTCGCGCGCCTTCTCGCCCGCCAGCAGCCGCAACCCCAGCTCCGGGGTGTCGAGCAGTGCACCCAGCCGCATGCGCGCCTCCTTCCGCCCATCAGTACCGCACACCAGAGGGGTTTGGCGGAAACTACGAAAAACCGGCCGTTCGCGCTCGCCGCTTTCGGCGGATCTGCCGTGGCCCGGGCCACGCCGCGGCAGGTGTACTCACTCGGCGAGCGAAACGGAAGGGATACCAATGGCGATCGTTCTTGGCGACAACCGCTACGGGAAGGCCGAAAACCGGCTGGTCCGCGTCGACCGCGACGGGGATGAGCACCGGATCACCGACCTCACCGTGAGCGTGTCGCTGTCGGGCGACATGAGCGACACCCACCTGACCGGGGCCAACGACAAGGTGCTGGCCACCGACACGCAGAAGAACACCGTCTTCGCCTTCGCCCGCGACGGCATCGGCGAGATCGAGGACTTCGCGCTGCGGCTGGCCAGGCACTTCGTGTCCGCCCAGGGGAGCATCCACGCCGCGCGCGTCGGGATCGTGGCTCATCCGTGGGAGCGGTTGCAAGTCGGCGGACGGCCTGCGCACCACTCGTTCGCGCGTTCCGGCGCGGGCACCCGGACCACTCGCGTCACCTGCGACGGCGAGCGGGCCTGGGTGCTCGGCGGGGTGGAAGACCTGACCGTGCTCAACTCCACCGGCTCCGAGTTCTGGGGCTTCCCGCGCGACGAATACACCACGCTCGTCGAGGTGAAGGACCGGATCCTCGCCACCGCGGTGTCCGCGACCTGGCGGTACTCCGTCGAGGAGGCCGATTGGGCTAATGCACACGAAACTGCGCTCGCCACGCTGCTCGACGCGTTCGGCGGCACGCACAGCCAGTCCCTGCAGCAGACGCTGTACGCGATGGGGCAGGCGGTGCTGGAGGCCGTCCCGGAAATCGCGGAGATCCGCTTCGCGCTGCCGAACAAACACCACTTCCTCGTCGACCTCGAGCCGTTCGGCCTCGACAACCCCGGCGAGGTGTTCTATGCCGCCGACCGGCCCTACGGCCTGATCGAGGGCACCGTCCTGCGCGACGACGCCCCGCCGGCCGGCCCGGCCTGGTCCTGAAAACCGACCTCCGATCTGTTGGGAGCGCTACCGTTATGACCGTGTCCATCGATGCCGACGTCGAACGCGCCTGGCTCGCCGAATGCGTGCGGATCGCCGAGAAGAACGTCGCCGACGGCGGCGGCCCGTTCGGCGCGCTCGTGGTGAAGGACGGCGAGATCGTCGCGACCGGCGTCAACCGGGTCACCCCGTCGCTCGACCCGACCGCGCACGCCGAGGTGGTCGCGATCCGCGCGGCCTGCCAGGCGCTCGGCTCGTTCAGCCTGGCCGGGTGCGTGCTCGTTTCCTCGTGCGAGCCGTGCCCGATGTGCCTCGCGTCGTCGCTGTGGGCGCGCGTGGACCGCGTGCTGTACGCGGCCGACCGGGACGACGCGGCCCGCGCCGGATTCGACGACCGGGCGTTCTACGAGCTGTTCGAGCACCCGCGCGAAACGTGGCAGACTCCCGTTTCGCGAGTGTCCACACCGGATCACTTCGCCCCGTTTTCCGCCTGGCTCGGCCGATCCGACCGGATCGAGTACTGAGCCTCGGCGAGTGCTGAATGCCGGTCAGAATCGGCTTCAGCGTCCACCGCCCCACCCCACCGGGCCACCATCCCGGTGCTGACCGGAGCACCAGAAAAACGCAAACGTCCCGCCGTCCCGCCCCTTGCGTGTGCCAGGGGTGCGGTGCGGCACACCCACCGGCAAGGGGAGGACGCATGACCCAGGTACGCCTCGACGAAGCGGTGACCTCGGCTCCCGGACCGCAGCGCAAGTCCATTGTGGAGCGACTGTTCGAAATACGCGCTCGCAACACCTCGGTAGGCCGGGAAGTACGCGGCGGCATCACCACTTTCGTCGCGATGGCCTACATCGTTTTGCTCAACCCGCTCATCCTCGGCGCCTCCGCCGACATCACCGGCGCGAAACTCAGCGCCGCGCAAGTGACCACGGCGACCGCGCTCGCCGCCGCCGTGATGACTGTCCTCATGGGACTCGTCGGCAACGCGCCGCTCGCGCTCGCCGCCGGCCTCGGCATCAACGGCATCGTCGCGTTCCAGATGGCCCCGTCGATGACGTGGGCGCAGGCCTTCGGACTCGTTGTCCTGGAAGGCGTCTGCATTGTGCTGATGGCGGTCAGCGGCGTCCGGGAACGCATCATGAACGCGATTCCCGGGCCGCTGAAAACCGCGATCACCGTAGGCATCGGGCTCTACATCGCGCTCGTCGGACTGGTGAGCGCCGGGTTCGTGACCCGTATTCCGGACTCCGCGCACACGACCGTCCCGGTTCGGCTCGGGACGGACGGGCATCTGTCCGGCCTGCCGCTCGCGGTGTTCTGCTTCGGCCTGCTGCTGATGACCGTGCTGATGTCCCGGAAGGTGCCCGGCGCGGTGCTGATCAGCATCGCGGCCGCCACCGTGCTCGCGGTGGTGCTGCACGACGGGTTCGGCGTCGGCGACTGGGGGTTGACGACTCCGACGCTGCCGCATTCCGTGGTGGCGGCTCCTGATTTCGGGCTGCTCGGACACGTCGACCTGTTCGGCGGATTCGCCAAGGCGGGCGCGCTCACCGCGACGATCTTCCTGTTCACCCTGGTGCTGTCCGGGTTCTTCGACGCGATGGGCACCATCACCAGCGTGTCGGCCGAGGCCGGGCTGTCGAAGAACGGCCGGGTGCCGCGGATGGGCCGGATCCTGTTCGTGGACGGGGCGGGCGCGATCGCGGGCGGGATGTCCGGGTCGTCGCCGAACACCGTGTTCCTGGAGTCCGCGGCCGGCGTCGGGGAGGGCGCGCGGACCGGGCTGGCGAGTGTCGTGACTGGACTCTTGTTCGGGGCGACGCTGCTGTTCACGCCGATCGCGGGCATCGTTCCGGCGCAGGCCGCCGCGCCCGCGCTCGTGGTGATCGGCGGGATGATGGTGGCGCAGTGCCGCAACATCCCGTGGAACGACCCGGATTACACGATCCCGGTGTTCCTGACGGTCGCGCTCATTCCGTTCACCTACTCCATCACCAACGGCGTCGGCGCGGGCCTCATCGCGTTCGTGCTGATCAAGACCTTCCGCGGGAAGTGGCGTGAAGCGGGGTGGATCCTCACCGTGCTCGCGCTCGTGTTCACCGTCTATTTCGGAATCGACGTGGTGAAGGCGATCCTCTAACAGAAAGGGACCGACAATGCCTCTGATGTTCCTCAACGGCGGCGCGATGCGCGGCGAACCCCTGCACCACCTGCTCGACGGCGCTCCACTGGTGGCCGAAACGACCACGGCCGCGAAGTACCGGTTCTATTCGGTAGGCGGGCAATGCCCGGCGCTGGTCCCGGTAGCGCACGGCGGCGCGGCGATCTCCGGCGAGGTCTACGACCTCACGCTGGACCAGCTGCGCGACCGGGTGCTCCCGTCCGAACCGCCGGAGCTGGAGCTGGGCGTGATCGAACTGGCCGACGGCAGTTCGGCGTTCGCGATGCTGCTGCGGCGTCCGCAGACCTCGCACGTGCAGCTGCGGGACATCACGGAAATCGGCGACTGGCGAGCGTTCAAGGCCGCGGCGTGACGGTTCTGGTGGCTCCGGACAAGTTCAAGGGCTCGCTCACCGCGGCGGAGGTCGCGGAGGTGGTGGCCGCGGCGTTCGCCGAGGTCGCGCCCGGTGAACCGGTGCGGCAGCTGCCGGTGGCGGACGGCGGCGACGGGACAGTCGCCGCCGCTGTCGCAGCCGGGTTCCGGCAGGTGCCGGTGCGGGTGTCCGGCCCGACCGGCCGCCGGATCACCGCGTACTACGCCCTGCGCGGGACGGTCGCCGTGGTCGAGCTGGCGGAGGCGTCCGGCCTCCACCGGCTGCCCGGCGGTCGGCTGGAACCGCTGACCGCGTCGAGTTACGGCACGGGCGAGCTGATCGCCGCCGCCCTTGCCGCCGGTGCCACGCAGATCGTGCTCGGCGTCGGTGGCAGTGCCTGTACCGATGGCGGAGCCGGATTGCTGACCGCGTTGGGTGCGAGATTGCTTGACGCTTCCGGTGCTCCGCTTCCGCCGGGCGGTGCGGCGTTGGCCGAGTTGTCCACAGTGGATCTTTCCGGACTGCCCGAAGTGGACATTGTCCTGGCGTCCGATGTGGACAACCCGTTGCTGGGCGTGGATGGCGCGGCCGCAGTGTACGGACCGCAGAAGGGCGCCGGGCCCGACGAGATCGCGTCGCTGGAACGCGGGTTGACTCGGTGGGCCGAAGTGTTGGGCTCCGCGCACGCCACCACCCCGGGCGCCGGCGCGGCAGGCGGCGTCGGGTTCGGTGTCCTCGCCGGACTCGGCGCCCGTATTCGGCCGGGTATCGAATTGTTGCTGGAGCTGCTGGGTTTCCCGGCTGCCGCACGTGATGCCCGGCTTGTCATCACCGGTGAGGGATCGCTGGATACCCAGTCGCTGCACGGAAAAGCGCCGGTGGGCGTTCTCCGGGCGGCGGGCGGTACCCCGGTGGTCGCGTTGGCCGGCCGGTGTCTGTTGTCCGCACCGGAATGGCGGGCGGCGGGGTTCGCCGGGGTGTATGCGCTGACCGACGTGGAGCCGGACGAGCATCGGTGTGTGGCCGATGCCCGTGCGTTGCTGCGGGACCGGGCCGCGCAGCTGGCTCGGGATTTCAGCCGAGCAGTACCTGCCTGACGTGGTCGGAGAGGGGGAGCTCCGTCGCGTCCGCGGGGGTCAGCCAGCGGTGGTCGTCGTGTTCGGCCGGGTTGAGCTGGAGGTCGCCGAGGAAGTCCGGGTGCGCGTCGTAGTAGGCGGCGTGCACGGTGAACGGTTTGCCGGTGCGGTCCGGCCAGGATTGGCGGGCCCGTTCCTTGGCGAGCCGCACGCGCAGTCCGGTTTCCTCGGCGACTTCCCGCACCGCGGTGGTCTCCGGGGCTTCGCCGGGTTCGACCGTGCCGCCGGGGAATTCCCAATGCCCGCCTAGGAAAGTTCCGGGGGCTCGGCGGATCAGGAGGATGGTTTCGCCTCGGGGGAGCAGGACGTAGGCGAGGTGTTTGTCGTTCATGCCGCGCCTCCGTTGGCGACTAGGATTTGGCCGTTGACCCAGCCGCCTTCTGGGCCGCACAGGAAGGCGACCAGACCGGCGCAGTCGCGTGGGGTGCCGATTCGGCCCAGTGGGGTTTGTTGGGTGATTGCTTCGCGCAGGGGGTCGGTGATCCAGCCGGTGTCGGTGGGGCCGGGGTTCACTGCGTTCGCTGTGATGCCTAGGCGGCCGAGTTCTCCGGCTGCGGCCAGGGTGATTCGGTCTAGCGCGCCTTTGCTTGCGCCGTAAGGCAAGTTGTGTACCACGTGGTCGCTGGTCAGCGTGATGACGCGGCCTGCGCCGTGTGGTCCTCGGTAGCGTTGGGCGAACTCCCGGATCAGTAGCCAGCTTGCTCGGGCGTTCACAGCGAAATGCCGGTCGAAGCTGTCCACTGTGGTGTCGAGCAGGCTGGAATCGACCGATTCGCAGTGGGCGAGAACCAGTGCTTGGACGTCGCCGTCGATCTGGTCGAACAGCCTCGCCGGGGTTTCCGGGTCGGCTAGGTCGGCTTCGATGCCTTGGACGGTTTCGTCGGCACCCCACGGCATCCGGCGGTCGTAGTCGGACCAGTACGTGGTGACGACGTTCCAGCCGTCTTCCTGAAGCCGGGTGGCGATCGCGGCGCCGATTCCGGCCTGCCTGCCGACGCCGGTGACCAGAGCGGTTTTCCTATTCTTCAATGGCGCTGTCTTTCGCGCGGAGGTGCTGCCGGAACGTGTAGGCCGGGTCGCTTTCCCGGTGAGCCAGGAATTCGCTGAACCGGACCTGCTCGCGAAGAGTGACGCCGTCGCGGATCTTCGCTGCCTGGCGGTGTTCGGTGTCGCGGATGGATTCGGCCAGCCGGAACACGTCGTCGGCTTGGGCGGCTGGGACGAAGAGGACGCCGTCGTCGTCGCCGAAGACCAGGTCGTCGGTGGTGACCGTCCATTCGCCGACGGTGGCGGATTCCAGGGCGTCGGCGGCGCGGTCGTCGAGGTGCAGGGGGCCGGTGGAGAGGGAGCCCAGGCTGTAGACCGGGAGGCCGATTTCGCGTAGTTCCGCAGTGTCGCGATGCAGGCCCCAGATGACGATGCCGGAGAGTCCGGCTGTGGCTGCTTCGGCGGTGATCAGGTCTCCGACGCAGCTCTCGTCTAGGCGGCCTCGGTTGTCCACTGCCAGAACGTCGCCTGGTTGCGCGGAGGTGAGGGCTTCCAGGAAGACGTCCACACTGCCGGAGTGGCGGGCGGGCAGAACTCGTCCGGCCAGCTTGCGTCCTGGGAGCACTGCCCGGGTTCCGGCCGGCGCGCACCGGACGGACAGGCGGGCGCGCAGGCAGCCGTCGGCCAGGTGGGCGGTGGTCAGGGTTGCGAAACGTTCGGTTAGTTCGGTGTGGTTCATGCTTCCCGCCCTTCGTGCGAACTGCTTCACGCTAGCGGGAATCCGTGCTGAGGGGTGCCGGTTTATCCGCCGGGTGCTTCGGCCGCCAGTTCCTTCTGGCTGGCCGCCCACGACGCCAGGAGGGCGAGGCCGTCCGCGGTCGGCGTGCCGGTGGGGGCGGTGTAGACGTTCAGGATCAGGCCGGGTTCGGAAGGCAGGTCCATCGACTCGACGTCCAGGTCGAGCTGGCCCACGACGGGGTGGTGCAGGCGTTTGCGTCCGGACCGGTGGAGCCGGACGTCCTGGGACGCCCACTGCTGCCGGAACAGTTCGCTGCGGGTGGACAGCTCGCCGACCAGGGCGATCAGGTCCTCGTCGTGCGGGTTGCGCCCGGCTTCCATGCGCAGCTTCGCGGCCACATCGCGGGCGACGCGATCGTAGTCGACGAAGAATGTTCTCGCCGCGTCGGGATCCAGGTACACGAACCGCGCGGTGTTCGCCGGGCGTCGCGGGTCGGCCAGCACTGGGGAATACAGCGCGCGGGCTAGGCGATTCGTGGCCAGCACGTCGTAACGGCCGTTGCAGATCCACGCCGGGGCGTCGGTGATGGCGGCGAGCACCTGCTGCAGCGCCGGACGCACCGTCGCGGCGGGCCGACGACGGCGCGGGCCGCTGGATTGCCGGGCGAGGTGGAACAGGTGGTCGCGCTCGGCCTCGTCCAGGTGCAAGGCGGAGACCAGCGCGTCGAGCACCCCGTCGGAGGCACCGGCGAGGCTGCCGCGCTCCATCCGCACGTAGTAGTCGACCGACACCCCGGCCAGCAGCGCGACCTCCTCGCGACGCAGGCCTTTCACCCGACGATTGCCGCCGTAGGCGGGCAGCCCGGCCTGCTCGGGCGTGATCCGCGCACGACGCGAACTCAGGAACTCCTTGATCTCAGTGCGCAGATCGATCGTGGCCACCTCCTCACCGTAAGCCTTGCCCGCGGATGGAGGGAGGCCCTGCCGGTACCCCGCACGAGACTCAGGTCCGCTGCCAAGGTCGGCGAAATACCCGCTTGAGGCCCGCCGTCTCCGCAAGTCCGTGAGGGGAACCCTGAGGGACTCTGATTCCCTCAGAGGGTGTTGTGAAACCTGGTTGTGGTGCGGTGTGTCGGTGGTGGTAGCGG
>NZ_JBHRWI010000037.1:0-716 GCF_042647905.1 Amycolatopsis halotolerans
GCCGTCAGCGACCCGATCTTGGTCCATCCGCGGCTTACACGGTTGTCATGACACGGCCCCCAGGCGATCGCCGCCCTCAAGGCCGACTACCCGCTGCCGGCGCTGCTGGCGGCCGCGGGCCTGGCCCGGTCCACGTTCTTCTACCACCAGGCCCGCCTGGACCGGCCCGACCCGCACGCCGCCCTCAAGACCGCGATCGCCGAGGCCTTCGCGGCCGCCCGCGGCCGCTACGGGCACCGGCGCATCCACGCGGTCCTGGCCCGCGACGGCTGGCACGTGGCGAAGAAGACCGTGCTCAAGGTCATGAACGCCCTCGGCCTGGCCTGCCAGGTCCGGCGGCCCCGCCGGCACCGGTCCTGGCTCGGGCAGCCCGGCACGACCGCGCCGAACCTGCTCGACCGCCGGTTCGACGCCGACGCCCCGGACACCAAATGGGTCACCGACGTGACCGAGTTCCGCATCGGCGACCGCAAGCTCTACCTCTCGCCGATCGTCGACCTGTTCGACCGGTCCGTGGTCGCCTACTCCTGCGGGCCGTCCCCGTCGCTGGAGCTGACCAATTCCTCGCTGCGCGCCGCGATCGCGACCCTGCCCGCCGGAGCCGCGCCGTTGGTGCACTCCGACCAGGGCTTCCAGTACCGGCACGCCTCCTGGCGCGCCCTGCTCGCCGACGCCGGCCTGACCCAGTCCATGTCCCGCCGCGCCACCTGCCTCGA
>NZ_JBHRWI010000038.1:0-2870 GCF_042647905.1 Amycolatopsis halotolerans
CCCCCAACTCACCACCTACCTCACCACCACCCAACCCATCGACACCCGAGAACTCCGCCGCTTCGCGGCGGACCGGCTTCCCGCCCACATGGTGCCGTCGGCGTTCGTGATCCTGGATTCCGTTCCGCTGAGCCCCAACGGCAAGCTCGACGCCGACGCGCTGCCCGCGCCTGCTCCGGCGGAGCCGGGCCGGCCGGCCCGGACGTTTCAGGAGGAAATCCTCACCGGGCTCTTCGCCGAGGTGCTCGGGCTGCCGCGGGTCGGCGTCGACAACAACTTCTTCGAGCTGGGCGGCCACTCGCTGCTCGCCACCCGGCTCGTCAGCCGGGTGCGAAGCGTCTTCGACGCCGAGGTTCCGATTCGCACCCTTTTCGACGCGCCGACGGTGGCCGCGTTCGGCCGGATGCTGACCGGCGCGGGCCGGAGCCGCGCCCGGCTCGCTCCGCGCCCTCGCCCGGAAGTGCTTCCGCTGTCGTACGCACAGCAGCGGTTGTGGTTTCTCAACCGGATGGACAACGCGGCGCCTGCCTACAACGTGTCGTTCTCCTTGAGACTGCTCGGCCCGCTCGAGGCCGGAACGGTCGAGGCCGCGCTGAACGACGTGGTCGCCCGGCACGAGAGTCTGCGCACGATCTTCCCGGAGGTGGACGGTGACCCGCGGCAGCTGGTCCGGCCCGCGGACGAGGTCCGCTCCGTGCTGACCCCGGACGCGGTGGCCAAGGGCGCGCTCGCGGGCTACCTCGCCGAACACAGCCAGTACCCCTTCGACCTCACCGCCGAAGTCCCGTTCCGGGCCCGGCTCGCGGCCGTCGGGCCCGAGGAGCACGTACTGCTGCTCGTGTTCCACCACATCGCCAGCGACGGCTGGTCGATGACCCCGCTGCTGCGCGATCTCGCGGCTGCGTACCGCGCCCGCCGCGACGGCTCGGCCCCGGTCTGGACGCCGCTGCCCGTCCAGTACGCCGACTACACGTTGTGGCACCGCGAACTGCTCGGCGACCTGGCGGCGCCGGGCACGCTCGGTGCCGCCCAGCTCGGCTTCTGGCGCGAAACGCTCGCCGGGCTGCCGGCCACCCTGCGGCTCCCGTTCGACCGGCCGCGGCCCGCAGTCACCACCGGCCGCGGCGGCGTCGTCGGATTCCGGTTCGACACCGACCTGCATGCCGGGATGATCGACCTGGCCCGCACCAGCGGAGCCAGCCTCTTCATGGTCGTCCAGGCGTCCCTCGCCGCGTTGCTCACCAAGCTGGGAGCGGGCGCCGACATCCCCATCGGAGCCCCGGTCGCCGGCCGTACCGACGACGCGCTGGACGAACTGGTCGGCTTCTTCGTCAACACCCTCGTGCTGCGCACCGACACGAGCGGAGACCCGTCACCGCGCCGGTTGCTGGCCCGGGTGCGCACCGCCGACCTCGCCGCGTTCAGCCACCAAGACCTGCCGTTCGAACAGCTGGTCGCCGCGCTCAACCCGGAACGGTCGCTGGCGTGGCACCCGCTGTTCCAGGTCATCCTCACCCTAGACAACACACCCGACGCGGAACTTGACCTCGACGGCTTGCGCACGACGATGGCCCCGGCCCTCGCGGACGTCGCGAAGTTCGACCTTTCGGTGCACCTCGCGGAGGAACGCGATGCCGACGGCCCCGTCGGCATCGCCGGGATGCTGGAGTTCAACGCGGACGTGTTCGACCGCGCCACGGCGGAGACGATCGTGACCCGGTGGCAACGGCTGCTCGCCTCCATGCTGGCGGACCCGGACCGCCCGCTCAGCCGGCACGACGTGCTTTCCCCCGGCGAACGACGGAAACTCCTCAAAGAAGCCAACGACAACAGCGCCGACGTGCCGGACGCCACGGTCGTGGAGCAGTTCGAACGCCAGGCTGGCACGACACCCGATCGGACGGCGGTCGTCACGGCCGCCGGGGACGCGGTCGGCTACCGGACTTTGGAGGCACGGGCGAACCGCCTGGCACGGCACCTCAGCTTCACGTACGGCGTCGGACCGGGCTCGATCGTCGCCCTGGCCCTGCGGCACAGCGCGGAGGTGCCGGTCGCGGTCTTCGCCGTGCTGAAAACCGGCGCGAGCTATCTCCCGCTCGACCCGGACTCGCCGGCCGTGCGGGTGCGGCACATGCTCGACGACGCCCGGCCGGACGTCGTCCTCAGCATGAAGGACGTCCGCCTGCCCGGAGCCGGAGTCGCGGTCCTCCGGCTGGACGATGCGACGACGGCCGCCGAAGTGGCAGCGCGGAGCGACGCGCCGCTCGCGGTCCAGATCCACCCCGAAAGCCTCGCCTACCTCATCTTCACCAGCGGTACGACCGGCAGGCCGAAGGCCGCCGCCGTCACCCATCGCGGGCTGGCGACCTATCTCCACTGGTGCGGAAAGCGGTATCCGTCGCTGTCGGTCGCGGCGCCGTTGTACTCCTCGCTGGCATTCGACCTCACCGTCACCAGCCTGTTCGGCCCGCTGGTGTCCGGCGGCAGCGTGTACGTTGCCGACGTGCTGCACGGCGAGGCCGTCTCCGCCGCCGGGCCCCGGTTCCTCAAAGCCACCCCGAGCCACCTGCCGCTGCTGCTCGAGAACGGCGACGCGTGGCCGGTGACCGGCGAGCTCGTGCTCGGCGGAGAGCCGTTGCGCGGCGCCGAGCTCGACCGCTGGCGGGCGCGCAACCCCGGAGCCACCGTGATCAACGAGTACGGGCCCACCGAAACCACGGTCGGCTGCATGGAATACCGCATCCCGCCGGGCGCGCCGATCGACCGCGGGGTGCTGACCCTCGGCCGGCTCGCCGACAACGTCCAGGGCTATGTGCTGGACGGGTTTCTGCAGCCGGTCCCGCCCGGCACCACCGGAGAACTCCACCTCA
>NZ_JBHRWI010000039.1:0-202918 GCF_042647905.1 Amycolatopsis halotolerans
CCCCCAACTCACCACCTACCTCACCACCACCCAACCCATCGACACCCGAGAACTCCGCGCACTGCTTGAGGAATCGCTGCCGGAGTACCTCGTGCCCGCCCATCTCGTCGTCCTCCCTCGGATGCCCCTCACGCCCACCGGAAAGATCGACGTCGCGGCACTGCCCGCCCCGGTCGTGCGGGGTGCCGGATCGGGATCGGCGGCCGACGAACGAGAACGGGTTTTGTGCCGGCTGGTCGGCGAGGTCCTCGGAGTGCACCACGTGGGCACCGAGGACAACTTCTTCGATTTGGGCGGGCACTCCCTGCTCGCCACCCGGCTGATCGGCAGGATCCGCACCGAAATCGGGGCCGAGCTCACACTGCGCACGCTCTTCGAGCACCCGACGATCGCCGGTTTCGCCTGCCGGCTCACCGCCGCCAGGACCCGGCCGCGGCTGCACCGCGAGAACGTATCCGAAAACCCCTGACGCACGACGAATCGGAGGAAGGACCGCAGATGGCCGAGTCGACCAACCCGTTCGACGATCCCGAAGGCACCTTTCTGGTGCTGATCAACGACGAGGAGCAGTACTCGTTGTGGCCGCAGTTCGCGAACGTGCCCGACGGCTGGCGGACGGTACACGGTCCCGGCCCGCGGCAGGACTGCCTCGATTACATCGAAACCCACTGGACGGACATGCGCCCGGCCAGCCTCGTCCGTGCCATGGCCGACCGAGAGAGCTGAACGGCGGGAGCCCTATGGAGCGCACGACCATGCTTGCGGACGGCCGCGCGGTGGTCCTGACGGCGGAGGAAGCCGAGGCGTTGACCCGCCTGACCGGCGAGCTCGCCGACGGAACGGCATTGGAGAGTCCACTGTGGATGAACCGCGCGCGGACCGCCTCGTGCGCCTTGCCGACCAGGATCGGCGCAGCGCTGCGCCGGTTCCGGCACGACGCCGGCGAGGACGGGGTGCTGCTGGTCAAGGGACTCCCCCTGGGGCCCGTCCCTCCCACCCCTGGCCGCTACGACAGTCTCCAGCTGTACGCCACGCAGCCGGCGGCGCTCCTGGTGTCGCTCGCGCTCTGCATCGGCGAGCCGGTCGGCTTCGCGGACGAAAAGGGAGGCAGTCTCGTGCACGATGTGGTGCCGGTTCCCGGGATGGCCGACTTCCCGGGCAATGCCGGGTCCGCGCCGCTTACCCTGCACGTGGAGAACGCGTTCCACCCGCACCGGCCGGACGTCGTCGGCTTGCTGTGCCTGCGCAACGACCACGACGACGCAGCCGCCCTTCGGACCGCGTCGAGCAGGCGGGCGGTCCGGCTGCTCGACAGCGGGACCGTCGACGTACTGCGAGAGCCTCGTTTCGTCACCGAAGCTCCGGCGTCGTTCGGGTCCGGCGAAACGTCCGCCGAGTCGCACGCCGTCCTGTACGGCAGCGTGGAGGACCCCAGCGTCCGCGTCGACTTCACCAGCACGCACGCGACCGACGACGCGGCGGCCGACGCGCTCGCCGAGCTGTCCGGGGCCTTGGAGGAGGTCCGCACCGACATGGTGCTCGCCCCCGGCGACCTCGCCCTGGTGGACAACCGGGTCGCGTTGCACGGCCGGTCGCGGTTCGCCCCGCAGCACGACGGGACCGACCGGTGGCTGCACCGGATCTTCGTCCACGTCGACTTCCGCGCTTCGCGCGCCTGGCGGCCGCGGGGCGGGCACGTGATCTCCGGGCAGGCGGTTTCGTGACAGCGCAAGCGATGATCGTCGACGGCCGCGACCTGGACGCCCAGGCTTCGGCGCTCCGGACCGTCTCCCCTCGGCTGCACGGCTGCCTCGACCCAGTCCGGCTCGCCACTACCGCGTCTACGGCCCTGGACGGGAGCGCTCGCGACTTCGGCCCGGAAACCGCCGGCGGCCGCGGCGGAGCCTACGTCCGGGCGCAAACAGCCCAGCTCGCCGCGCGAGCGGACGGCATCCGGGCGCTGCTCGGGCTCTTCGGCCCTGCCGTGCGCCGGCCGGACGCGGTGGTGCTGGACCTCCTGGGCGGCAACGGCTTGGTCCGCCAGGTCAACGACAGGCTCGGCCTGATCGACGCCGAAATCCTCACCTGCGACGGTGCGCCCCACATGGTCTCTGCGGCGTGGGCGCAGGGCAGCCCCGCAGTCCTGCAGCGAGCCCAGCACCTCGTCGTGCGGGACGGTTCGGTCGACGGCGTCCTGCTCGCCTACGGCACCCATCACATCCCTGAAGAGGAGCGGGCCGGAGTCGCGCTCGAAGCGCGGCGCGTGCTCCGGGCCGGTGGCGTCTTCGTCCTGCACGACTTCGAAATCGGCTCGCCGATGGACACCTGGTTCACCGAGATCGTCGATCCGCATTCGGCGACCGGGCACCGGTACCCGCACCTGACCCGGGCGATGATCGAGGACCACCTGGCCACGGCCGGGTTCGGCGGGTACCGCATTACGGAGATCCTCGACCCCTACGTGACCACCGCGCCGACACGCGAGGAAGCACGGCTCCGGCTCGGCCGCTACCTCACCGACATGTACGGCCTCGTCAAGGCCGAGGCCGAACTGGGACCGGAGGACGTGTCCGCGTGGGCGGCCCGGCGGGCCGAGGAGATCTTTTGCTTCACCACGCAGGACGGGAGGCGGGCCCGGCCGCGGTTCGAGCGCACCGCCGATGGGCAGTGGGCCTACCTGGTCCCCCGGCCGGCCCTGGTCGGAATGGCGGTCAAGTGACCGCCCCCCGATCCGGAGCCGGAGCCGCTGCCACCGCCCGCGGCGGCTCGCTGCGCGCGCTGTTCGGCCAGCGGAACTACCGGCTCTTCGCCTTCGGCCAGGTCGTGTCGATCACCGGAACCTGGATTCAGCGCATCGCGCAGGACTGGCTCGTCCTGCACCTGTCCGGCGGCAACGCGGTCGCCCTTGGCACGGCCGCGGCGATGCAGTGGGGCCCGACGCTGGTGCTCTCGCTGTGGGCAGGCGACGTCGCCGACCGCGTCACGCGGCGGCGCTTCCTGATGTTCTCCGGCTCGGTTCTGGGCGGATTGAGCCTCCTGTGCGGCGTCCTGGTGCTGACCGGAGCGATCCAGCTGTGGCAAGTGCTCGTGCTGTGCCTGCTGGCCGGCGCCGTGTCGGCGGTGGAAACCCCGGTGCGTGCGGCTTTCACTTCGGAGATGGTCGAACCGGGGCAGGTCGCGACGGCGGTGGCGGTGAACTCGGTGGTGTTCAACGTGGCGCGCGTGACCGGGCCGGCTGTGGCCGGCGCGCTGATCAGCGTGCTCGGCACCGGGCCCCTGTTCGTCGTGGACGCCGTCAGCTTCGGCGCCGTCGTCCTGGCGCTGCTGCGGATGCGTCCCGGCGAGCTGCGCGTCTCCGCGGTCCCGTCCCGGCGGACCAAATCGCTCCGGGAAAGCTACCGGGAAGTGCTGCGGCACCCCGGGCTCGGCGCTCTCATCACCCTGGTGTTCTGCCTCTCGGCCATGGGCACGAGCTTCGTGACGATCCTCGCGGTGGTCGCGACACAGGTGTTCCAGCGCGGTGCGGGCGGATTCGGCCTGCTCTCGTCGGTCCTCGCGGCGGGCGCCCTCGGCGGGGCCGTGGCCGCGACCCGCTACACCCTCCGCCACCGGCCGGGCACACGGTTGCTCGCCGCGATCGCGTGCCTGCTCGGGCTTGGGGAAGTGGTGATGGGTCAGCTGCCGACCTTCTGGACGTTCACCGCGATGCTGCTGTGCTGCGGGTTCGTCGCGCAGATGTTCCTGCCGCTTGCCAACAGCACGGTGCAGCTGTCCGTACCGGCCGGCCAGCGAGGCCGCGTGATGGCCCTGTACGGAATCGCCGTGGTCGGCGCCTACCCGGTGGGCAGCCTCGCCATCGGCTGGCTGGCCGAGGCCGCGGGCCCACGGGTCGCGATCGTCGCGGGCGGCGCGGCGCTGGCCGTCGCGGCGGTGGCGTACGGCCTGGTGACGAGGGGCGCGGAGATACCGCGTGGGAACGAAGGGCTGGAGGAGACCGATGGCTGACAACCGGAACACCGACGAACCGGCGTCCCGCGCGGCGCCGCCGGCGGTGCCCCTGGCCGTCCTGCGCCAGGCCGAACGGCACCCCGGAAGGCCCGCCGTCGAGCACGAGGGCGGCAGCTGGACCTACACCGAGCTGGTGCGGCACGCCGACGCCGTCCGGACCAGGCTCGTCGCACACGGCCTCCGACGGGGCGGGCGCGTGGCACTGTTGCTGGACAGGTCGCCGGAGCTCGTCGCCGCGGCACTCGGCGTGCTGCTGGCCGGCGGCACGTACGTCGGTCTCGACGTACGCGAGCCGCCCGCCCGGCTGGCCACGATGCTGGCTGACGCCGGGACGCCGCCCGTCGTCACCGACGAAGCCGGCGCGGCGCGCCTGCCGCCCGGGCACCCGGTGATCCCGGTCGAGCCCAGGCCCGGCAGCGGCACGCCGACGTCCGTGGAGCCGTTGCTCCGGCAACCCTGCTATGTCACCTACACCTCCGGCTCGACCGGAGCCCCGAAGGGCGTCGAAGTGACCCACGGCGGGGCGGCGAACCTCGTTCAGTGGTACGGCGAGCGGTTCTCGGTCGGGGAAACCGACCGGATGCCGCAAATCGCCAGACCGTCGTTCGACGGCTGGTCGCTCGAGGTCTGGCCGTGCTTGGCGCACGGCGCGACGCTGTGCATCCCCCCTGACCGCGTCTTCCGCTCGGCCGAGGGACTGGCCCGGTGGCTGAGCGACGAGCACATCACCGTGTGCTTCCTAACTACCGCGCTCGGCACCGCAGTCCTCGCCGAGCCGTGGCACGCATCGCGATCCCGGTTGCGGGCTTTCCTCGTCGGCGGCGAGCAGCTGCGCACCGATCCCCCGGCGCACCTGCCGTTCGCCGTCTACAACGTCTACGGCCCGACCGAGACGGCGATGCTGGCCACCTGTCACGACTTCGCGTCCGGCGGGGCTGCCTCGGGACCGCCGCCGATCGGGGTCCCGCTCACCGGGGTCACCGGGCACGTTCTCGACGAGCGGTTGCGGCCTGTTCCCGTCGGCGGAACCGGCGAGCTCTATCTCGGCGGACGCGGGGTCGCGCAGGGCTACCTCGACCGGCCGGGGCTGACCGCGGCGCGTTTCGTCGCCGACCCGTTCGCCGGCGGCCCGGCCCGGCTCTACCGCAGCGGTGACGTCGTCCGGTTGCTCCGCGGCGGCGCACTCGAATTCGTGGGCCGCGCCGACAGCCAGGTCAAGCTGCGCGGGTTCCGGATCGAACCCGGCGAGGTGGAGTCGGCGGCGCGCGCCCTGCCTCCGGTGGCCGACGCGGTGGCTGTCGTGCACGAGCCTGCCGCCGGAGGCGGGATTCTCGTACTGCACGTGATTCCCGCCGACCCTGCCGCGCCGCCGGAGCCGGACGCGCTGCGCAAAGAGCTCGCCGCGGTCCTGCCGGACTATCTGACTCCGGCCGCCGTGCGCGTGCTGTCCGCGTTTCCGACGAATGCGCACGGCAAGACCGACCGGACGGCACTGGCCGCGCTGTCCCCGCAAGCCGGTCCGGCTGCCGGCACCGGCCCCCTGACCGGCCTCGAAGGCCTGATAGCCGAACTGTGGTGCGAGGTGCTGCCCATCACCGCCGCCGACCGCGAGGACAGCTTCTTCGACCTTGGCGGCGACTCGTTGGCGGCGATGCGGGTCGCGGCCAAAGCCCGCAAGCGCGGACTTCGCCTCGGCGCCGAAGACCTGTTCGAGCACGAAGTGCTGAGCGAGCTCGCCGCCGCTCTCGAAGAAACGGAAGCGCAGGCATGAACACCGGCACCACGCGGGTCACCTTCGTCGAATTGCCATTGTACCCCAACACCCTTCCGCTGGCTTCCGGATACCTGCAGGCCTACGCCCAGCAGGATCCGGCGGTGGCCGCGGCGTACCGCTTCACCATCGTTTCGCAGCCGGCCGACACTCCGGTGGAGGACGTGCTGACGGCCCTGCTCGCCGAAGAAGACTCCGCCGTCTACGCGCTCAGCTGCTACCTGTGGAACATGCGGGCGATGACGCGCCTGCTGGACGGACTGCTCGAACGCCGGCCGGACGCCTACGTCATCCTCGGCGGTCCGCAGGTGATGAACCACGCCGCCGCCTACGTGCCGCCCGGCCGCGATCGCGTCGTCGTGTGCAATGGCGAGGGCGAAGCGACCTTCTCGGCCTTCCTCTCCGTGCTGCTCGCCGAAAAGCCGGACTTCGCGGC
This sequence comes from Amycolatopsis halotolerans, assembly GCF_042647905.1. NCBI lineage: Bacteria > Bacillati > Actinomycetota > Actinomycetes > Pseudonocardiales > Pseudonocardiaceae > Amycolatopsis > Amycolatopsis halotolerans. The sequence continues at coordinate 6,216 of NZ_JBHRWI010000039.1, forward strand.
CGTGCCGGGAATCAGCTTCTACGACGGCGACACCCTCCGCACCACCGAGGAACCCGCCCGGCTCCGCGACCTCGACGAGATCCCGTCCCCGTTCGCCGCGGGAATCTTCGACGGCGGCGACTACACGTTCGCGGTGGTCGAGACCAACCGCGGCTGCCCGTTCAAGTGCTCGTACTGCTACTGGGGCGCGGCCACCAACGACAAGGTGTACCGCTGGGACCAGGACCGGGTGCTCGACGATCTCACGTGGATCAGCGAGCACGGGGTGGAAAGCGTGTTCCTCGCCGACGCGAACTGGGGCGCGCTGCCGCGGGACGTCGACCTGACGCGGCACCTCGTCGCGTGCAAGCAGCGCAACGGCTATCCGATGATGATTTCCATGCAGGCGGCCAAGAACCGGCCGGACCGTGTCACCGAAATCACCGAGCTCCTGGTCGAGGGCGGCCTGCTGGCCAGTCAGCCGGTGTCGCTGCAAACCATGAGCGACGAGACGCTGAAGATCGTCGACCGCGCCAACATCAGGGAAAGCACCTACGTCACCCTGCAAGCGAAGCTCAAGGAAAAACGGATCAGTTCCTACACCGAACTCATCTGGCCCCTGCCAGGCGAGACACTCCGGTCGTTCCGCGAGGGCATCGACCGGCTGTGCCGCTCCGGAGCCGACGCCATCGTCACCTATCCGCAACTGCTGCTGCACAACACGCCGATGCACGCGCAGCAGGAAGTACTCGGCATCCGAACCGTACGGGTGGACGACGCGGTGGCCGAAGCCGACGTCGTGGTCGGCACCAAGTGGGTCGACCGGGCGGACTACGACTCGGGGATCTGGTTCACCTACGCGGTGATCAGCCTCTACAACGGGCGTGCGGCGCAGTTCACCGCGCGGGAACTGGATCGCGACGGCACCTGCTCCTACGGGGACTTCCTCACCGCCGCCGCCGAGTTCTTCCGCGGCCGGGCCGACGATCCGATCTGCGCGTTCTTCGCCGACTCGGTGTCCGGGCTCCGCAACTACGACATCAACAACACCGGCAAGGTGCTGCACTACGTCCTGCACTCCCACCGCGCCGAACTCGACCGGTTGCTGCGGGACTTCCTGCGCGAGAAAGGCTGGCTGGACACCGCGCGCCGCCAGGCCGCCTTCGAACTGGATCTGCTCGCCCGGCCCTACGTCTACCGCGAACCCTTCGTCCCGCCGTCCCTTCCGTTGCAGCACCTCGAAATCACGTCCGCGTCCCGCTACGCCGTCGAACTGCGGGCTTCGACGGAGGCGCTCGACCTGCTGGGTGCGCCGGCCGGCGTCGGCCAAGTCCGGGCGGACCACGCGGGCCGCCGCAAGATGCCCTACCCGCGCCACCGCAGCCTCGACCACAACGCGGCCTACTGCCAGGCGATGATGAACCGGCTCCGCGACATCATGCCGTCCTGGTCCGCGCTGGCTCCCGACGGCCGGGCGGAGGTCTTCGATGCGGCGTGAGCTTTTCACCGCGGCACACAAGGACTTCCGCGCTCTGGTGCGGACGTTCCTGGAGCGGGAGGTGCTGCCTCGCTACCCGGATTGGGAACGCGCCGGGGCGGTCGACCGGGATGTCTGGCTGACGGCGGGCAAGCACGGCCTGCTCGGCATGGACCTGGCCGTCGAATACGGCGGCGGCGGCGCCGACGACTACCGGTACCACGTCGTGCTGGCCGAGGAGTTCGCAGCGGCCAGGGTGCATGCGCCGGCCCTGTCGCTGCACAACGAGGTCGTCGGCGCTTATCTGAAGGCACTCGCGACGCCCGAGCAGCGGGCACGATGGCTGCCCGGGTTCTGCTCAGGCGAACTGGTCACCGCGATCGCCATCACCGAACCCGACGCCGGCAGCGACCTCACGCGTCTGCGCACCACCGCACGGCCGGACGGCCGGGGATTCCGGCTCACCGGGCGCAAGACGTTCATCTCGCACGGCGAACTGGCCGACCTGGTGCTGGTGCTGGCCCGGACCGGCGAACGCGACACCGACTTCGGGCTGCTCGCTGTCGAGCGCACCGCCGCCGGGTTCGCCGTCGGCAAGCGCATCGACAAGCTGGGGATGCGCGCGCTCGACACGGTGGAAATGGCCTTCGAAGACGTGGCGGTCCCTGCCGCGAATGTCGTCGGGCGGCCGAGTCGCGCGATGGGCTACCTGCTGCGTCATCTCAAACAGGAACGACTGTGGATCGCGGTGTCCGCGCTCGCCGGAGCGGAGCGCGTGTTCGCCGACACGGTGGACTACTGCCGCGTCCGTGCCGTCTCCGGCGGCCCGCTGACCGCGCTCCAGCACACCCGCTTCGTGCTCGCCGAGCTCGCCACGGAGCTGTCGGTGGCCCGGACGTTCACCGACCGCTGCGTCGCCGCGCACGTCGACGACATGCTCGGGGCGGACGAAGCGGCGATGGCCAAGTGGTGGAACACCGAACTGGCGCAGCGCGTCACCGACCGCTGCCTGCAACTGCACGGAGGATACGGCTACACGCACGAGTTCGCGGTCGGCCGGGCCTTCGTCGACAGCAGGGTCCAGACGATTTACGGCGGCACGACCGAAGTGATGAAAGAGACCATCGCGCAGTCGCTGATCTGACGAGCGGACGCGCGCACGGCCGCGAAAGGGGCCATCGATGAGCACCAACCCGTTGTGGTATCAGGCCTTCGAGCCGCGCCCCGCGGCACAGGTCCGGCTGTACTGTCTCCCCTGCGCCGGCGGCGGCGCGTCGTCGTACCGGCCGTGGACGCCCTTCGTCCCGGAGTGGGCCGAGCTGCGGGCGGTCAGGCTGCCGGGACGGCAGGCCCGGCACCGGGAACCGTCGTTCGACGATTGCGACACCGCGGCTCGCGCCCTCGCCGGGTGGCTGTCCGAGGAGAACGCTCCGTATGCGCTCTTCGGCCACAGCATGGGCGCCATGCTCGCCTACCGCGCCACCAGGTTCCTGCTGGCCGACGGCGCCCGGCCGCCTGTGTTCCTCGCGTCCGCGTGCTGGCCCGTCCGGGGAGTCCCGCCGGAGACGATGCCTGCCACGAACGACGACGACGAGACGTTCTGCGCGAAGGTCGCCGGAATGGGCGGGGCGGCCTCCGAGCTGCTGGCCGACCCGGATGTCCGCGAACTGGTGCTCCCGGTCCTGCGCGCCGACTTCGCGCTGTGCCACAGCTATCAGTACCGCGAAGAGCCACCGCTGCCGATGCCCGTCTCCGTGTACGGGGGCGCGGACGATCCGGTGACTGTGGCCGACAGCCTCGGGGCCTGGAAAGCGCACGCCGACCGGCTCACCGGTCCCCGGCTTTTCCCCGGCGGCCATTTCTTCCTCCAAGAACGCACTGACGAGTTCGCCGGGATCGTGTTCGGCGAACTCGCGGCCGCACTGCGCACCGTTCCCCTTCCTGCCGACCAAGGAGCCCGCCCGTGATCGTGCTCAACCCCGCCGACGTGCGTGAGCTGCTTCCCATGGCGGACGCGGTGGACCTGATGCGGACCGCCTTCCGCGCGTTCAGCGACGGCGCCGTCGAACAACCTGTCCGGCACATGGTGCATTCCCCGTCGGGCGACGTGCTCGCGGTCATGCCCGCTCATGTCAGCGAAGGCGAATACGGGTTCGGGCTCAAGGCCGTGTCGGTCGTTCCGGAGAACGCCGAACGCGGGCTTCCGGTGCACGCCGGGCTGGTGCTGGTGTTCGACCACGCCACGGGTCAGCCCTGCGCACTGGCGAGCGGAGCCGCGATCACCGCCATCCGGACCGCCGCCGCGTCCGCGGCCGCCACCGACGCGCTCGCCCGCCCGGACGCGAGCACGCTCGCGATCCTCGGCTCCGGCGTACAGGCCCGGTCACACCTCGAAGCGATGACGATCGTGCGGCCGCCGAAAACGGTGTCCGTGTGGAACCACCGCCGCGAGACCGCCGAACGGTTCGCGGAGTGGGCAGGCGAGCGGGTCGACTGCCCCGTCGAAGTCTGCGCGACTGCGGCGGAAGCGGCATCGGGAGCGGACGTGGTGTGCACCGTGACCGCCAGTGCCGAACCCGTGCTGGCCGTCGCCGACGCCGGTGCTCACCTCAACGCGGTCGGCTCCTCCTTCCCGGACGCGCGCGAGCTGACCGGGGAACTGGTCGGCCGCTGCCGCGTCTTCGCCGACAGCCGCGAATCCGCGACCCGAGAATCGGGTGATCTTCTCGCCGCCGTCGCGGAAGGACACTTCGCGATGGACCGCATCCAAGCCGAGATCGGGGAGGTTCTCGCCGGGCGGCACCCGGGCCGCGAATCCGCGGACGAGGTGACGTTGTTCAAGTCCCTCGGGCTGGCGGCCCAGGACGTCTACTCCGGACTGCTGCTGCATCGCCGTGCCGCGGCGACCGGAATCGGCACCCTGCTGGACTTCGCCGACGCCGACGAATGAGCGCCGCCGAAGCGATCCCCTTGTCCTACGGCCAGGAAGGACTGTGGTTTCTGCACCGGCTGGACCGAGCAGGCGCGACCTACAACCTGCCGCTGCAGCTCTCGCTGTCCGGCGTGCCTGCCGAGGAAACGCTGCGCGCCGCGCTCGGCGACCTGCTGGACCGGCACGAAATCCTCCGCACGGTGTTCCGCGAGGACGAAGGCACGCCGGTCCAGCACATCCTCGAACCCCGGCCCGCAGGCTGGCCGCCGCTGCACGTCGTCCCGGCCGATGCCGGCGCGGTGGACGACCTGGTCGCCGACGCCGTCCGCGGTGAATTCGACCTTGCGACCGGGCCGTTGCTGCGCGCCTGGCTGTTCGTCTTCGCCGATGGCACCAGCCGCCTGCTGCTCGTGCTGCACCACACGGTGGCCGACGGCTGGTCCGTCGCGCCGCTGCTGGCCGACCTCTCCGCGGCCTGTCGCGCCCGGTCGCTCGGTGACGCTCCTGCCTGGTCCGAGGAACTGCCGGTGCAGTACGCGGACTACGCGCTGTGGCAGCGGGACCTGCTCGGCGACCCTGCCGATCCGGCTGGGCTGGCCGGTCTCCAGCTGTCCTTCTGGCACCGCCGGTTGAACGATCTTCCCGAGCCGCGGCCGCTGCCCATCGCCGGGCCGCGTCCCGAGCGTCCGGTGCTCGCCGGTGCGGCGGCGCCGTTCCACGTCGGTACGGCGAGCGCGGTCCGGCTGGCGGACCTGGCCCGCGAGCACCGGGCTTCGCTGTTCATGGTGTTCTACGCGGGCCTGGCCGCGACCTTGCACCTCGCCGGCGGCGGAGAAGACATCGTGATCGGCTCGCCGGTGGCCGGCCGCACTGACACCGCGCTCGAGCGGCTTGTCGGCTACTTCGTCAACACGCTCGTCCTGCGCGTCGAGGCGAGCGGCGACGACACGTTCTCCGCCCTGCTCGACCGGGCCCGCACGACCGTGCTCGCCGCGCAGGCCAACCAGGACGTCCCGTTCGAGCAAGTGGTCGAGGCCGTCAACCCGCCTCGCGCACCGGGCCGTCACCCGCTCTTCCAGATCGCTCTGCTCGTGCAGAACGACGCCACCGCCCGGGTCGAACTGGACGGCTGCACCGGCACGCTCCTGCCGGTGGGGACCGGAACCGCCAAGTTCGACCTGACGTTCGCGGTCGACGCGGGCGACGCTGCCGCCGGGTTCACCGGAACTCTCGAGTACGCCACGGCGCTTTTCGACGCCGTCGGCGCGGCCTGGCTCGCAGGCTTGTTCGAGACCGTCCTGGCACAGGTCGCGGCGGCTCCGGACCTCCCGCTGAGCACGATCGTGCCGCCGGACCGCCCGCGCCCGGCCCTGATGCCCGAAGAGACGCGGCGGGCCGCTCCGGCGGGCCGCGACGAAACGCTCGAGCGCCGGCTCTGTGCGCTGTTCGGGGAAGTCCTGGGTATCGCCGACTTCGATCCGGCAAGCAGCTTCTTCGACGAGGGCGGACACTCGTTGCTCTCCGCGAAACTGGCTCGCCGCGTCGAGCGGTCACTGGACCGCAGGTTCGACCTGTGGACGCTCGTGGCCGCGCCGAGCCCGCGAGAACTGGCCGCGCGGCTTTCGACAGGGGATGCGGCCGACGGCGTGCCGGCTCTGACGCTCCTGCGCAGCGGTGGCGATGCGCCGCCGTTGTTCTGTGTGCCCCCTGCCGCCGGCGTCAGCTCGGTCTACCTCGAATTGCCCCGGCACCTGCCCGCCGAAATACCCGTACTGGGGCTGGACTCGCCGCTGCTCGGCGTCGGACGGCGCGAGCAGTGGACGTTCGGCGACCTCGCGGCCGACCTCGTATCCCGCATCGGCTCGGTCCCCTCCCCTGGCGGTTACCGGCTGCTCGGCTGGTCGTTCGGGGGAAATCTCGCCCACGCGGCCGCTGCCGGCCTGCGGGAGGCAGGAGAACGAGTCAGCCTGCTCACGCTGCTGGACGCGCACCCGTGTCCTCCGAAGCCCGGCGGCGACGTACCGAGCGAAGGTGTCCTGCGCCGGTCGCTCGGTCTGTCTGCAACGGACGAACTGCCCGCGGAGCTGGACACGCTGGTGAATGCCTTCGCTGCTTCCCTCGCCGCGATGCCGCCGCGCCCCGCCGCCGTGTTCGATGGCGATCTGGTCTTCTTCCGCGCCCTTCGGAACCCCGAGCCGGCGGACCCCTCCCTATGGCGGCCCTACGTCGGAGGCCGCATCACCACCCACGACGTCGACTGCGCCCATGGCGAACTGACCGGACCTGCGGCTCTGCGCCGCCTCGGGCCGCTGATGACACGCGCTCTGCTCGCCTCGGCCGGGTGACCCGTCCCCCCGGGCACCGCACAGGCTCTCCTGGCCGGACCAGCGAATGCTCCTGGGCACCGATCCGATCACGCGGCAGCGGGTGTTCCGGCTCCACGGTCACACCGCGGATCTGGTTCCGCTTGAATGGCCGCCTCGCCCGGAGCGGGCCACCTGCAGGGATCGACTGCTGCGGGGCCCGACAAGTATCGCAAGCATCTCCGGAAATTTAAGCCAGTAATTGTGTAATGAGGAGCCTGGACGGAAATTGCGTGTCCCCGGCTTCCTTGACGCCGTCCCCGATGCATCCGAACAGGTCTGTGTCGCCGCAACGGCGGGCGGCGACGGTCGCACCGACACATCCCCGGGATGGAAGCCGATGCTTGCGGCGGCACTGCGGCCAAAGCAGCAAGAAGCCGCCGAGTTGGGCCGTCCCGTCCGCGGGACCTCGACGAACGTAAATCGCCGACGGGGAAGTCAGGCACGCGTCATACCGCAGATAACGCTGATCGGTGTTGCGAATAAAAGAGAAAACGAACGAGCTGGCTGGGCTGCGCTCGCCGGCGCTACCCGGCGGATCGCCGCTCCTCGCCTTCCGGCATCCCGTCGACGTCGAGACCGGGCCGCAGGGGCCTTCCCTGTCCGATGGCGTGCACTGGCCCCGGGTTCGCTGCCGCATCGCCCTCGACCGATTCGCGAGGAAAGACCCATTTGCGGAAAGCCCACCAGCGGAACACCATTGCCACCAACGTTCCGACTATGAGGCTGCTGATGAAATCGGCTGCTTCCTGGACGACCAGGGACACGACCGGAACGTGGAGTTGGAGCACGTATCGCGACAGATACAGCGGTGTCGAGTTCAGCGCTACCCCGACACCGCTGAGCACGAAGAACAACGCGGCTTCGTGCCGTCGCTCGCGAACGCGGCGGGAGCGAAAGGACCACTCGCGGTTCAGCACATACGAAACGATCGTCGCGACGATGGTGGCGACGATCATGGCGGTAACCGGCTTTTCCCGCAGGACCGTAAACTTTAGCCCGTAGTTGACGACGAACGTGACCAGAAAGCAGACACCGCCGACGAGCGCGAACTTGAGAAGTGCCCGATGCCGAAAAACGTAAGGACGCGCAAAAGCTGGCACAAGCGTCAGAACTTTCCGAAAAACCGGCACCTTCTGAAGTATACACAGGCTATTCCCCGGTATCGGGACGCCCTGCGGACAAGCGCGCGCTACGGCTTCGGCTCCACCTTGACCAGCGGGACGAACGCCTCGGCGACGTTGAGTTCGCCGACGCTGCATCCATCGGCTTCCGTCCACGCATGCGCACTGAACGGCGCCGCTCGCCGCACGCCCGCGCACCACGTCGGCCACGCTCCTCGGAATCGGCAGAGCAGCACGATCGCCAGCGATCGGGGCAGGCAGGCACGCAAAGCGCGCATTCCCATGCTCCCGGCAAGGATGTCTTCGCGGGAACGTTCCGCCTCGGCATAGGTGGCAGGTCGCACCCGCCAGCGCAGGCAGAGCAATATCCGGCGAATCTGCCTCGGCGGCAGCAACGCGAGCAAGCGGCCTGCCGCGATCGCGCATCGGGCGCCCAGCCTGGTTCTGATGGATCGGGGCGCGTTCGGCCGCCTGGCAACAGACATCTCGACGCTCATGACAGAAGCCCGGCCGCAGCGATCTTGCCGATAATGCTAGCAACGTCCGCCAAGGAACGGTCTTCGTCGACCTCGAACTTGCCGGCGACGATTTCCGCAGTCCGCTCCGGCGTCTCCCCTGCCACGAGCGCACGGACTATCAGCGTCGCTGTCGGGTTCATTTCCCAGTATCGGCCGCTTCTCTGGTCGAGCAGCACGGCACCGAACTCGGTCTCGGCCAGGCTGACATGCTTTTTCAAGACAAAACTCATCGTTCGCTCCTTGGCCGGGGCTTTTCCTGGCATCGGGCGCGCAGCCACGTTTCACAGGCCAGCGCGCCGGAGAGCCCGAGGTCGCTCGAGGCGAGCGGATCGGTCCGGGCGCACAGCGAGCGCAGACGTCCCGGATCGACGAGCCCGAGTCGCCCCAGCTGCGAATCTTCCCAGATCTCAGCAAGTTCAGCCTGATGGTGGCGCAGCCCGCGGACCGCGTCGACAGTCCCGTCCGCCTTCGTCGTGCGATCGAGGATCTGACCGGGCACGAGGTCGCGCATCGCACCGGCCAGCAGGGGTTTGTACCGCCACGCCGTAGCCCGGTGCTCAGGTGCCGCACCGAGTGCCGCATCGATCACCTGGTCGTCGAAGAACGGGGCATGGGTATCGACGCCCAGGCCGCGCGACATCCGGGCCAGAGCGCGGATGTCGCGGGTGCCCGAGCGGATCGCGCTGAGTTCGGCATGGGTTCCCCGCGAGGCTGCCAGCGGCGCGACTTGCGCAGCCAGCTCGCCGATCTCCGAGGCGATCATCTCCTCGGCGTCGGACGTCAACCAGCCGGGCACGTGAAGATCAGTGTTCCAGCCGAGCCTCGGTTCGAACATGTCGACCGCCTTGCCCGGCGTGAGATCAACCGCGGCGAAGGCTTCGGAAAACGTCTGGTTCCGGAGAACCGCGAGCACCGTGCGAGACAACGGCCACGAGCGGGAGATCCGGTACGCCCTGAGCTCTCGCAACGCCTTCGCCGGTTTTCGTCGCGCGAGGGTATGCCAGTGGGCTGGCGATCCGGTGAAGAGGTGGTCCCCGCCGTGGCCGGTGAGGTGGTGCCGGGCGCCGCGTTCTGCCATCCGCGCGACGATTCCCAATGCGCGCTCGCGGAAAACCGCCATGGCCGACGGTTCGTCGAGCGGGGCTCCCCCCGTGTTCATCCCGGCGTAGCACAAGGGGATCTCGTTCGCGGGGATCACCTCGTGCCGGACGCCCGGCAGGTGAGCAGCGGCCCGGCTCGCCCACAAGCTGTCGTCGACGGTGGAATCGGATACGAGCGCCGTGCAGGCGATGAGGGGCACGCCGTTCCTCGCCGCGAGAAAAGTCACCGAGGTGGAGTCGAACCCTCCGGACAATTCGGTGCTTACCTGACCGCCGAGCTGGGTCCGCACCGACACCGCCGAGCTCAGCGCGGCCCTGACCGCTGCGGCGCTCTCCGCCATTCCGCGACTCGCCTGCGGCGGGGTCCACCAGCGCCGGACCCGCACGCTCCGGCCGTTGCCGGCGACCTCGACGCAATGCCCGGGTTCGACCGGTGTCACGCCGGACCACAGCGGACGCTCGCTCAGCGGAAACGACGGCTGCAGCAGGCGAACTGCCAGCGTCGGCATCCGCAGCTCCGCTTGCGTCAGGTCCGCGAGCACGTCGGCTTGGTCGGCGACGACTGGGATGCCGTCGAGTTCGCAGTGGTAGACGCGTCGGAGACCGGACGCGGTGCCCTGGATCCGCATGCGGTCGCCCATCGCGATCGCGACGTGATAGCTGCCGGCATACTTCCGCGTGATCAGGTCCGAGTCGGACAACTGCCTCATCCTGCCGACGTCCTCGCGGAGTTCGCCTGCCTTCGCTGCGAAGCAGCCGATCAACGCGACGCTCGTCGTGCCCACGGTGACCGTCAGCAACTCGCCGTGGTCCCATCGACCGACCAGCCACGGCCTGCCGGACGGGTGCGGACTGGCGTACACGCCAAGTTCGGACAACCGAGGATGCAGGGCCACGGGGTCCGTGAACCTGTTGTCAGGCAGTACGACAAAGAACGGAACGCCGAAGCCCTGCATCGTGCACTCCCTACCCTGCTGCGGAAATCACCAGTCGCGGTTGAGCACAATTCCGTCGAATCCGAAATTGTTCAGCCCGTCGGTCTTTTCCCGAAACGAGCCGGCCGGACGAAGTTCCGGGCTCTCGTAGGCCGCCTTGGGTTCGGTCGATTCGGTGGTCATGTCGGCATCCATCATAAGATCCTTTCTGTCGATGACAGCATTAATCAACCTCGGCACACGGATCGACGCGAAAATACTTCAGTTCGACATCCGCGCAAGCGGCAATATCGAATTCAACCGTTTTCCGGTGCCATAAAAATGGTAGCAGTCGCACTAATTCTGGTCCACTTCGCTCAGCAGCGGCGCCACTCAGCTGACGTCGGCAGCCGGGCCGGATCAAGAAATCACCGGCCGCGTCACCTGAGCAGCACTCGTCCGTACCGGCTGCGAGAACTGCCGAGAAAACCTCTATCGGCCGGAGATCAGTCCGGCAGACTGCAATTGCCGGACGAAGTCCCGCATATCGCGCTCGACCGTATCGCGGTCGGCGCCCGAAGCGGCGGCAAGACGGTCTCTGAGATCCTCCGGCCTGCTGCCGGCGACGAGTTCGCGCAAGATTCCGGCAGCCGTGGAGTTGAGCTGCCAGTACCGGCCCTTGCGCTCGTCGAGCAGGACTACGCTGTCGTCGACCGAGGTCATGGTCACGTGGTCGCTCAACTGCAGTGCCAACGTCAGCTCCCGTTTTTCCGCGCGGACACAGTCATTTGCCGTTGCCATCGCGACATGTCGCCGGGCTCGCCCACCGCCGCTCCGTCCGCCTCGACCCACGCATGCGCGCGGAACGGATGAACCTGAACCCCGGTGTGCCAGGTCGGCCAGTGACCGTGCAGACGGCACCACATCGCCACTGCTATCGAGCGGGGCAAGCAGCCGTCGCCGGCGCACATGAGACTGGCGCGCATCACCGCGCGGTGCGCTGTTTCCGCCTCTTCCCTGCGGGAAGGACGGGCTCCGCGGCTCAGCACCTCCAGTACGCGACGAATCCGGAAGGGCGGGCATGCGGCGAGGATTCGGGCTGCGTAGACGACCGCCACCACCGGTATGCGGCGGACAAGCCCGGGCCCGTCAAGCCTGGCGAGGGCCGTAGCTGCGGCTTTCATTGTGCACCTTTGCATTCCGCGGGCATCCTGCCCGGCTCGGCATCAGGGACGGCGTGCCCGACGTGACACCGCGTAGCCACGTTTCGCAGTTGAGCGTCGTGATCATCGCAGGCAGTGCGGCACCGGGAGGCTGGGGCGACGTGCAAGCCAGGCGCAGGGCGTTCGCGTCGACAAGCCCGAACTCTGCCAGGACGGGATCCTCGCACAGTTCCGTGATCCGTCGGCGCTGCTTCCGGAAGCCCGCATGCACGTTTTCGGACATGTCGTTCTTCGTCGATCGCTGCATCAGCTCCGCGGGCACAGTGCCGGAGAGGCTCTCCGTCAGCAACGGCTTGAAGTCCCAAGGGCTCGACCGGTCATCGGGCCGCACCGCGAGACAGGATTCGATCACCCGGTCGTCGAGGAAGGGAGAAGCCATCGCGACACCGCCCCGTCCGGCGACCTGTCCGATGAGCCGGGCAACACGTCCGGACAAGCCGATATTCTCCAGCGACTGATGCTGAGATCGAGTCCGGGCAAGCGGTTCGGCATCGGCCGCGGCGGACAAGGCGCCCGCCACCACGCGCCTGCCTTCCTCGGTGACCCAGCCGGGCAGGCGCAGTCGCTGATTCCACGTCGGAGGCGGCGGATGCGGTCCGGACAGCGGCGAGGCCAAGTTCCGCGCGCATCCCGCCAGCCAGTCGCCGTAGGATCCCCGATCGCCGACCACTCCCCACAGATCCCGCAGCGACCAGCGCCGGAGCGCACGTTGACCGTACAGATGGTTCAGGGCGACCCGCGGGTTGCGCCTGGCCAACGTGTGAAGATAGGACGTCGGCGCGGTGAGCACCTCGTCACCGCCGTGCCCGGTGAGGTGCAGGGTCGATCCACGGGCTGCCACGAGTTGAGCGATCGCCAAGAACTTCGCGCTCTGGACGCCGACGAACGGTTCGTCGTGGGATTCCGGCGCATCGAACATTCCGTCCAGCGCACCAGGCAGGTTCGCGCCGTCCAGCAGGACGTGATCGGCGCCTGACATCTGTTCCGCGGCTCGCAACGCGCTGGCGGTGTCGTCGTCCGCCGTGGTCAGGCCGCACAACGTCACCGCCGTGAGGCGCGGATTCTTCAGCCAGGCCAGGTAAGCCACCGGCGTGGAGTCCATGCCGCCGGAAAGGTCGCAACTCGTCCGCGGGTGCGCGGACACCCGGTTGTCGACAGCCGTGCATAGGGCCTCCCGGAACGCCGAACTCGCTTCGGCTCTGCTGAGGGTCGCCTCCGGCGACTGCCACCACTGAGACGTCCGGACTGAGCCGCCGGTCGCGCGAAGTTCGGCGTCATGCCCAGGCGGCACTGCCTCGACGCCACACCAGGGAGTCCGGTTCGAAAGAGGGTGCGGCACCGCCGGAAAGATCAGCCGCAGCGCGATCGATGTCTCGTCCAGCGCTGCCGCCTGTGCGTCCGCGACGACGTCCGCGCGATTCGAGATCACGCAGTTCCCCGTGCCGCGCGGGTAAAACACACGGCGGGTGTTCGACAGGGTCCCCCGGACGCGAATGCGATCGCCCAGCGCGGCGATCACATGATGGCTTCCCGGCAGCCGTCTGGTCACGCGATCGAGATCCGCGTAGCTGGTGACGGGAGACAGCATGGAGTTGAGGTTCTCGTCGGGAACCGGGCAGAAGCCGAGCAGGGCCACGATGCCGGCCCGGCTCCTGTGCACGAAAAGATCGTCTGCACCCAGCACGCCCACGATCAGAGGGCGGCCCGATTCGTGTGTCGCGAGCACGCGGGAATCCGGAGTCGGACGGCGAACGGCGAGAGCGCCGTCGTGGTCAGGCACGACCACGAACACGCTCTCGCCTCCGCCGACTGTGTGGCGGTCAAGCATCAGCCGCTCTCAGTCCCAGAGCCAGGCGACGTCCCACGTGTTGCTGCCGATTCCGTTGGTGAGTTCGCCGAACTCGCCCACGGGCGTCATCGCCGGTCGCTCGTAGTCGATCGAAACATTCTCCGCTTCACCCAGAAGACGCTGATCCATGAATCTTCTCCTCACTTCGGAAAATTCCGAGAAATACCGGACCGAATATGCGAACCGGCCCGTCGCTTACGTTATCCCAGTGTTCGATGCCGAGCAACCGAAGAAGACGATTCCCTGTGCTCCCACAACCGCAAGCGCCGGAATCCATCTCAGTGAAGACATTTTCTTTTCACAATCGGCAAATCATGCCAGAATACGGAAACTCCCTGCAGTGCACGGATCTACCAAGAACGCCGAGACCGGCGGTACGTGAAATGTCACTTGGCGGCAGGTTCCAGCGCATCAGGTTCTGCCGATTGAGCGGAAACCTGTTCGGCGAACTCACGCCAGGTCTGAGAGCATTCCCGGGCAAGATTTGCCACGGAATTCGCCCGATGCGGCGGTACATGCGCGATGAGGCGGTTCCACTCGCACACCTGGTTGAGATGCAAGTCCAGCAGCCGGAGCAGAAAGCGGCCGGTATCGGTCTGTCGAAAAGCAGGGTCCTGCCGCAGCGACTGAAGTGTTTCCATGCTGGTTACGGCATTGCGGACGGCCGACGTGCGTGACCGGCGCTCCCGCCCTTCACTTCGCCCGCCGGCTTTCCCACCGGTGCCGCCACGCTCGTTCGGCTCGCCCCCGGGCGCGACCGACAGCTTGCTCCCTGTTCTCTGCGCGGGGAGTCGCCGGGCCTTGCCGTCCCGGCCGATGCGAACCGTCGGCTGAGGAATTTCCTCAGTCGACCGCATCCGCACAGCTCCGACTGTCTTGGGAGAGAGGCCGACCAAGCCGGCGATCCTGCGATCCGACCACTCGGCATGCGCCTTGACGATGCGAGCGGCGGCGGCCGTGCGGTCGGCCAATGTCAACGGCAGCCCGTGCGCCACGTTCGCCTGCACAGCCTTGACAAATGCTTCGTCCTCGGAGCCGTCGAAGAATCGCACCTCGACCGTCGAACAGCCCCGCAATTCGGCCGCCATCAACCGGTGCATGCCGTCGATGACCTTCATCGTGCCGCGGTGGACCAAGATCGGAGGGAGGTGGCCATGCACCTCGGCAAGAGCGTGGACATGGTCCATGTCGACGCCTTCAAGCCGGGGAGAGTCCTCGACCACCAGCACGTCGATTCGCATCGGTTGCGCCGCGTCTTCCGCAGCGGTTTCGCCGAGCGCCTTCGCGTCTGCCCATTCAGCACCCCGCCGCGCCAATCGGGTCCCGCTCGGCCCGCCGCCGCTCAACACCTGAGCGGCCTCCGAAGCCGAGTGTCCGTTCTTGCCTGCCGATCTCCGCGTGCAACCATCCAAGAGTCCTCCCCTGACCGTGAACGCCCCCACCGTTTCCAGCCCGCGCCGACGCAAGGCGGCTGCAGTGAAGTGAACGTCCGATGGCTGAATCCCCCGACGGAAGACACCGCAACGTTGCGTGTCTTTATTGTCACAGTAACCCGGACTTGGGACATGTCAAGCGGTTTCACGACCGCTGGGACACCGCCGGGAAACCGTCTTCAGCCACACGCCGCACGACCGGAGACCGCGGCGGGCACGTCCGTGCTGTGCGTGCGGCCGCCCCGTTTTTGGCGGATCCGGCCGATCGCGTTGCAGGCCTGGGCCGGGGACAGCTGCGACCAGAGGGCAATCGCAGGTCGTTGCACTGACTTTCGCTGTGGATAGTCTTGGTTAAGGCGGCTGCGGTGGCCGATGAGTTCCGCTTCAATAGCGGAGCAAATGATTCGCACACCGCGTTGTGCAGCATCATCCTTTCCGTATCGCTGACAAATGCGCCGACGGTTGCCGCGAGATCACCGAACTGGGCTGAGGGTTCCCGGCGACCGCTGCCGGGGGAAGGCCGATGACGTTGCCGAGCGCGCGCTGGTGGCCGGCGGTGGCCCGGCCTAGCCGTCCACGCTTGGCCAACGGTGTCGGCAGTGCCTCGGATTGCCCGCGATTCGCTGTGGCAAACGGCCTTGACGCGGGGCGCGTGCGCCTCGAAGCAGCAGTGGTGCAATCGATCCGAACTGGACGGTCAGCGTGTGCTCGCGCTGCGCGAGCGTCCCTTGCCTCCGAACAGGACAGTCGCTCGACGGCACGAAGTCCTGCCACCAGTCGGCGGAAACACGGTAAGAAACGGTTGCCGCTTGACCGCCAGCAAGAACGGAGCGCTTTCGTAGGTCAAGGCGTACGGTGCTGCAAGGCCGGTGCGCCTTGGTCCCGATCAGCTACGTGCCTTACGGGACGGCCCGCGATCACTCACGCGCCTTCGACCGTTTCCTCGGCACTGGTGCGCTGCGCGCGGCGGCCTCCCCGCCGACTGGGCGCCGGGAGGTCCTGGTGCTTTCCGCGGTGCCCGCACGAAGCACGCCGTCGACGACAGTCCGAACAGGACTTGCGGCCGGCCGCGAGACTAGATGTCGCCGTTGGTGCCGTTGATGAATTGACCCGACCACTTGCGCTTGAGCCGAAGGCTCGCCAGGTTCACCCGGTCTCGGAGAATTCCCATCGGGCGGCGGATGTCGATGATCACGACGATCCGGTCCTCTTCGCTCTCGTTGCTGACCTCGTGCTCGAAGGTGTCGTCGATGAGCACGCTTTCCCCCTCTCGCCAGGTGTAGTGCTCGGTGTCGACCCGCAACCGCGGCGGGTTTCGCCGCGGCACCATGATCGCGAGGTGATAGCGGAGAATTCCCGCGTAGGGACCGTTGTGCGCGTTGAGCTTCACTCCTGGTTCGAGGACCGAGATCATCGCGTTCACCACCTTCGGCGTCCGCTCGGCGAAAGACAGGATCGTCGGGCAGTCCTCCCGCGCTTTCGGGTTCGCGACGCCGAGCATGTAGGCGTAGTAGAGCCGCCAGTTGTCGGACACCTCCGCCGCGCGGACGGGGTCGATGTCGCGGTACTGGGGCAGGTCGCGCCTGCCGACCAGGGCCAGCACCTCGCTTTTGACCTGGTCGAACTGCGATTCGAGCTGTCGTGCCTCGGGAAACAGTTTGTACGGGGACATGATCCGGAAACGCTTCTCGCCGCCGCTGGTGCGCAGGAAGTAGCTGTTGATCGCGTTCCGGACGCCCGGCTGGTCGACGCTGAGCGAGCCTTTCATGTGATGCTCCTTGGGTGGAAGGTGTGCTTTCGGTTCAATCGGTGCCTTCGGCGTGCGAAACCGCCTTGGTGCCATGACGGCGGAGGAGCAGATGGATCGCCACCCCGCCGCAGATGATCGCGGCGCCCCAGCAGACGATCACCATGCGCACCGACAGGACGAGGGTCAGCGTGCCGAGACCCAGCGCGACGGCGAGCCATAACGCGGACAACACCAGCTGGGACACCGCGAGGATCCGGCCGGTGTAATCCGGCGGCGCTTCGGCCTGGACATAAGCGCGGAACAGCACGAGCGAGCCCAGCGCCGCCCCGCCGACGAACCCGGCCAGCACGATCGACCACGGCAGGTTCGTCGCGGTCGCCAGCAGCGTCATCGCGCAGCCGGTAAGCAGCAGCGAGCCGGTGTGGTAGCGCGGGTCGTCATGCGCGTGGGAAAGCTTCACGCACACCAGCCCCGCGAGGAACGCGCCGACGCCCCAAGCCGCGTCGATCAGCCCGTACTCGGCGGCGCCCATCCCGTTGTCGTTCTTGACGAAAGCGGGCAGCACCGCGTTGATGCCGGAGATAAGGCTGCCGGGTATCGCAGCGAAGAGGGCCGCCAAGAGCAGTCTCCGGTGCGCGAGCAGCACGCGCCAGGCATCCGCCATGTCGCGGAACAGCAACCCGCTCGTGCGTTTGGTCGCCGGCTTGGTAGTGCGCCGCGACGGCATGGCCAGGAGCATGCCGCTCGTGAGTACGCGGCCGGCGAGGCCGAGAAGCAGCGGAGCGGTGTCGCCGAGCGCCGGAATGGCGGCCCCGCCCAGCCCCGCCCCGATGAACACCCCGACCTGCGACACGGCCTGCCAGACCCCATTCGCGCGCAGGAGTCCCTTGCGGTCGAACAATTCCGGCAGCAGAGCGCTGTAGCTGGCCGAGGACAACGAATACAGCCCGCTGACCAGCGCCCCCGCGACCAGCACGTGCCAGGGCTGCAGCTGCCCGAGGCCGGCGAGGAGCGGGATCGCGCCGAGCGGCAGGACCCGGCCGAGTTCGGTGGCCACGGTGACCGCGCGCCGGGAGAAGCTGTCGATCAGCGGTCCCCCGAAGAACGCGGCGGGCACTCCGGCGCCCGCGTTGAGCGCGGCCATCACCGCGAGGTGGAGCGGGGTGCCGCCGAGGGCGAGGACCAGCCAAGCCAGCACGACGATGTCCAGGCCGGTGCACAGGGTGGAGAGCGCACGCGCGCCCAGCAGCAACCGGAAAGCGGGGGTGCCCAGCATCAGAGCTCGGCCCTTCCGGCATCGGCGATCCGGTCGAGCCGGTCCCGGAGACCCGCGGGACACATCGGACCGAGCTCTTCGCGCAGTTCCCGCGCCTTGGCCCGGTTGTGCCGGGCGGTGTCCTCGTCCGACCAGCCGGGCGGAGGGCGCAGCAGCATCGACCACACGGGCACGGGTTCGCCGCCCCGCAACAGTTTCTGCCGGTATCCCGCCACGCCGAGGTCGAGCTCGCGCAGTCCGTTCCGCACGCAGTACCGGACCGGTTCGTGGATCATCAGGTTGAAGTACTCGGCGTGGTCGCCGATCCGGTCGTAGTCGAGTCCCGCGGAGCGGCCGACCAGCGTCCGGCCGTGCCGGATGCACGAGAAGTAGCCGAGGGCGCGGCCTTCGTGGCGGCAGACGAAGGCGAACAGCGCGTCGCCCAGGACCGACTTCAGCTGGCGGTAGCGCCCGACGAAATAGTCGGCGTCGCCGTAGCTGCCGTGCCGGCGCTGGGTGCTTTCCTGCAGCTCGCCGATCTCGCGGAGGTTGTCGTCGGTGATGTCCTCGACGGTCACCGACCGACCGCCTCTGGCCAGCAGCCGTCGCTCCCAGCGCACCCGGTCGCGGTCCCGTTTGCGCAGACCCGCTTCGTACTCCTGCTCCGAATCGGCGTGCACCGGCACCGAGATCCGCATCGCTGTCAGCAATACCGGCCGGCCGGGCAGCAGTTCCCGCAGCCGCGTCATGTCCGGTCCGGTCAGGTGCGCGGCGAACGCGGTCCCAGCCCCCGCAGCCGCCTCGCGCTCCGCCGCCGCGGCCCATGCCTCCAGCCCGCCGTTCACCACGGGTGCGGTTCCGTAGCCCGAGGCGTTTCCCACCACGGTCACCGGTTCCCAGCGGCGGGCGGCCTCGTCGGTCACCCGGTCCGCGCCGCCGAAGAGCGTGCCGGGATGGAGGTGTGCGTTGGCGGGACCGTCGCGGTACCGGAACAGCGGGACGATCGCGCGCAACGTGCCGTCGGCGTCCCGTACGACCAGTACCCGCTCCTCCGCGCCGTTCTGCCCGAGCATGGCGAGGTTCCAGGTCCTGGCCGAGTAGAAACCGATTCCGGTCGGGGCCGCCAGGTCGTCCCATTCCGCCGGCGCAGCGGGAAGCGGGCGCTCCTCTGTCGCGAAAGCGCCGCCGCGGCCGGTTGCCGGCGTGCGGGCGGTCATGCCGCGGGCCCCGTGAGCGCGACCAAAGGACGGGGGGCCAGGCCCATCTTGCGTTTGAACGGTTCGTTGAGGCGTCCGCACTCCGCGATTTCGACCCCGGACGACCACATCAGTTCCAGCATCTGCCACCACATCCGGTAATAGGGGCTGAAGGCGACGTCCGGCCGGTCGCGCAGATACCCGGCGGCCCAGTACTGCAGCCGGGCCGCTTCGAGAAAGCTCACGCCGACGGCCAGCGTGTCGCCGCCGGCGTCGCAGACCTCCAGCACCCGCACGGGCTCCCCCAGCTCGCGCAGGAACGCCGCGAGCTTGACCGGGTCGTAATACCGCGGCGACCCGGCCCGGGTTGCGGTGGCGGCCACGAACTCCATCAGCCGGGGAAGCTCGGGATGGTCGGCTCGGCGGATCTCGCACCGGGCGCCCTGGTCTTCGGCCCGGCGCAGCTGCCTGCCGAGTTCGCGGCGGGCCGAGCCGCGGAGCGAGGCGAGGTAGGACGGGCCGTCGGGAGCGAGCGCACGCGGCAGCACCCAGCGCGGGACGAGTTCCTCGCGCTGAAACCCGTGCTCGCCGAGCGCGCGGACGGTGTCCGTGCCGTCCTCGAGGTTGATGAAGCCCCATCGGGCGCATCCGGTCTCCGCCGCCTGGGTTCCGAACGCTTCGCCCAGTGCCCGCAGGGATTCGTCGTCGCGCGCGAGCACTCTCGCGCCGGGGCAGTGCCACATCGGGGAGAGAAAAGCCTGCTCATTATCGCGCAGGCCAAGCAGTCCGAGCGGATCGCCCTGGAGGTAGGCGGGCGCGGCGGCCAGCAGCCCGCCGCCGGCGTCGCGCACTTCCAGATAGCGCGGGAGGGCGATCTTCTGCACGGGATGGTGTTCGTAGGCGCGCAGGAACGCCCTGGTGTGGAACACCGGCGCGTCGAGATCCTTCGCCAGTTCGTCCCACTCCGGGCCGAGCTCGTCGGCGGTGCGGAGCACCCTGATCTCCCGCCGCCCGCGACCCGGCGAGCTCCGGGAGAGCGTGGTGACGTGGGCGATCGTCTCTGCGCAGGCCACCACGTCGTCGGGCGCGACCGGGCCCATGTGGCCGATCCGGAGGACGTCGCGTTTCCACGCGCCACGCCCCGAGGACACCCATACGTCGTGCCGGGCGGAAAGGGTGTCGCGGACCCGTTCCGCGGCCGGCTCCGGCAGGCGAACCGCAGTGACCGTCGGCGAGCACAGCGGCTCCGGAGGCACGACGACGAGTCCTCGCGCACGCAAGGCCTCCCGGCAGAGGCGCGCCGTCTCGGAGTGCCTCGACCAGACGTTTTCGAGGCCCTCCTTCTCGATCTCGGCGACCGCCGCCTCCAGTGCGAAGACCACCGACAGGTTCGGGGTGTACGTGGTGGTGGACTCGCGGGCATGCGCGGCAGCGCGGGCGAGATCGAGGTAGTAGCTGCCCGCTCCGGGAGCTGCGGCCCTGGCGAGCGCCCGCTCCGACACGGCCGCCAGCACGAGACCGGGCGGACAGGCGAGCGCCTTCTGGGTCACCCCGACCGCGACGTCGAGGCCCAGCCGGTCGAACGCGATCTCGGTCGCGCCCAGACTGCTCACGACGTCGACCAGGATGAGGCAGTCGCTGACCGACCGGACAGCTGTGGCCCACTGCTCCAGCGGAGCTAGCACACCGGTCGAGGTTTCGTTGTGCGTCAGCAAGACTGCCTGGTAGCCCTCGCCTGCCTTCGCGCGGATCTCCTCGGTCGGGGGCACGTCGCCCCACTCGGATTCCAGGACGTCGACCTCGGCGCCGTGGAACGCGGCGATCTCGCCGAAACGCGCGCCGAAGTAGCCTTGCTGCACCGACAGCACGCGATCGCCCCGCCGCAGCACCGACGCGGCCGCCGCCTCCAGCCCGCCCGTGCCGGAGCAGGTCAGCACCAGCACCGGCCCGGCCGTGCCGAACACTTTTGCCAGCCGCGCCGTCAGGTCTGCCAGCCGGTCGCGAAACTCCCGCGAGCGATGGCTGATCATCCGTTCGCCGGCCATCGCCTCGAGCGTCGCCCCGCTCACCTCCGCAGGGCCGGTCATTCGGTAGTTGCGCATGGCACATCGCCCTTCCTTCGCCGGTCCGCGGCGCTCGATCCGGCAGGCAACAGGCCCTCGACCGCGGCACGGACGCGCGCCCGGTCGAGGACGACCGGGGTACCGCTCACCCGGTTCGAAGCCATTCCCTCTTCCACCACGAGTCCGGCGAGACCGGGTTCGCGCTCGGCGCGGCAGTCCGCGGGCAGGCCGCGGGCGGTGATGAGCGACCGGATCGTCGCGCCGAGGTCGCGCTCGCCCGCGCGAAGCAGCCGCCGCAATGTCGCGACCGCTGCGGCGACCGCCGCCGGATCGTGGTCGTCCGGAATCTCCGCTGACCCCGCCTGCTCGACCATCGGCGCC
Source organism: Amycolatopsis halotolerans (assembly GCF_042647905.1). Lineage (NCBI taxonomy): Bacteria > Bacillati > Actinomycetota > Actinomycetes > Pseudonocardiales > Pseudonocardiaceae > Amycolatopsis > Amycolatopsis halotolerans. The sequence continues at coordinate 27,773 of NZ_JBHRWI010000039.1, forward strand.
AGCCAGGTCAGGTGCATCGCACAGGCGAGGCCGTGCGGCACACCGAGATGGGCAGTGAGCGGATAGGCCAGCGCGTGCGCCGCGGTGGTGCGGGTGATGTCGATGGCCCGTCCGGCAAGAGTCGCGGCTTCGCAGAGCAGATCCCGCTCAGCGGCCGTAGGAACCTCGCCCGCCTCGCGCAGGATCGGGACGACCTTGCCGAGCGCGGCCTCGGCGTGGTCCCGGGATTGTTCTGTCGCGCGGAGCGACCACAGCGATTCGACGGCGTGCGCCAGCGTGTCGAAAGCACAGCTCCAGGTGAGGGCGGGCGCACAACTGTCGGTCAGCGCGGGATCGACCAGCGCGACGTCGGCCCGTACCGCCGCGTCGTCGAGCGAAACCTTGCGGCTCCCCCGGTACAAAGTCGCGAACCGGGTGACCTCGCTGCCCGAGCCCGCGGTCGTCGGAACGAGCACCAGTCTGGCTCCGTGGAGCGGAGCGCGGCGTCCCTCGAGCACCTCCGCGGCCGCAGAGGGTTCGGGGGGCAACGCCCGGGCCGCCTTGGCGATGTCGAGCGAAGACCCGCCGCCCACGCCGACCACCAAGGTGGCGCCGCAGTCCGCCCTGGCCCCAGCCGCAGCCACCGCCTCATCGAACGTGGGATTCGGCCGGAAGCCGGAGAAGACGCGGGTGCCCGGCGGGAGCCGGCGCGCCAACCCGAGCCGTCGCACGGTGCCTCTGCTGGCGACCACGAGCGTGCCTGCCCAGCCAAGCCCCGCGAGCTCCGTGAGCCTGCCGGACACACCCCTCCCGGCGATCACCGGGACGCTCGGTTCGGCAAACGCTGTCACGACGCCTGCCCGGCAGCCGCGCCGCGGAACCGTTCGGCGACCGCGTCGAGCCCCATGGCCGCGGACGCCCTCGGGTGCACCTCGTCCGGCGTCGGCGCGGCTTTGAGGACGCACAGCACCGGCCCCGGTGCGGACAGCGCGGCCCGCACCTTGACGGTGAGGGTGCTTTCGTCGTCGCACGTCAGGACCGTCCGGTACCCGAGCCCTCCGCCGAGGGAGTCCCAATCGAGGCCGGCCGAGGTGCTGCGCTGGCAGCCGGTGGATTCGTAACATCCGTTGTCCACCACCACATGCACCAGCTGCGCGGCACCGGAAGCGGCGACGGTGCTCCCGGTGCCCAGGTGCATGAGGAAAGCGCCGTCGCCGTCGAGCACCACCACCCGGCGTCCGGGCCGGGCTGTCGCCAGGCCCAGTCCGATGGCCGCGGCGTGGCCCATCGAACCCTGCATGTAGAACGTCTCCGGCCGGTCCCGCTCGTGATGAGCCTGCCGCGACAGATAGCCGGTGGTGGTGACCAGCAGTTCATCGGTCAACTGCTCGAACAGGGCGGCGACCGCGGCCGCCCGGGTCAGCCCGGACTCCCGCACCGGCTCCTTCTCCGCTGCTTTCCCAATCGATTTCCTCGGCACCAAAAGGAAGAACGGGTCGTTCTTGGCGCGCGCGCGGGCCGCGTCGTCCAGCGCTTCGCCGAGCCCGTCCGGCCGGAGCACCGTGTGCGGGATGCCGAAGCCCGCGAGCATCGAGAGGGTGGCAGAGCCCATCACCGCGTGCTGAGCCTCGTCCTCGCCGGGGTCCGGCCAGCCGCGCAGCGTCATGACCACCAGCACCGAGACGCGGTAGGGCAGCACGAGCGAGGTCAGCGGGTTGACCAGGTTGCCGAATCCCGAGTTCTGGCACAGCACCGCGGCCTGCTCCCCGGCGAGCTCCCAGCCCGCGGCCAGCGCCAGCGCGGCGCCCTCGGACGCGGCCGGGGTCAGGTCGCCCGCACGGTCGAAGAGCGTCCAGGGCCCGGCCAGATGACCGCACGGGACGCCCGTCACCCGGCGTGTGCCGTAGGCGCGCAACTCCTTGACGAACGACTCTGCCGGCAGTACCCCGCTCAACGGTCCCTGCCCAGCCACTGGTTCATGCCGGACAGGTCGAAGATCTCCTTCACCGACGCGATATGCGGTTCGATGCCGGTGGTCGACCCCTCGGCGAGCACGGTCGCCCAAGCGTCGCGCACCGCCCGCACCGTCGCCCGCATGCCCTGGTTCGCGTAGATCACCATGGCGATGCCGGCGTCGTTCGCCTCTCGGACCGAGAACCGCGCGTAGGTGGTGGGCACCACGACCACCGGTGCACGGTGCCGCCACCGGTCCATGAAGGCGATCACTTCCGCCGAATCGACGGCCTTCGAGTGCACCAGCACCGCGTCGGCGCCGACATCGACGTAGTGGTGGCAGCGACGGAGCGCCTCATCGACCCCGAGGCCGCAAATGAACGCCTCCGTCCTGGCGATGAGGACCGTGTCCGGGTGCCGCTGGGCCTGCTTCGCGGTCGTCAGTTTCTGCCCGAACTCTTCGGCCTCGAGAAGCTGCTGTCCGGCGTCGACGAAGCTGTTCCGCTTCGGGAACACCTTGTCCTCTATGCAGACCGCGGCGACGCCGGTGTCCTCGTAGCACATCATCGTGTACGCAGCGTTGAGGTTTCCGCCGAATCCGGTGTCGCAGTCCGCCACCACCGGGACGGCCACCGACCGTTGGATCGTGGCCGCACCGGAGAGGAATTCGGCCATGCCGAGAAGACTGACGTCCGGAAGCCCGTGCGCCGCCGAGATCTCCAGTCCGGACGCCCAGATGGCGTCGAATCCGGCTTCGGCGGCCAACCGGGCGCTGAGCCCGTCGTGCGCGCCTGCCACGCGGAGAAGCTTCTTCTCGGCGAACGCGCGTCTCAGCATGGACGCCCGCGCACCGGGTGCTTCGATCAGGTTCGCAGTTTCCGTTGTCATCGCAGCCCTTCACTCTTTTCGGCTGTTCCGTTCGCAGCCGTCCCCAGGAATTTCGACAGGCGGTCAGCGGCTTCCGACAGGAGGCCAGGCGCCGCCGCGACACAGAGCCGGACATGGCCCGGCAAACCGAAGGTGGATCCCGGCCGCAGGCGGACCCCGGCGTGTTCGGCCAACTCCGCGCACAGCACCCGGTCGTCACGCCATTCCGGCCGTGCCTTCGCGAGCCCCGAAGCGTCGAGGCACAGGTAGATACCGCCGTGCGGGACGATCACGCTGACTCCCGGTACGGCCGACATCGCCCGTACGGCGTGTTCGCGCAATGCCGCCAGGCGGCGCGCCCGATCCGGCACGGAGTCCTGTTGCCGGTCGAGGACCGCGGCGACGGCGGACTGCGCCAGGGTGCTGACCGGCCCGGTGGTGTGCTCCACGATGTTCCGCACCGCCGCCGTCAGCGGCGCGTCCGCCCACACCCAGCCGATCCGGAGACCGGCCAGCGCATGCACCTTCGAAGCACCGCCGACCACGGCCTCGCACGGGCCTGCCCGCACCCCGCCCGCGTCTTCGCCGCCGTAGGCCCAGTAGATGTCGTCGACGACCAGAAGCAGCCCGTGCCGTGCGCACCAGGCGCGGATCGCAGCGAGGGTCCCGGTGTCGTAGACAGCTCCCGTCGGATTGACCGGGCTGTTCACCACGAGCGCTTTCGTTCGCCCGTTACGCGCGGCTTCGAGCCGATCGGGGTCCGGCAGCCAGCCGTTCGCGGGATCGCCCGGCACGCGCACCGGCCGGGCACCGGCGAGCCGCAGCATCTCGGGGTAGTGGCTCCACCGGGGTTCCGGGACGAGGATCTCGCCGCCGGACGCCGAAGCCGTGACGACGCTGAACAGCCCGTGCCGCCCGCCCGCGGTGACGGTGATCTGCTCGGGGTCTACGTCGGAACCGACCCGCCGGGCGTAGTGCGCGGCGACCGCGGAGCGCAGCCCCGTCTCTCCGCAGGATGCCGCGTAAGCGGTGACCTCCGGTCCGGAGACAGTCTGGGCGAGCGCTTTCAACGCCGGTTCGGCCAGCGGCTCGATCACCTGGCCCGAGGACAGGTCGATCACCCCGGTCATCCGTCGCCGCCCTTGGCCTGGAGCGGGCTGATGCCGGTGAGGGCCGCGATCTTCGCCAGGTCGGTCACCACCGGCGGCAACAGCGGGATGCCGTCGGCGGCGCGCTGTCGCGCCGACCTGCGGCGCCGGTCGCCCGGCATGCGCACCGGGACGTCCGGCTTCGCGGGTCTGGCCGAGCGGACCTCGGCGGTCAGCCGGTGCACCTCGCCGGCGACGACGTCCGGTTCGCCGAGCGCTCCGAGGTCGAGGCATAGCACGAACTGCCCGAGACCCGCTCCGCTCTCGTCGTAGGTGTGTTTGCTCCACCGCGCGCCCGCCAACGGGCCGCACAGCAGTTCGGCGAGCAACGCGAGCCCGGATCCTTTGTGCCCGCCGTATTCCTCGCCGAGGCCGCCGAGCGGCAGGAGCGCGAATCCTGCCCGCGCCTTCAGCCCGGCAACGACCGCGGGGAGGTCCGTGGCGGATTCGCCGTCCGGGCCGACCGCCCAACCGGGGCGCATCGGCCTGCCTTCGCGGCGAAGACGTTCGAGCTTGCCGCGCGGCACGATGCTCGTCGCCGCGTCGAAACACAGCGGGCCGTCCGTGCTGGGCACGGCGTAGCTGATCGGGTCGGTGCCGAACATCGGCTCGCCCGCGCCCGACGGAGCGACCTGCGGCGTGGCGTTGGTGGTGGCGATCGCGAACATGCCCGCGCGTGCGGCGCGTTCGGTGTACCAGCCCGCGATGCCGATGTGGTTCGAGCGGCGCACCGCCACTGCCGCGATTCCCTGCGCACTAGCACGTTCGACGGCCAGGTCCATCGCGAAGCACAAAGCGGGCTGCCCGAGCCCGTTGTGCGCGTCGACCACGGCGACCGCGCCGTGGTCGCGCACGACCTCCGGCGACGCGAGACCGTCGATCGCGCCTTCCCGCAATCCCTCGACGTAGCGGCGCAGCCGGGCGACGCCGTGACTGTCCACACCGGACAGATCGGCAGCGACCAGCACCTCCGCGGTCAGGTCGGCATCGGGACCGGACGCACCCGCCGCCCGCAACGCGGTCGCGGCGAACGCGCGCAGTTCAGCGGCTCCGACGATCATGACGGCATCACCGCCGCGGACGGCGTGCACGCGCGTGCCGCCGCGTCGGCCAGTCCGCTCCACAGCTCAGCGCCGGTCAACGGCGACGCGGGCGGCGGATCGGCGACCGGGTAGTGGCTGATGAGCGGATCCGGGGAGCGCCCTGCGAACCGGATCGCCACTACGCCGGTGGGGAGCCCGTCCGCGGCGCGCCGGGCGGCGACAGTACCCGGAAGCTTGCCCCGCCAGGTGCTCTCGTCCACTTTTCCTTCCGCGGTGACAGCGAAATCCGCCGACCCCACCGCGCCTGTTCTGTCCACCATCTCGAGAAGTGCCTCCGCCCCGGGTTTCGCCTCCGCCTCCGCCGCCGCGGCCAGTCCGAACCCGATCCCGCCGCCCGCCCCGAACCAGCCGCGGCGGAACCGGGCCGGGGCGGCTTCGTCGCCTGCCGCCGCGAGCAGGCTGGTGAACTGGCTCAGCGCGCCCGCCGCGATCGGCCGGTCCTGTTCGGTCATGCCCTTCTGCGCCCCGAAAAACGCGAGGTTCTCCGCCAGCGAGGGACGGACGTCCGGCAGCAGGCGCAGGGTCACGCCGTCGAGGAGCCGCCGGGCTGGGGCCAGGTCGATCCGCGCTACTTCGCGCAGCGTCGAGGGAACGGGGACGACACGCTTGCCCGACGAGTCGAGGAACCGCGCGCCGAGCGCGTGCAGCGCGCCCGCTCCGCCGTCGACAACAGCCGTGCCGCCAAGGGCGAGCAGAAGGACTTTCGCTCCCTTGGCGATCGCGTGCGCGATCACCGTGCCGACCCCCGCCGAACTCGCCGTGAGCGGACGGAGATGCCGTGGGTTCGTTCCGCCGAGCCCGCAGATCGACGCGGTCTCCACGACCGCGGTGCCGGAGTCCAGTCCCAGCCAGGAAGTCCGCTGTCCGCGACCCAAGACGTCCTGGGCGGTGACAGGCATCAACCGGCCGCCGAGGACCTCGTGCAGCACGGCCAGCGTGCCGTCGCCTCCGTCTGCCAGCGGCAGCACAGTCACCCTGGCATGCGGAAGCGCGCGCCGGACGCCGACGGCGAGCGCGTCGGCGACCTGGACGGACGTGGCATGGCCACGCAGGCAGTTCGGAGCGACAACCACGCTGCTGATGCGTCGCGCGGCCGCCCGGATATCGGGACTCATCCGCACACGGCGGAGCGCCCGCGGACCCAAGTGCGCAGCAGCAGCCGCGTGCGGTCGGGTTCGTCCTGGAATTCGGTGCGCCCGTGCAGCAGGGAGAGATTGTCGAACAGGGCGAGTTCGCCTTCGCGCAGCTTGCCTGCCCTCGTGAGGCCGCCGGCGGCGACAATCCGGTCCAGCTCGTCCAGCGCGGTGCGCTGCCGCTCGGTCAACGGCGGGATTCCGGGGTGTTCGTGCCCCCGCTCGATGTAACCGCGGAGATAGCTGATCGCCGGCTTTCCGTGCTGAGTGAACAACACCGGCTTCAGGGTGGTCGGCGGTTCGCCCGGAGCCTGGTCGCCCCTGCGGTCGAAATGGAATGGCTCGCGCAGCGCCGCGGTCGCGTCGCCGCTGGCGGCGAGGGCGGCTTCCAGATCGCGAATGTGCACGAACTCCAGGGCTCCGCCCCGCACGGATTGCCGGACGCACAGGAGAGTGAAGAACTCGGGCGCCGGGAGCGGAGCCTCCGCGCCGTCCGTGTGCAGGCTGCCGCCGAACCGGGAGTCCGAGTATCGCGCCCGCGCGCCTTCGCCGATCGCCGTTCCGCGATCCCGCACCTCGCGGACCAGGTTGCCCTCCCCGTCCTGCGGGAGCGGTTCGCCGAGCAGGCTCGTGAACCGCACCAGCGCGGTCTTGTTCCTCTCGTCGTCGAGGGGGAAGCCAGTCAGGACGAGAACTCCCTGGCCAAGCTCGACGTGCTTCCTGACCAAGGCAGCGAGTTCGTCGCGCGCCTCGTGCGGGTCCGGGTCCTCATCGTCGGCGACGAGGAAGGCGCGAAGCGCTCCGGCGAGCGGGACGCGAGACGCGCCGAAGCTGTCGACTTCGGCTCTGGCGTCCGCGGCATCGCGAGGCGTTGCCAAAAACTCGACCAACGGATCCCCCTCTGTCCGTTTTGCGCACCTGCCGCCAGAAAACTGCCAAGTTCCGGCAGCGCGCCGAATCACGGCAAGGTGCTCCCCAGATTTTTATTGCCCCAGTAGTGCACAATTAACGAAAATGTAGTCTAGATGTCATCTTGTCCGAGTGTCAAGGCGGCGTCCGCGTCAGCCGAGCGCCGTACTGCTCCTTTCGGGCCGCGACCTTCTGCGTTTCTTGACAATTTTTGCGTCCGTTTCGCCGTTCCGCGCGCGGTGCGCACAGCAGGCGGATGCGATCGCTGCGCCGAAGGACGGAACATCAGGAACGAACGGACCACCGGGCGGACCCGCCGATCGATGCGGAAACGATCACCAGCACCGATGGCCACAGGCTGACATTCCGGGCGCAACACTGCGGGCAGTAGTGCGAATTCCCCGGCATTGAGCGCATCGAACTTCATCTTCCGCAAAGCTGAGCAGCAGCAAACAACATGGCAGCATGACCGCGCCACGCCCCTCGGAACTGCCACTCGACCGGCCGGCCGGTTGCGTTTCGCTTGCGCACTATTCAGGAAAACGATCTCGGTCAAAGACCGGAAAAAGCACAGACCCGGCTAATAGGGCGAGGAATCCTCTCCGTTCCCGCCTTCTCGCCCGCGCAAACGGCGGGCCGACCGGGATCGGCGACAGCGCGGGCGTGAGCGGAGCGATTCGCTTGCCCGAGGTGGCCGGGGAATGCCGTTCCGGTGTCGGCGGACCGGCTGCACGGACCACTCGCGGTGGCGCGGCGGGAGATCGTCCTCGACCCGGTGCCCGGCCGCGGCACGAACGCGTTCCGGAAGACTCGACGGCGCAGCCGCTCCGGGTTGTCCTCGACAGCCCGTGCGATCACCGTTCCGCCCGAGTTGCGGCCTGTCAGCACGACGTCCGCGAGCCCGCATCCCAGGCCGGACCGGCACGCCAGGAACCGTGCCCCTGAGAGAAATTGATCGTAACTAAGCGCCCGTTCGCCAGCGTACGGAACAGATCGAAAGGAATAATGCGAGTTGCCGATGAGAACAAGGCCCCGCGCGCGAGGACAAGCAGTGCAGCCTTCGCGCGCGGCGGCCGACCGGGTTAGCCGCGGGGCTGATCAGAAGAGAATCCGCCGCCCCGAAGGCGGTGCGATCCGCCCGCGGGGCAGCGGATGGCCAAGGGGCCTTTGCGGAGTCGGCCCGCCCGTCGGCGGCCACGGAGAGCCTGGCATTTGTCCCACGGCGCGTCGCCAGACGAGATTTCGGGGTGCTCGCCGCGGATCCGCGCGAGACAAAGGGCAACGCCCGGGCCGTTGAGCGAACTGGCCGACAATGGCATCCGCGACGCGCAGGACAGCCAGCAGACCATGGTCGCGGACATGGAGTCATCGGCGGTCGCAGAACCGGAGATCCTCGCGAACTGCCGGCCGCCGCGGCCAACTGGCGCAGATTTTCGGACAGGATCGGGAACGAAGACCTTTGACTGCTGGCGCGCCGGCCACCTGCGGCGCCGAATCCACCCTCCTCCCGGACGGCATGCAGTCCCGACAGTCTCGTCACTGCGATGCAGGACTCCGGCCGGATCGGTTTCTCGTCGAACCACCGGGCAGATCCGGAACGCCGCCACGGGCGCGGCGCGCGGGTCGACGACAGCCACCCGGTCAACGTACTCGTCGCCGGCAGCCGAGACACCTGGTTCATCGCCGCCAGGTCGCAGTTTCTTGCCGGAGAACCGGCGGATCGCAATGGGCCGCCCCGGATCCTCCGTCTCTCAAGGAACCCGGCACAGCGCGACATCCGACCGGTGCCCGCGGTTGTTCCCGTTCATGTCCCCGAACCCGTTGCCGCATCAGGACGCACGCAAGGCATTGGCCTCTCGCCGAGAAGATCCGCAAGGGTTTCAAGATGCGGGAAGCGCCTCGCCGAGGTTGCCACGTTCACCTCCTCCGGCACCGGATCGCCAGAAGCACACGCGCCCGCGTCCCGTCGTCTTGCGGCCCGCTGTGGACTTGGCACGGACCACGGGGCCGCAGGAACCCGCCGCGTGCTCGCGGCGACGGGAATGCATCTGCCCCAAACTTGGCCGCGTTCGCCCCGCTCCCTCTTTGCGGATCTCGGAGCCGGATCGCGCGTCGAGTGCGGCTATCGCACTCGACGGGGCTTTCCGTCCACTCGATTCGAGAAAAACAATTTCCATTGGATTGCGATCATTACGATCGACCTTTTGTCCGTTTCGAGATTTTTCTCGGGTTCTGCCGGGCTCGTGATTCGGATCACCGAAATGGCGCAGCGAATTCACCGGCTGCGCCTGTAGCATGCAAGAAGGAGACCGGACGGGCATTATTGCGCCATCTGGGGAACCGAGCTTCAGCGTCCGGATCCGGTCTCCGATTGGCGGTTTCCGCGCGAAAGCGGACCGTTCCCGGGCATCGCGGCGCGGGAACCGCGCGGGCGACGCATTTATCGGGAATGACTGAACATCAGCGGCACCATGACGACGCGGCACGGGCGCATCCGGCAACTGCGCCCGTGCCGCACTGGGGGTACGGTGAATGAAGTGAAAAGCCGGGCGACGGTCCGGCATGCTGCTTTTTTCGATGTCGACGAAACAGTGATCACCGGCAAAAGCATGTTCGCTTTCCTTCGCTACTGGATGGCACGCCATGGCGACGACGGGAGCGGGTATGCCCGGCGTGCCGGCGAATTGGGGCAGATCGCTGCCTCCGGCCGGCCGCGGGAGGAAGGGAACCGGCTTTACTACCGCTATTTCACCGGGGCCGTTGCCGCTGAGGTGCAGGCCGCGGGCCGGGACTGGTATGCGACGTACCGGGAGGGGCCGGAGGCGTTCGTCGGGGCCGCGCTGGCGGCGCTGGAGAGGCATCGCCGTGCCGGGCACCGGATCGTGCTGGTGTCCGGCTCCTTCGCGGCCTGCCTGACGCCGCTCGCGGAGGATCTGGGTGCCGACCTCGTGCTGTGCTCTGAGCCGTTGACCTCGAAAGACGGCCGGTACACCGGCGAGGTCCGGCGGTCGATGATCGGCGCGGCCAAGCGGGACGCGGTGACGGCGGAGCTCACCGCCGCGGACCTGGATCCGCGCGATTGCTTCGCGTACGGCGACCACGCCAGCGACCTCGAAATGCTGGCCGCGGTGGGCAATCCGGTCGCGGTCGGAAACGACCCGGTGCTGGCCGCCCAGGGCTGGCCTGTGCTGCCCGCGGACCCCGCGCCGCGGCAATCCGGCGCGCGGGAAAACGCCGCGCACTGAATCTCGCATCGAATTCTTCAGCAAGGAAACCGGCCCCGTGGAGGTGGGGATGACTGCGTTCGTCGTGGTCGGCGATCGCTTTGCGAAATTCGCCGCGAATACCGGAGCTGTGACGGTTTCACAATTGATCGAGAAGGTGCACGGCGGCGGTATGTCCGGCGCGGTGAAGCTCGTCGGCGGCCAGGGCGTGACAGAATCCGACTGGGACCGGATCCGGGCCGCGCTGGCGCGCCGGGAAATTCTGAGTGAATTCGAGACGCACCCGTTGAGGCACGGCCCGCTCAGCGACCGTTCGGAAACCCATAAGCACAATCGGCACAACATTCTGGTCGCCGGGCTGGAACAGGTGGGCGAGCACGAATTCGAGGCAGCGCTGCGGTTGCACAACGACCAGGAGTTCCAGCTCGACCATATGGGCGTGCACGTCCAGGGAATGATCGTGCTGGAGGCCGCGCGGCAGATGTATCTCGCGGTGTGCGAGCGCTATTACCCGCGGGAAGACGAAATTCATCTGTTCGACAAGATGGAGACCGCTTTCCGCAACTTCCTTTATCCCCTGGAAACCCGGCTGCGCACTGCGGTGACCGCCGGGACCAGCGACCTCGGCCGGCCGGTCTTCGACGTGCGGACCGAGTTCCGGCAAGCAGGGCTGCACATCGCGGCGGTGCGGACGGTCGGCACCGCCTTGTCCGCACAGTCGCTGGAGCGCAAGGAGCACCGCGGGGCCGAACGCGCCCTGCGGCACGCCCTCAAGAACTCCCCGGCGCCAGACCCGGCCCGCTGACCCCGCTGCGAAGAGGAGGACCATGACGACGACGGAAGGCGCGGGACCGCCGAAATTCCCGATGTCCCGCCGCCCCGGCTGCCCGTTCGACCCACCGGACGAGCTTGCCGGGATCCGCGAGACCCGACCCGTCCAGCAGGTGCGCAACTGGGACGGCTCCCGGCACTGGCTGATCACCCGGTACCAGGACTGCCGCACGGTGCTCGGCGACGCGCGGTTCAGCTCGAACTTCCGGCTGCCCGGCTACCCGACGACCGGGCCCGCGCAGCTGGCCTCGACCTGGCGCAGCTTCATCAACATGGACGGCGCCGAACATCTGGAACAGCGCCGGGTGCTCATGCGCGAGTTCACCCGGCGCCGGGCGGAGCAGCTGCGGCCGCGCGTGCAGCAGATCGTGGACGACGCCATCGACGCTCTGCTGTCCCAGGGCCCGCCCGCCGACCTGGTGAGCCGGTTCGCGCTGCCGGTTTCCTCGCTGGTGATCTGCGAACTGCTCGGCGTCCCGTTCGAGGACTCCGCGTTCTTCCAGGACCGCTCGGCCGCCATGCTGGACAAGACGCTGAGCCGGGAAGGCATCAACAACGCCAGGGAGGAGCTGCGCGGGTTCCTGCGCGACCTGGTGGCCGCCAAGGAAGCGACGCCGGGCGACGACCTGATCAGCCGGCTCGTGCGCGACCAGGTCCAGACCGGGCGGATGACTTCGGTGCAGGTCGTGGACACCAGCATGCTGCTGCTCATCGCCGGCCACGAGACCACCGCGGACATGATCGGCCTCGGCACCGCGGCGCTGCTGGCCCATCCGGAGCGGCTGGCCGAGATCCGCGACAGCGACGACCCGGCGTTCCTCGCCAACGCCGCCGAGGAAATGCTGCGGTACCTCACCATCACCCAGTCCGGCAGAAGGCGGGTAGCGGTCGCCGACATCGAGGTGGGCGGGCAGCTGATCCGCGCAGGCGAAGGCGTGATCGTCGCGAACGCCGCCGCCAACCGCGATCCCCGGCACTTCGCCGCGCCGGACGAAATCGACCCGCACCAGAAGGCGCGCCACCACCTCGCGTTCGGTTACGGGCCGCACCAGTGCCTCGGCCAGTCGCTGGCCCGGGTGGAGCTGCAGGTCGTCTACGGCACGCTCTACCGGCGGATCCCCGCCCTGCGGCTGGCCGTCGCCCCGGAAGAAGTCCGCTATCAGCACGAAATGCTCATCTACGGCGTGCACGAGCTGCCGGTCTCTTGGTGAGCGCGGCTCGAACCCCGATACCCGGAAAGGGAACCTTCATGACTTCATCGTTGCTCCTGGCCACCGAGATCCCGGTGGCCGGGCAGTCGGCGGCAGACGCGGTCAAAGTGTTGCGGGACAATGGTTCCGGCACCCTCTACGAGGGCATCGAGCACCCGGCGATCCTCGAACTGACCCCGGTGGCCGACGCGTCCGCGCTCGCCGTGCCGCTGGCCCGGCTGCGTGAACTGCGCAAGCCGCTCGCACCGCTGCAGACCGGGGACTTCCGCACCCAGGTGCTGGAGTTCGTCGCCGCGCCGAAGCCGGTCGGCGGCGACCTCCCGGAAAGCCCGTACGTGCAACTGCGGCACGTCGAGGTGAAACCGCCGGTGCACGAGGAATACCTGGCCTGGCGCGAGGACACGATCTTCGCCGAGGTCCGCAAGTCCCCGAAGATCGAAGCCTTCCTGGCCTACCACTCGCTGGTGAGCACCGAGCCGGGCGTGCTGTTCGTCGCCGGGTTTTCCTGCCCTCCGGAGGAGTACCTGCCGACGTTCGCCTCGGAGCGGTACGCCGAGATCGCCCGCCAGGCGCATCCCCGTTTCGTCACCGACGAAGGCCTCTACACCCGGATCTACCGGCGGGTTCCCGCGGAAGGCGAGCAGTCCCGATGACCGAGCCGTCCCGGTCCGCGGTCTACCGGCTGAGCATGACCACCCAGGGCCCGCTGTACCCGCCGAGCGAGGTGATGAACACCGACGGAGACTTCGTCGTCATCGGCACGATCACCCGCGCGCAGCCGGACGGCACCGTCGCGGCGGTGCCCGGACGCGCGATCGTCGCGGCGGACAGCCCGCTCCCGCAGTTCGGGAGCACCCTCCCCTACCGGATCGTCCGCGAACTGCCCGAGAAGCTTTCCACCGAGGACGAGGCGATGGTGCTCGCCACGCTGCCGCTGCCGCTGCCCTGCTCCAACTACACCGCGGTGATGGCGCCGCAACAGCAGCCGGAGCCGTTCTCGGTGACGCGTCCGAGCTATCCGTTCCACCAGGCCCCGATTCCGGATCTGCAGCCGGAAGACGGTCCGAAGGTGACCGCGCCGGTCACGCTCGGGCAGTGGGTCAAGGCCCGCGGCACACTGACCGTCACGCTGGCCGAGGACAGCACGGCGGCGGAGTTCCGCGGCGAGTTCTCCGGGCTGATCCCGGAGAGCCTGTACACCGTGATGGCGATCCGCCGCCGGGACCTGGATCCGGACGGCCCGGCCCACCCCAGCCCGCTGGGAGTGCCGAATGTGTTCGTCGCCGACGAGGAGGGCAACGGGCGCTACCGCGCCGTGCTGCCCGACCCGTTCCCGGCCACAGACGCGCCGAACAGCGCGGACCGGCTGGTCAATTTCGTCGTGCTGTGGATGAGCTACCAGCAGAATTACGGCGGCGCGGTGGGGCACCACGGTCTCGGTGCCGACATCCACGCGCAGCTGCGCCTCGACGCGCCCGGCTTCGCCGAGTTCACCACCCGGCCCCGCAACGGAGATGGCAAATGACGTCAGGAATCGTGTCCCCGGTCAGCGATCCGGCCACCGAGGCCGCCCGCGGGCGCAACGCGGCGGCGGGCTTGCGCCTGCCGGTCGGCGTCGTATCGACCGGGCTGTGCGTGCCGCCGCGGGTGGTGACCAACACCGAACTCACCCGCACGCTCGACACTTCCGACGCATGGATCCGGTCCCGCACCGGGATCGAGGAACGGCGGTACCTCGCGACGGGGCTGTCCACATCGGACATGAGCGTGGCGGCCGCACGCGAGGCACTGCGCCGGGGCGGCGTCGCCGCGGCCGAACTGGACGCGATCATCGTCACCACGTTCACGCCGGACCAGCCGCTGCCTTCCACCGCGCTGATGGTCAAGGAACGCCTGGGCGCGCACCGCGCGGTCCCGCTCGACCTCACCCAGGCCGCGTGCGCCGGCGGGATCTACGCGCTGGTGGTGGCTGCGCACCTGCTGCAGAACACCTCGTACCGGCATGTGCTGGTGATCGGAGCCGACGCCGGTTCGCGGGCGACCGACCCGCAGGACCGCGGCACCCGGGTGTTCCTCGGCGACGCCGCGGGCGCCGCGCTGCTTTCGCCCACCGCGGAAGGCTTCGGAATCCTGTCCTGGCACACCGATTCCGAACTGTCCTACGAGGTCGAGATCCCGGCGGGCGGCTCGAGGACGCCGACCAGCCCGGAAACCCTGCAGCGGCGCGACCAGTACCTGAAGATGAACGGCAAAGCGGTCTGGACCATGGCGACCGACCGGCTGCCCCGCAGCATCCGCGAAACCGCGGCGCGGGCCGGGATCGGCCTCGACGAGGTCGGCTATTACCTGCTGCACCAAGCCAATCTCAACATCATCACCGAGGCGATGGCGAGCCTCGGCGTGCCCGCCGAGCGCGCTCCCACCACCGTCCGGCGCTTCGGGAACACCGCCGCGGCGAGCATGTTCACCGTCCTGCACGAGACGCTGAACGGTCCCGCGGAACATGGCGACGTGCTGATTATGGCGGGCATCGGCGCCGGGTTCCTGTGGGGCTCGATGTGCCTGCGCCACTACACGGCCCGGGGCTAGCGGTGTTCGCGATCTCCGCGGCGGGCGCCGACGCCGCCGACCCGCTCGGCCAGCTGCGCGCCGGAGAGTGGCCGGACCCCTCCCCCGGCGAAGGCTGGACGACGGTGACCGTTCGCGCGGCTTCGCTGAACCGCCACGACCTGTGGACGTTGCGCGGAGTGGTGCCGCCGCACCAGCGGCTGCCGGTGGTGCTCGGCTCGGACGCCGCCGGTGTCGACGAGAACGGCGAACCGGTCCTCGTGCATTCGGTGATCGGGAACCCGGCGTACCGGGGCGACGAAACGCTGGATCCGGACCGCACCGTGCTGAGCGAGCAATACGACGGCACGTTCGCCGAACGGGTCGCCGTCCCGGTCCAGAACCTGCTGCCCAAACCGGCGTGGCTTTCCTTCGAGGAAGCCGCCTGCCTGCCGGGATCGTGGCTGACCGCGTACCGGATGCTTTTCGAACAGGTACCGCTGAAACCCGGCGACACGGTGCTGGTGCAGGGCGCGGGTGGCGGGGTGTCGACGGCACTCGTCGCGCTCGCCGCCGCCGGCGGGTTGCAGGTCTGGGTGACCGGCAGTACCGAAGAACGGCGGCGGCGGGCCGAGCGGCTCGGCGCGGACGCGTCCTTCCCGCCCGGTACCCGCCTGCCGCGCCGGGTCGACGCGGTGATGGAGACCGTCGGCGAAGCGACGCTGGCGCATTCGCTCCGGAGCGTCCGGTCCGGCGGCCACATCGTGGTGTGCGGCGCGACCACCGGGGCGACTCCGCGCATCGACCTGACGCACGTGTTCTACCGGCAGCTCACCATCACCGGATGCACGCTCGGCACCCGCGAACACCTGGCCGGGCTTCTGCGGTTCTGCGCGGAGCACCGGCTCGCGCCCGCGGTCGACCGGGTGCTGCCGCTGTCGCGGGCGGCGGCCGGATTCCAGGCGATGGCGGAGGGAGACGTGTTCGGCAAGATCGTGTTCTCAGTCTGAATCGGTTGTCCGCACGGAAAACGAACCCAAGGAGAGTGGTGTGGTGAGCAGCTCTGCGGTGACCCGCGAGGCGCTGGAGACCTTCGTGATCGACGCGCTGGCGGCGCAGGGCGCGGCCCGGGAGCGGATCGGCCCGGACGTGTCCTTCGACGAGCTGGGGCTGGATTCGCTGAACGTGACCGACATGGGCCTGTCAGTCAAGACCGAGTTCGGCATCG
Source organism: Amycolatopsis halotolerans (assembly GCF_042647905.1). NCBI lineage: Bacteria > Bacillati > Actinomycetota > Actinomycetes > Pseudonocardiales > Pseudonocardiaceae > Amycolatopsis > Amycolatopsis halotolerans. Next base: position 43,906 of record NZ_JBHRWI010000039.1, read on the forward strand.
ACGTGCGCCCCGGCGACCTCGAAGACGCCGAGAATCTCCGCGCGGCGCTCGCGGTGATCTACCAGAAGGCCGGGCTCGGATGACGGTCACGCTGGCCGGTGCCGGATCGGCGCTGCCGCGCCGGGTTGTCGGCAACGACGACTTCACGCACCTGGACACGTCAGACGAATGGATCGTGCAGCGCACCGGCATCCGGCAGCGGTACTGGCTGGAGGACGACGAGAACCTCGCGGACCTCGCGGAGCGGGCCTGCCGCGCCGCGCTGGCCGACGCGGCGGTGGCGCCGCAGGCGATCCGGCACGTCATCGTGGCCACGTCCACCGCGGACCGGATCAGCCCGGGTGTCGCGGTCGAGGTGGCCACCCGGCTCGGCCTCGACTATCCGGCCGCGTTCGACGTCAGCGCCGGCTGCTCCGGCTTTCTTTACGCGCTGGACCAAGGGATCGCGCTCATCGAGTCCGGGCGCGCCGAGCACGTCCTGGTGTGCGGGGCCGAGGCGCTTTCGCGCATCACCGACCTCTCCGACCGGAGCACGGCCGTGCTGCTGGGCGACGGCGCGGGCGCAGTGGTGGTGTCGCGCGCACCCGGCGCGATGCGGCCGGTTTTCGCACTGGGCTCGGACGGGACGAAGATCGACCTGCTGTACGTCAGCCGGAGCGACGGCCTGCTGCGGATGCGCGGCCGGGACATTTACGAGCACGCCGTCGAGGCGATGACCGGGCACACCCGGCTGGTGCTGAAAACCTCCGGGCTGTCCGCCGGCGATCTCGCGCTCTTCGTCGCGCATCAGGCCAACGCGCGGATCGTGCAGGCGGTAGCCCGGCGGCTGGAAGTGCCTGAGCACAAGGTCTTTCTGAATGTCGACCGGGTCGCGAACACGTCGTCCGCATCGATCCCGCTCGCGCTGGCGCAGGCCGCCGGGCAGCGTCTGGCGCCCGCGGGCGGAATCCTCGGCCTCGCCACTTTCGGCGCGGGCCTGACCTGGGGCGCCGGGGTTATTTCGTGGAAAGCGAAACCCGGCGGAATCGGAGAACCGACCGAAAGGGAAACACGATGAGCAATCCGGGACTGCTTGCAGGCAAGGTCGCGCTGATCACTGGCGCGAGCAGCGGCATCGGCGCCGCTGCGGCGAAGGTCTTCGCGCGGGAAGGAGCCAAGGTCGTCCTGGTGGCGCGGCGCAAGGAACGGCTGGAGGCACTGACCGAGGAACTGCGGGACAGCGGCGCGGAAGCGGAGTTCGCGGTCGCGGACGTGCGCGTCGCCGAAGAATGCGCGGCCGCGGTGGACCTCGCCGTCGAGCGGTTCGGCCGGCTCGACGCGGCCTTCAACAACGCAGGCCACGGCATCGGGCGCGACCCGTTGCACCTGATGGACGACGACGTTTACGACTACCTCGTCGACACCAACCTGCGTGGTGTCTTCAACTGCCTCCGTCCGGAGATCACCACGATGCTGACGAACGAGAACGGAGGTGCGATCGTCAACACCAGCAGCGTCGGCGGGCTCGTCGCGTCGCCCGTGTCCGCGCCGTACATCGCCGCGAAACACGCCGTCATCGGCCTGACCCGGGCGGCTGCCGCGGAATACGGGCGCGAGCGGATCCGGGTGAACGCCATCGCACCGGGCGCGACGCACAGCGAACAGGTCGCCGACTGGTTCACGAAGAACCCTGGCATGGAGGAGACGCTGCACCAGTTGACCCCGCTGCCCCGGACCGCGCAGCCGGAGGAAGCCGCCGAGGCGGTCGCGTGGCTGTGCAGCGACCGTGCCTCCTACGTCACCGGCGTAGCGATGCCGGTCGACGGCGGATTCACCATCCAGTGACGCCGGCGGCGGGCTCGGGAAAGGAGAAGGCGATGGGAGACCGCCTCGACCGAAAAGTCGCGGTGATCACCGGGGCGGGATCGGGAATCGGGCGGGCGACCGCGGAACGATTCGCCGCCGAAGGCGCCGTCGTCGCCGCGTGGGACGTCAATGCCGACCGCGCGGGTCTGACGGCGAAAACGTTGGCAGACCGCGGCTTCCGGGCCGCCGCGTTCGCGGTCGACGTGTCCTCGGCGGCCTCGGTGCGGGCGGCCGCCGACGAGGTGATCGCGCAATTCGGCACGGTGGACGTCCTGGTCAACAACGCGGGGATCTTCGATTACTACACCACCCTGCGCGACACCACCGAGGAAGCCTGGGACCGCGTCCTGAACGTGAACCTGAAGGGGATGTTCCTCGTCACCCAGGCGCTGCTCGACGCGCTCGTCGACGGCGGCGGGGCGGTGGTGAACACGTCCTCGATCTCCGGCCTCGTGGCCGGCGGCGGCGGGGTCGCCTACACCGCGTCGAAGCACGGCGTCATCGGATTCACCCGGCAACTCGCCCTCGAATACGGCAAACACGGCGTGCGGGCCAATGCGGTGCTGCCCGGCGCGGTCGAGACCGAAATGACCAAACCCTTGCTGGCGCAGGCCGATCTGCCGATTCTGGAAACCGTCCGGAGCGTGCCGGCCGGCCGGCACGCCCAGCCGGACGAGATCGCCGACACGGTGCTGTTCCTGGCCAGTGACGAGGCCAGGTTCGTCTACGGCACGAGCCTCGTCGTCGACGGCGGCTGGACCGTGGTCTGACCGCCGGAACCGATTTCGGCTGTTTTTCCTGGGGAAGCATTTTTCAGCACTGGGGTTCCGCGCGCGAAAAATCGCGCGCGGATGGACGAAAGAATGGACGACCATGTTCTTTACCGAATCGCGGCCGCCGGGCAGGACCGGCCGCCGCGGCATCGCGTTGCTGGCCGCCTGCGCGGCGTTGGCGCTGACCGCGGGGACGGCGGACGCGGCCGGTCCGGTGACGCCGCTGTTCACCCTTCCGGCAGGCAATGTCGCTCCCGAGTCACTGACCGCGGACCCGGCCACCGGCGACATCTACGTTTCCAGCTACACCAACGGCGAAGTCGACCGCCGCGCCGTCGGTTCCGGGCAGGCGCAGGTGTTCATTCCCGGCGGCGCCGACGGCAGGGCGAACGCGACCGGGGTCAAGGTCGACGGCGCCGGCCGACTGTGGGTGCTGGGCGGACCCACTGGCATCGTCGACGTCTACGACGCCAAAACCGGAGCCCGGATCGCGGCATTCACCAGCGGCCACACCGACGGCCTGCTCAACGACCTGGCCTTCGGCCCGGACGGCAGCGCGTACATCACCGATTCGTATCTGCCGGTGGTGTACCGGGTCGCCCCGGACGACCTGGCCGGCGCGGCGAACGGCGCGCCCCTGCCGCAGTGGCTTTCCCTGCGCGGCACGCCCGCGGACTACGGCACGACGAAACAGCTGAACCTCAACGGCATCGGCGTGTACCGCGGAAATCTGGTGACAGTCAACTCCACCACCGGGCAATTGTTCCGGATCTGCCTGGCGACGCGTTCGGTCAGCGTCGTGCAGAGCAGCGCGAAGTTTGTCGACGGCGACGGCCTGACCATCGCCGGCGACAAGATGTGGATCGCCCAGAACTACCGCAACACGGTGGTGCGGGCCGGACTCAGCGGCGACGCCGGTGTCGCCTCCCCGGAGGTCTCGTTCACCAGCGACGACCTTCGGATTCCCAGTTCGGTGATCCGCTACGGCGGGCAGACGGTCGTGACCCGCGGCCAGTTCGGCAACCCGACGCCCGTGACCCCGTTCGACGCCGCCGCGGTCGACGGGGTCTAGCGGACGATCTCCGCGACAGCCGTAGCGTCTCCCGTGCGGGTTCCGGCGGTCTCAGCCGCCGCCGGCACCCGCACGGGAGGCCATCTCCGCGAGCCTCCGCAGCGCCTCGTGGTCCGCGCTGCCCGGTTCGGCCTGGTAGATCGTCATCCGCTGGCCGCCGGGGCCCAGCCGCAGCACCTCGTAGTCGAACGTGACCTCGCCGAGGTCCGGATGCCGCAGCCGGGCTTGGGCGCTGCGCCGGCTGCGGACATCGTAGCGCTGCCACAGCCGGCAGAATTCCGTGCTTTCCCGGGAAAGTTCCTCGACCAGCGCGGCCAGGTCCGGAGCCTCGGGCGCGTCGGCGAGCAGCGAGCGCAGCTGCGCGGCGGTGCTGACCGCGGCTTCCTCCCAATCGACGTAGAGCTCCCGCGCGGCCGGATGCCGGAACAGGTACCGGATCGTATTGCGGCGTTCGGCAGGCCAGTCCGTCAATCCCGGGAACAGCGCGAGCGCTTCCGGATTCGCGGCGAGGATGTCGCTGGTGCGGCTCAGCAGATGCGCGGGCCACGGGCGCACCGTCTCGAGGAGCCGGAGAATGCCCGGCCGCACCTCGCGTTCGGACGGATTTCCCGGTGACAGCACGCGTTGCGCGGTGTGGTTGGCCAGCGCGTAGAGGTGCGCGTGCTCCTCCCGGTTGAGCCGCAGCGCATGAGCGATCCCGTCGAGGACGACGCCGCTCGGATTGGTTTCGCGGCCTTGCTCCAGCCGGATGTAGTACTGGACGCTGAGCCCGGCGAGCGTGGCGAGTTCCTCCCGGCGCAGCCCTTGCGTGCGGCGGAGTCCGGTGCCCTCGGGGAGCCCGACGTCGGCAGGGCGCAGCCGAGCGCGCCGGGCGAGCAGGAATTCGCCGAGCAGGGTGGGCGTGCTCGTGGGCACGGATTCTCCTCTTCCAGGGCTCGCCGGTGCGGTGGCTGCCGGACGATGCCTGTCCCTTTCACTGGCAGGCACGGTGGTGCCATGCACACTGCGGTCTTCTTCCTGACGGTACTTGCTGCCAGGGTCGAAGTCATCCCGGAAACCCGGGCAGACCCGAAGGGAGATCCGTGACACGAATGCCGGGCACGGTTTCGCCGCCGCGCGGCCGCTGGGCGGGCCCGGCGCCGGAACAGGCGGGGTTCGGCGGCCGGTTCACTGCCGCGACCTCGATCGGCTCCGTACTCAACCCGGTCAACTCGTCGATCATCGCGATCGCGCTGGTGTCCATCGGCCAGGCGTTCGGGGTCGGAGCCGACGCCACCACGTGGCTGGTTTCGGCGCTGTACGTGGCGACCGCGGTGGGCCAGCCCACCGCTGGACGGCTCGCCGACCTGTTCGGACCGCGCCGGGTCTACCTGATCGGCTCGGCGCTGGTCGGACTCGGCGGCCTGCTCGGGTTCCTCGCGCCGACGCTGTCCCTGCTGGTGGTTGCGCGGGTGATCATCGGGATCGGCACCTCAGCCGCGTATCCGGCGGCGATGGCCATGGTGCGGCGGCAATCCGAGCGGCTGCGCACGCCCGCCCCGGGCGGGGTGCTGAGCGCGCTGGCGATCGCGGGCTGGACCAGCATGGCGGTCGGTCCGCCGCTGGGCGGTCTGCTGATCGCGATCGGCGGCTGGCGAGCCACCTTCGTCGTCAACCTTCCGCTGGCGGCGATCAGCGTGCTGTGCGCTCTGCGCTGGCTGCCCGCCGACGAACCGAACGAACGCGGCACTTCGCGGCTGCGCAGTTTCGACCCGGCCGGAATGGTGCTGTTCGCGGTCGTGCTGATCGGCCTGCTGGTATTCCTGATGGACCTGAGCGCGCCTCGCTGGTGGCTGCTCGGCGGCGCCGCGATGCTGCTGGGCGTGCTGGTCTGGTGGGAACTGCGGAATCCCACCCCGTTCCTCGACGTGCGGATGCTGGCCACCAACCGGGCGTTGACCACGACTTATCTCCGGTACGCGGTGACCATGCTGGTGACGTACTGCTTCCTCTACGGCTGGACGATGTGGCTGGAGCAGAGCGCGCACTTCGCCAGCTCCACGACCGGTCTGCTGATGGTTCCGTGCTTCGTGGTGGCCGCCGCCGGTTCGGCGCTGATCGCCCGCTGCGGGGCGTGGGGTCCGCTGCTGGCAGGCACGATCGCGCTGACCGCGGCCAGCGCGTGCCTGTTGCTGCTGCGGGCGGATTCGCCGCTGTGGCTGTTGATCGTGACGAGCCTCGTGTTCGGGCTGCAGAACGGGCTCAACGCGGTGAGCAATCAGGCCGCGATGTACCGGCAAGCACCGGCTTCGCACACCGGTTCGGCCGCCGGGCTGCTGCGCACCTTCTCCTACCTCGGGGCGATCGCGTCGGCCAGCCTGATCAGCCTGACCTTCGGCGAACAAGCCACCGATGCCGGGCTGCACCAGCTGGCGTTGATCCTCACCGTCGGCTCCGCGGCGACCATCCTGACCGTGGTGTTCGACCGCGAACTGCGGAAACCCGCGCCGGACAAGACTTCCTGACCTTTTTCAGTGGTACGACAACAAGGAGAAGAGAACCCGTGGCCATCACCACGCTGGACCGCACCACCGCACTGATCGTGATCGACCTGCAGAAGGGCATCGTGGCGCTGCCCACGGTCCACCCGGCCGCGGAGATCGTCGAGCGCGGCAACCAGCTGCTCGCCGCCTTCCACCGGCACGACCTGCCGGTGGTGCTGGTCAACGTCGACGGCGGGGCCCCTGGCCGCACCGACGCTCCCGCCGGCGGCGGCGAGCTGCCAGCCGACTTCGCCGAGTTCGTGCCCGAACTGGACCGGCAGACCAGCGATTACGTCGTGACGAAGCCGAACTGGGGCGCGTTCTACGGGACGTCGCTCGACCTTCGGCTGCGCCGGCTCGGCGTCACCCAGGTCGTGCTGGCCGGCATCGCCACCAGCATCGGTGTCGAGTCCACAGCCCGCGCGGCGCACGAACGCGGCTACCACGTCACGCTCGCGGTGGACGCGATGACCGACCTGAACGCCGAAACGCACCGGAACAGCCTCGAGCGGATCTTCCCGATGCTCGGTGAGAGCGGTACCGCACAGGAGATCATCGATCACCTGAAGAATTCTCACTGACGTCGGGCGCGCGGCCGTTGGCCGGGTCTTCCTCCCCCCAGGGAAGACCCGGCCAACGGCCTTTTTCGCGGCTTTTACGCGCTATTTACGGAACAAAAAAATACATTTCCGCCTATTACGCTCGCACCAACCGGAACTGTTGTCTGACCCCCGCGCGTATTGCTAAGGTCGCAACTGGATTCCCGCGGGGACAAGGAGACCGGTCCGATGAGCCTTGCCAACGTGCTGTCCCTGCGCGCCCGCCCGGCAGACCGGATCGAGCATTACGGCACCGGATCCGAGCACGTGCTCGAAATGTGGCACGGCGGCGAAAAGACCGCCGTGGTGGTGCACGGCGGATTTTGGGCCGCGGAATACGACCGTTCGCATATCCGGCCGTTCTGCGCGGCGCTCGCGGATCAGGGCTACACGACGGTCGCGGTCGAATACCACCGTGTCGGGCAGCACGCGGGCGGCTGGCCGGGCACGTTCACCGATGTCGCGGCCGCGGTCGATGCGCTTCCCCGGCTCGTCGGGTCGCGGCGCGAGACAACGGTGCTGGTCGGGCATTCCGCAGGCGGGCATCTCGCGCTCTGGACGGCATTGCGGGATCAGTTGCCCGACGGCGGACCGGGCGTGCCGGGGAACCGGACGGAAGTCAAGGGAGTGGTGTCCCTGGCGGGCGTCTGCGATCTGGTCGACGGCCACCGGCGCAACCTCGACGACGGCGCGGTGCACCGCCTCCTCGGCGGTCCGCCGGACGGTCTTTCCGCCCGCTACCGCCTCGCCGACCCGATCCGGCTCGTGCCGTCGGCCGCGCGGTGCGTCCTGGTCCACGGCGACCAGGACGACCGGGTGCCGGTGAGCCAGAGCGTCCGGTTCCACGCCGCCGCACTGGCCCAAGGCGGTGACGCGCGGCTGATGATCCTGCCGGGCACTGGGCATTTCGAGCTGATCGACCCGACCTCGGCGGCCTTCGACGCGGTGCTCGACGCGGTCCGCACCGCCTTCTCCGCCCCCGGCTATCTCGCCCCGACCGGCTCGGAATCGGCGAAGTAAGGCCCGAAAACCCGCTCTACCACCGGAACCGGACGCAGTGCGTACAGCATCAACGCGTAGCAACTCCCCCGCAGCAACAACGACGGCACCAACACCCCCGCGCCGACCGCGAGCGTCGCAAGCGGCTTGCTGTGGACGACATCGAGAAACACCAGCGGTGCCACGCCCAGCAGCAACGTTTCCAGAATCACCCGGACCGCGAACAATCCGTAGAGGGGCAAGAATATCCGGCGTTCCCGCATCGAAGCGACCACCGAGCCCCGCTCCCGCGCGGAAGCCGGGAGCGGGGCGGCGACGATCGCGGCGGAGACCGCGGCGTAGGCGGCCGGGAAGGCCAGCACAGCGACGGCCAGCAACGGAATCGTCAGGTCCGCACCGGTAGTGCGCCACACCAGCAGGGCGGGCACGTACCCGAGCAAGCCAGCCAGCGCGCACAGGCCGTAAAGCGCGAGTTCCGCACCGAAAAGCCAGCAGACGGCGCTCACGCGGATCGACCGCAGCGTGGCGAGCAACGTCGTGCGACAGTCCCGGAAAACCAGCATCAACTGCTGCGAAGCGGCCGCACTGACCAAGATCTTGCCCGCAAACCCTCCCACAGCCGCCACCAGGAACGCGGGCGACCGGATCAGGGACCATGCTTCCGCGGGAGCCTCGTCGAAGAGCCAGCCGCGGCGGAAGACGTCGGTGGCGATGCCTTGATCCGGGACCAGCGAAGAAAAAGCCAGCACGGCGACCGCGACCGCGAGAACGCTCGGGTTGCGCACGAGGAGCGCGAACGGGCGTACGACGGCCTGCCTCGCGAAGTCCTGGCGCACGGCGTCAGTCGGCGGAAAGGGTGTAGAGGTCGCGCAGCGTCCAGCCGCACAGGACGGTCAGGACGAGCAGCGCGCCGCCGAGAACCGCGGGCAGCAGGCCCGTTACGCCGTCCACCACGGTGGACCACAGCACCACACCGCCGCCGACCGCCAGCGCCGCGGCCACCATGCCGATCCCCCACCACAGCCGCCCTGGCTCGGGCGCTACCACGTCCTCCGGGTCGAGGCCCGCGACGACGGTGCACACCTGCACAGAGCCCAGCACCAGCGCCAGCCACCACCCCGCCAGCAGCGTGATGCGCAGGCCGGGCGAAAGCGCGGTGGACAGGTTCGCGGCGACGTACACCGCGCCGCCGATGACGACCGGCACGGCGAGCCGGCGCAGAGCTTGCGCGACCAGGCGCAGCATCGCGCGCACGGAAAGGCGCGGCAACGGGACCACCAGCACGAGGCCAGCCAGCACGAGCACATCGCTGATGTTCGCCGCCCAGGAGTGCACCACGTTCTCCGGCAGCAGCGAGTCTTCGACCGCGATGTGCCCGAGCAGCCAGCCGCAAAGCCCGGTCGCGAAAACCAGTGCGGAAGCCCGGCTGCGCCGCTGTGCGGCCGAATCGGCAGGCCACACCACCGGATGCACCCACATGTCGAGGGCACCGACGACCAGGTTCGGCAGCCGCCGCCAGCCGGCGGCGCGGGCCTCGTCTTCCAGCCCGGCGCCCCAGCGGCTGCGCAGCGACGCCGGGTAAAGCCGGACCAGCCGCGCCGCCCAGCTCATGCCGGGTTCACCCCCAGCCGCCGCAGGCCCGCGTCGGCGACCCTGGCCATCGCCCGCAGTTCGCGCTCCAGGACTTCCCGGCCGCAGCCGGTCAGCTGCACAGGGCGTTGCCTGCCCTGCTCCTCCAGCGACTCGACCAGCCCCTTCGCCTCCAGCCGGGCCAATGCGCCGTAAAGACTGCCCGCGCCGAGACGTTCGCCGGTCAACTGCTCGATCGCGCTGTTGATCGCGTAGCCGTGCAACTGGCCGTCGGCCAGTGCACACAGCACCAGGGTCTGCGCGTCGTTGGCTTGCATCCGTTCTCCCTTGCTCGCCCCTCAACATACTAGTACGCGCCGCGTCGTACGCGCCGTGTACTATCCGAGCCATGGTGGAAAACGACACACCAGTGGTCCTGGACACCGTCTCCAAGAGGTTCGGATCCACTGCCGCGGTGCAATCGGTGTCCTGGGCGCCGCTGCGCGGACAGGTCACCGCGTTGGTCGGGCTCAACGGAGCCGGCAAGTCCACGCTCATGCGCATCGTCACCGGGCTCATCCGGCCGACCGAAGGCACCGTGACGGTGCGGCCGTCCCGCGACGGCGGACGCGCGCTCTCGGCGATGATCGAGGCCCCCGCGCTGTTCAACGGGCTGACCGTCCGGCGCAACCTGGAGATGCACCGGATACTGACCGGAGCGGACGCCGCCGAGGTAGCCCGGGCGGTGGAACTCGCGCAGATCGGCGACGTGCTCAAGCGCCGCGCCGGCACGCTCTCGCAGGGCTACCGGCAGCGGGTCGCGATGGCGCAGTCGCTGCTGGGCTCGCCGGATCTGCTGCTGCTGGACGAGCCGACGAACGCCCTCGACCCGGAAGCCATCGTGCAGCTGCGCACGATGATCCGGACCGTCGCCGACGAGGGCACCGCGGTGGTGGTTTCCAGCCACCAGCTGCGCGAACTCGAAGGCACCGCGGATGCGCTGGCCCTGCTGCACGGCGGCCGGATCCTCTACGACGGCCCGTTCGATTCGTTCGTCGGCCCGCCGACGCTGCGGGTGCGGGTCGCCGGCTCCGACGGAGCGGAGACCGCTCGGCTGACCGCTTTGCTGCGGGAGAAGCAGATCGACGCCGCACAGACCGACGACGGCATCCGAGCGGTCGCCGACCTTGCGGCCGACTCCATCGCCCAGCAGATCTTCAGCACCGCGGTCAAAGCCGACATCGAACTGATCGAACTGACCCACCTCGCACCGACCCTCGAAGAAGCCTTCCACGTCGCGATCGCCGGAGCCCGCTCATGACCACCTACCGCGCCGAACTCCTGCGCGCGCGCAGCCGCACCACCCTGGTGTTCTTGGTGCTGTGCATCGCTTTCACCCTGTTTTCGATGAGCAATGCCGGCCCGCAGGGCCATCCGCCGCTGTGGGGGTTCCGGGAGGTGGCGATCCTGACCGCGACGCTGCTGATGGGCCGCGGCGCGGTGGTGGCCGCCAACGACTTCTCCACCGGCACCATCCGGCCGTGGCTGATCTCGCGGCCGTCCCGGCTCTCGGTGTTCGGCGGCAAGCTCGCCGCCTCGGTGACCGTGGCGCTCGGCGCCGCGGTGCTGATCGGCCTGGTTTCGTACGCGGCCAGCGAGCTTTTCGGCGAAGCCGCGACCGCGCGGGACATGGCCGTGGCGACCGGGCAGTTCGCGCTCGCCTGCGTGGCGCTCACGATTTTCGGGCACGCCGTCGGCGTGCTGACCCGGTCGGTGCCCGCGGCGCTGGCCATCACCATCGCCTGGGTGCTTCCCGCCGAGAAAGTGCTCCAGGGCCGGTCGGAAACGCTGGATCAGTGGCTGCCGGGAAACCTGCTGCAGGACTTCACGCTCGGCGTGATCGGCTACCACACCGGCCCGGCCGCCGCGGTCCTGCACGCGACCGTCCCGTTCGTCCTGCTGGACGTCGTGGCGCTGGTCCTGTTCGCCCGACGCGACATCAACAGCTGACGAGGTGTTCGCCATGACGACCGACGCACTGGAAATCCCGGCCGGGCACCCGGCCCGCCGTCCCGCCGCATGGGCGCTGTGGTGCAGCATCCTCACCGGGGTCGTGTTCACCGCGTGGGCGTACGCGACTACCCAGTTCCCCGGCATCAGCGCCAGCACACCGTGGCAGGACGACCCGTACCACGGGATGATCTCGTTCACCGAGTTCCTGGTGCCCGCGATGACCGTGCTGCTCGCCGTTCGGGCCTCGCTGTGGCGGCGCGGGCAGCCGCAGCCGGTGTTCCGGATCAACCAGCTCGCGCGCGGCTGCCTGGTCAGCTCGGCGCTGGTAGCGCTGACCGTGCTGACCGACGTCGTCGCGACCGTGCTGGCGGCCGACCGCGACCGGTGGGACGCGAAGACGCCGGGCCTGGTCGCGAGCCTGCTCCCGCTGGCGCTGCTCGCCGCGACGTCGTTCACGCTGCACCGGACGGCGCTGCGGCAGCTGCCGCACACCGAATCCGGCCGTCCGGACGGCGACTGGCTCGACGACCTTGCCGAACTGGTCCGCCGCATCGCCGGCGTGCGGCTCGACCGGCCGCTCGGATTCGTGCGCGACCACATCGTCGCGTTCGCGGTGCTGCTCAGCGCACTCGCCGGCATCGGCGTCGCTTCGATGCAGGCGCTCGGCGAGGGCGGCGAACCCCCGCTGCTGTACGGCATGAGCGTGCTCGTCGGGTTCGGCGGATTCCTGGCGTTCTGCCTGATCTCGAACGCCGTCCTGCACATCGCGGTGCCCCGGGGCGCGGATGCGGCCCGGCCCGGCCGCATCCGGCAGGCCGCCCGCGTCGCGGTGATCGCCGGCGCGCTGACGCTGCCGGCCGCGGCGGTGCTGCGCGACCGGATCTGGCAGTTGCTGGGCCACCGGGCGGAAGTCGATTCCGTCGGAACGTACGCGAGCATCACGCTGATCACCGCGATGCTGATCGGTCTGCTGGTGTTCGGCGCGGCGGCCGCGGTTTCCCGCGGAGGCCGCGGACGGGCCGCCTCACTCTGAACCTGATTCATCCGCCACGCGGGCGGTCCGGGAGTCGCCTTCCCGGGCCGCCCGCCTGAGCGTTCTCCGCACTGCCGGGACGTACCGCAGCCTCTCCGGCAGCCAGGGCGCCCAGGTGCGGACGCCGGCCGCGAACCGGTCGAAGCGGTGTTGGTCGGCTGGCGTCCACCGCAGTTCCAGCAGATCGCGCACTTCGGGCGGCAACGTGCCGACTGTGAGGAAACCGGCGGCACGGCCGAGAACCCGGCCCGGCCACCGCCACAGCGCGGGCGGCACAGCCGGTGGCGGCGGCGGGTCGCGCAAGTCCGACAGCACTGCCAGCGCCGCGTCCGAGCGTTCGAGGCGCTCCCTGATCATGGTCGCGAAGTAGTAGCGGAACTCGCTCAGCGTGGGCGGCATCTCGCGACCGGGAACGCCGAGCACGTGTCCTAATTGGACGGAATCGGCGTACAGCCGTTCCTGTTGCCGCACCGACAGCTTCGGCCCGAACAGCGCGCACGAGGTCAAATACCGCTCTGCCAGCGTCGCGTTCACCCAGGCATAGGCCGCGCCGTTCAGTGCGTGGTAGCGGCGGCCGTGCTCGTCCACGCCCTGGAACGGCTTGTGCAGTTCGCGCAGCCGACGCGCCTCGGCGAGGGCCAGTTCGCCGCCGTAGATGTAGCGCAGCATCGAATCCGACGTGCGGCTCGCCCGGCCCCACTGGTCGGTGCGGAACGCCGAATGCGCGCTCACCGCCGCCCCGACCACCGGATGCATCACCTGGAGCAGCAGGGTGGAGGGAATGACGAGAAACGCGCGCAGCTCCCCCGCGACGTCCCACAGCACGCTTCCCGCGCCGAGCGGTTCGGGATTTGCCATCGCCCGCCAGCATACGCCGAGTTCGTCTCCGGCGCGGCCGGCGAGCGCAATAACCGTAATTGGCCGCAATCGGAAAACTGTCCCGCGGACCATTTTTCCGTAGTACGCTAACCGGCATAATGCGCACGGCGCGAATAGGCGCGCCGCCGCGCTTCCGGCGAATCCCCGATATCCGGTGCACACCGGTGAAAGGCGAGCACATGGGAACGTCCACGGCAATCCGGCCGGCCGCGCAGGCCGGCCCGCCGGATGCGGTCAAGCTGCTGCCCGTCATCGACCCGGAGCGGCTGCGCGCGGACCTGGCCGCGGTGGAAAAACACTTCCTCATCCACGCCAACCCGGCCGCCGAGGACACGGAGCGGGCGGAGGGCGACCAGACCGGCTGGGACGTGCTGGTGCTGCGCTGCCCCGGCGGCGACCTGGAGAAAATCGGCCGCAACGCAGGCGGTCTGGAGGACTTCGCCGACACCTCCTACCTGGAGCTGACCCCGTACGTGCGGGAAATCCTCGACAGCATGGACGTGCCGATCCGCGGCGTGCGGTTCAGCTCGCTGGCGGCAGGCGCGGAGGTGCAGGAACACACCGACAGCCCGTACGGCCTGCCGGTCGGATGGGTGCGGCTGCACATTCCGGTGGAAACCAGCGACGACGCGGTGCTGACCATCAACGGCGCCGACCAGCGGTGGAAGCCGAGCGAATTCTGGTACGCGAATTTCGGGCTTCCGCATTCACTCTACAATCGCGGTTCCGCGGCGCGCGTCCACCTGATCATCGACTGTTATGTTGCGCCCGGGCTATTCGACCTCTTCCCGGCGGACGTACGCGCGCGGATCCCCGAGGACGAGGTGATGTTCTTCCGGGAAGAACGCGCGCTGCCGGGTCAGCTGCGCACCGTGCACGGCACGATCCGGATGCCGGCCGCGTTCCTGAAACCGCATCCGGACCTGCCCACCGCGGAAGAATGGGATTCCGGCGAGGACGCCGAGGGCGAACTGCGTGTGCAGGACGACCGGCTCGTGCTGCGGCTGGGCGAGCACGAGACCGCCCTCGCCCACATCGGGGACCGCGAATTCCGCCCGTTGTGCTGGACGCACGAGCAGAGCATGGTGCTGGACCCGGCAGGCCCCGCGCCGCGGATCGTGTTCCGTTACCGGCGCGGCAACCAGGTGATCGAGGCGGTCCGGGAGCAGCCCGCGCTCGCGAGCTGAACCGGCGAAACCGCACAGTGCGCCGCACCGGTGGGTGCGGCGCACTGTGCGTTGCTCCGGTTCCGGCGCGGGATCCGCGAAATGCCCTCGCAGGACGGGGAAACCGGGAAGGTCCCTTGCGGGAACCGTGTTGCCGCTAGGGACCTTCCCGGATCGCTGCGCACCGAGACGGAGTGCGGAGCAGGGCGGGCGGCGAACGGTCCCGGTCCGGTCCCTGCGGCACCGTTCGGCAGCTCCGCTCAGTACTGGCCGAGCGACCCGCGCACCCGTGCCCTCCGGATGCCCACCTCGAACACCAGCACGCCGAGCCCGACGTAGATCGCGGTGTTCAGGAGCAGCCCGGGCAGTCCTCCGTCGGACCACATCGCGCCGAGCGACCGGCCCTGCAGCACCGATTCGCGGAGCATGGTGACCCCTTGCGTGCTGGGCAGGCTGTTGGCGATCGTGGTGAGCCAGCGCGGGAACTCGTCCACCGGCAGCAACGTGCCGTTGGTGAAGATGATCATGTTGATCATCAGGTTCGCGAGCGCCCCGACGTGCTTGAAGACCAGCATCGCGCCGCCGATCATCAGGCCGAAACCGAAAAGGCCGCTCAGCGTCAGGGCGAGCATGAGCAGGCCGCCGCCGGACACCGGGACGGAGACGCCAAAGCTCGCCAGCAGCACCAGGTCGAGGACCGCGACCAGGCCAGTGGTGGTGACCAGCGCCGCGACCGCCCGGCCGACCAGCAGCAGCTCCGGCGGACTCACCGACATGCACATCTGTTCCAGGGTGCCGGTCTGCGCCTCGCTGACCAGGTCGATGCCCACCCAGCTGACCATGTTCACGGCATAGAACCACACCACGTAGCCCAGCAGCGCCGAGGTGAGCTGCCCGCGGTCCATCGAGCCGTGGCCGAGGAAGAACACCAGGAAGAGGAAGATCGCGGTGAGCGTGACGAGCTGCATCACCATGTTGAACTTGTAGTACCAGTTGACGCGCAGGCCTTTGCGCGCCTCGGCCAGCACCACGTGCACCGCCGCGCTCATCGTCGCAGCTCCTGCTCGTCCTGGACCACTCGCAAGAAGACTTCCTCCAGTGTCGGCTCGAGGCGGTTGATCCCGAGCACGGTCAGCGACCGGCTGCGCGCGTGCGCCAGGAGTTCGTGCAGTTCCTCCTGGTCGTTGATCTCGCCGGAGAGGGTGATCTCGCCGTCCCGCGCGACGACCTCCAGGTCCCGCCAGGCCGGTTCACGGGCGTCGAGATGCCCGCCCAGCCGGATTTCGTAGCTGTCCTTGCCGAACAGCGCCAGCAGTTCCTTCACCGGCTTGTCGATCAGCATCCGGCCCTGGTGGATCACCGCCACCCGGTCGCACAGGTCCTGGACGACCTCCAGCTGGTGCGAGGTGAGCAGCACGGTGCGGCCCTCGTCGCGGGCCAGCCGGTCCACCCAGAGTCGCACGGTGCGCGAGGCTTGCGCGTCCAGTCCTAGCGTCGGCTCGTCGAGCAGGATCACCGGCGGGTCGCCGATCAGCGCGCAGGCGATCGCCACTTTTTGCTGCATGCCGCGGGAAAACCGGGTGACCGGCTCGTGCCTGCGCTCCCACAGCTCCAGGTCGCGCAGCAGATGCTCGGCCCGCTCCCGCCAGGCCGTGCCCCGGGAACCCTTGAGCCGGGCGAAATACCGAAGGTTCTCCCATGCCGAGAGCTGCCAGTAGATGTTGCGGGTGCCTTCCAGAACCGCACCGATCTGCGCCATCGCGCGCCGCCGCGAGCGGCGCACGTCGCAGCCGTTGACGCGCAATTCGCCCGAGGTGGGGGTGACCAGTCCGCAGATCATCTTGATGGTGGTCGTCTTGCCCGCCCCGTTCACGCCGAGCAGGCCGAGCACCTGGCCGTGCTCGATGGCCAGGTGCAGGCCGTCGACCACCCGGCGCGTTCCCGATCCGGTGCGGTAGACCTTGGTCAGCCCGGTCACCTCGACGGCCTTGCCGCTCTCGGAAGTCATGTCCGCATCGCCTGTCCGTTCTCGCTGGGGTGCCGTCCGCCGGCCGGCGGGGTGCGCAGGTGCTCGGCCAGTACCGCGACGTGCGGCGGGTCGAGCATGGTCAGATGGCTGCCCGGCACCAACCGGACCTCGAGGCCGCCGCGGGCCAGTTCGCCCCAGCCCCACGCCGGATCGCTGTCCGGCGGTTCGTCCGGGTCGACGCAGCGCAGCAGCAACGCCGCTCCGGCATGGGGCCGCGGACGGTAGGCCAGCGCGGCCCGGGTGTGCGCGCGGGCGATGTCCACGTACTGGCGCATCGTGCGCAGGTCCATGTGCTCGGCGAGCAGCCCCGCTTCGCCGGCCAGCGCGACGACGTGCGGCAGCCGTTCGTCGTCGGGCAGCGCGCGCAGCCCCGCTTCGGTCACCGGCAGGTGTTCGGCGAACTCGCTTGCCAGGAATTGCACGTCGTCCATCGCCTCGAATTCGGCGAGAGACGGGAAGTCCGGCCCGAGGTCGGGACTGCTGTCGAGCAGAACCAGACGCGTCACCTCGTGCCCGGCCGCGCGCAATTGCCGGGCCATCTCGTATGCGACCAGACCGCCGAGCGAGTATCCGCACAGGTGATACGCACCCTCCGGCTGCACCTTCCGGATGTCCGCCACATACGCGGCAGCCATCTCTTCGATCGATTCGTGCGGTGCGCGCGCCAGTTCGAGAGAGTGCGCTTGCACGCCGTAGACCGGGCTTTCCCCGGGCAGCACGCGGGCCAGCGAGGTGAAGCAGAAGACGGTGCCGTTCTTCGGGTGTATGCAGAACAGCGGCGGCCCGGCGGTTCCGGCCCGCAACGTGATGATCGAGCGCGGCCAGCCCTCGCGCGGCTGCTCCAGTGCCTCGGCGAGTTCCGCGGGCGTCGGGTTGCCGTACAGGTCAGCCAGCGACACCGCGCGGCCGAGAACCCGGCGCAACTCCCCCACCAGCCGCAACGCGACCATGGAATGACCGCCCGCGTCGAAGAAGTTGTCGTGCGCGCCGATGCGCGGGACGCCCAGCACGTCTTGCCAGACCGCGGCGATCACCGCCTGCACGGGGGTCTGCGGCGGGACGTAATCCGCCGCGAGCGCCGGACCGGCAGGCGCGGGCAGCGCGTCCCGGTCGATTTTTCCGTTGCGGGTCAACGGGAGTTCGCCCAGCGTCACCACCGCCGAGGGGACGAGGTAGTCCGGCAGCGCCGAGCGGCAATGCGCGCCCAAGTCGTCCGCACTGCCGTCGCCCACGACGTACGCGACGAGGCGCCAGCCTGCCTGTTCGTCCCGGTGCGCGACGACGATCGCCTCCCGGACCGCGGGGTGCGCGCGCAGCACCGCTTCGATCTCGCCGACCTCGACCCGGAAGCCGCGGATCTTGACCTGGTCGTCCGTCCGGCCGACGAAGTCCAGCACGCCGTCAGCGGTCCAGCGCACCAGGTCGCCGGTCCGGTACATGCGGGAGCCCGAGCCGCCGAACGGGTCCGGCAGGAACCGGTCGGCGGTCAAGCCGGGCTGGCCGAGGTAACCGCGGGCCACCCCCGAGCCTGCGACGAACAATTCGCCGACCGAGCCGGGCGGCACCAGCCGCAGCCGCGCGTCGAAAACCCGCACGGCCATGCCGTCCAGCGGACGCCCGATCGGGACCGACGACGGCACGGTCTCGCTGTCGGTCATCCGGAACCGGGTGGCGAAGGTCGTGGTTTCGGTGGGCCCGTAGACGTCCGTCACCGCGAGACCGGGGCATGCGGCCAGCACGCGGCGCACGGCGTCGGCGGGCACCGCGTCGCCGCCGGTCCACAGCTCGCGAAGGCCGGCCAGCGCGGACGGTGCGGCGTCGGCAAGCACGCGGAACAGCCCGGAGGTCAGGAAAGCCGCGGTCACCTGGTGCGCGGCGACGAGTTCGCCCAGGTCGTCGATCGTGAGGTCGCCGGCCGGTGCGACGACTACTTCGCCGCCGGACAGCAGTGGCGCCCAGACTTCGTAGGTGACCGCGTCGAATGCGTGCGGCGAGTGGAAAAGGACCCGCCGATGGCCATCGGCCCAGGACGAGTCGGCGGCAAGAGCCACGACGTCCGCGTGCGTGACGGCGACGCCCTTCGGCGCGCCCGTGGAACCGGACGTGTGCATCACGTAGGCGAGGCCGGCCGGGTAGGCCGGAAGATCCAGCGCGGCAGCGGGGAAATCGGTCCGGTCCGCTGCCGTGTCGACCACGCGCACCGCGGCGGATCCGGCGACGTTCCGGGCCGCTGAGGCCCGGTCGGTGAGGACGGCTTTCACGGCACAGCGCCGGACCATCGCGGCCAGCCGGTCGTCAGGACTGCGAGCGTCCAGCGGAACGTACGCGCCGCCCGCCTTGAGCACCGCCAGCGTAGAAACGATCAGCTCCACTCCGCGTTGCTGGAGCAGAGCAACCCGGTCCTCGGGGCCGACCCCGGCCGCCCGCAGCCAGTGAGCGAGGCGGTTCGCCCGTTCGTCCAGCTCCCGGTAGGTGACCGTTCCGCTCTGGTGCCGCAGTGCGGGCGCGTCCGGGGTGCGGGCCGCCTGGCCGGCGAACAGCTCGTGCACGCACTGGTCGGCAGGCGGCCCGCCCGGCGTCCGGCCCCACTGTTCCAGGATCATCCTGCGTTGGTCGGCCGGGAGCGTCATCAGGTTTTCCACCGGCGCATCGGGAGCCGCGGCCATGCCGTCGAGAACCCGGACAAGCCGGTCCAGCAGCGTTCGTGCCGCGTCGCCGTCGAAACGCCCTCGCTCGTGCCACAGCTGCAGGCGCAGTTCCTCGCCCGGTGCTGCGGCGAGCGTCAGCGGGTAGTTGGTCTGCGCATCGGTCCGCACTTCGCGGACGCGCAGGCCGGTCTCGTCACCGCTGCCGGTGCGGGACGCGGGATAGTTCTCGAACACGACCGCGCTGTCGAACAACGCGCGGTCCCGCGGCGCCTCGCTGAGGGCGTGGATGCGGGCCAGCGGCGTGTGCTCGTGCTGGCGCGATTCGGTGAGCTGCCGCTGGACGTCGGAAAGCCACTCGCCGACCGGCTGCCCGGTCCGGAGGACCGCCCGGACCGGCACGGTGTTGATCAGCAGGCCCACGATGTCGTCCGCGCCGGGCAATTCCGGCGGACGCCCGGAGACCGTCATGCCGAACGCCACGTCGTCGGAGCCGAGCCGGCACGCGGTGAGCACTGCCCACGCCGCTTGCACCACAGTGTTGAGCGTGACGTGGCAACGCTTCGCGAGTTCGGCGAGTTTCCTGGTCGAAGCCGCCGGGAGCTCGGCTTCCTGGCAACCCGGTTCCCCGCTGTTCTCGTGGCTGGTCTCGACCGGCGGCCGGTAGCCGGCCATCAGCTCGCGCCAGTACGACTCCGCTCGCGCCTGATCCTGCTCGCCGAGCCAGGCCAGGTAGTCGCGGAACGGGCGCGCCGGAGAGAGTTCCGCGGGCACGCCGCGGACCGCGGCCTCGTACCGCTGGAATGCCTCGCCGGTCACCCTCGGGAAGGACCAGCCGTCCAGCAGCAGGTGATGATGACTGAAGACGAACCGGTGGTCGTCGGCAGCGAGGCGCATCAGCGCGAAGCGCAGCAGCGGCGGGCGGTCCAGCGCGAAACCGCGTGTGCGGTCGTCCGCCAGGAACTGGTCGAGCCGGTGCTGGTGCTCGGCGGCGGGCGTGTCGCGCCAGTCCAACTCCGTCCATTCCGGACGGAGCGCGTCGTGCACCACTTGCACCGGAGCGGGCAGCCCCGCCCAGTGCACGGAGGTGCGCAGCACCGGGTGCCGCTGCACGACCGCTTCCCACGCCGCACGCAGCGCTGCCGGGTCCAACGGGCCATCGAGGCGGCAGGTGAACTGTTCGACGTAGAGCCCGCCGCCCTGTTCGCTGTGGAAGACCATGCCTTCCTGCATCGGGGTCAGCGGGCAGACGTCCGCGACACCCTCGACACCGGCCAGGACCCGGTCCAGTGCTTCCTGGTCCAAAGGGGACAGCGGGAAGTCGGACGGCGTCCACCCGCCGGCCCCCGGCGCACAACAGTGCGCGATGAGCGCGCGCAGCCGATCAGCGAAGGCGGCGGCGAGCGCTTCGATCGTCTCCGGGAAGTGCACGGTGGTGCTGTAGCCCCAGGCGACTTCGAGCTGCCCGCCGCTGACCGCGGCCGTGACGTCGAGCAGGTTCTCCCGCGGCTCGTCCGGGTCGTGCATCCGCCCGGCCGGCTCCGGCGCGGGCTCCCACCATGAGCCGGGATGGAAGGAACTGTCGAACTGGCCCAGATAGTTGAACGCGACTTGCGGGCGGTGCGCGGCGCGGAGCTCCGGCGTGCGGTCCAGGTAGCGCAGCAGGCCGTAGCCGATGCCGCCGCGCGGCACCGCGCGCTGAGCTTCCTTGACCCGCTTCAGGAGCGCGCCGGGATCGCCGTCCGGGCCCAGCTCGAGCAGCACCGGGTGAAAGCTGGTGAACCAGCCGACCGTGCGTGACAGGTCGAGGTCGTCGGGCGCGGCGTCCCGGCCGTGGCTTTCCAGCTCGACGACCACCCGCGACGCGCCGAGCCACTCGCCCAGCGTCTGTCCGAGCGCGGCGAGCAGGACGTCATTCACCCGGGTTCGATATGCCTGCGGCACCTGGCGCAGCAGGGCTGCCGTCTCGTCGGAGCCGAACCTGGTGCGCACAACGTCCACTGTGGACACAGTGGGCGGTTCGGCGGACGGGAGGTCGAGCGGAATCGCCGCGACGCCGGCCAGTCCGGCCCAGTAATCCGCTTCCCCGCGTATCTCCGAACTCTGCGCGTAGCGGTGCAGGTGGTGTGCCCAGTCGCGGAACGAGGTCGTTTTCGGCGGCAGGGCGGACGGGCCTCGCGCCATCATCGATTCGAGGTCCTCAAGGAGGATGCGCCAGGACACGCCGTCCACCGCCACGTGGTGCACCACCAGAAGCAGCCGGCAGTCGTCCGGTCCGAGGTCGAAATAGACTGCGGCGATCAGCGGGCCGGCCGCGAGGTCGAGCCCGGTTTGCGCGCGTTCCGCCGTTGCCGCGATCCGGGCAGGCCGGTCGGCTTCCGGCACCGCGCGAAGGTTCTCCACGGTCAGAATCCGCTCCGGGATCCCGGAGAGCCCGGCCTGTTCCTGCCGCCAGCCCGAGCCGGTCCGCTCGACGCGCAGCCGCAGGGCGTCGTGGTGCCGCAGCAGTTCGCGCAACGCCGCTTCCACGGCCGACGGCGACGTCGGGCGGCGCGCCCGCAGCAGAACAGCCTGGTTGTAGTGATCCGGCACCGGCGGGCACTGCTCGGTCAGCATGGCGAGCTGGATCGGAGTAAGCGGCACCGGGCCGGTCACCGCACCCTGTTCTGCCTGCTGGACCTCGGTCGCCGCGATCTCGCGGGCAGCCGCGGCGAGCGCCTGCACCGTCTGGTGCTCGAACACCTGCTTCGGGGTCACGGCCCAGCCCACGGCGCGGACCCGGGCGACTACCTGCAGGCTCACGATCGAGTCGCCGCCGAGAGCGAAGAAGTTCTCCTCCGCGCCGACCGCGTCGAGGCTGAGCACCTCGGCCCACGCCGCGGCGATCGCCTGCTCGGCGGGCGTCGACGGGGCGGTGCGCACGGTGGCGGGCGCGGGAGCGGACGGCGCAGGCAACGCCTTGCGGTCCACCTTTCCGTTGGCGCTCAACGGCATCCGGTCCAGCAGCACAATCGCCGACGGCACCAGGTAGGGCGGCAGGCTCTGCGCCGTGTGCGCCCGCAGTGTCTCCTCGAGACCGCTGCGTTCGGCGCCGGGCGCGGCCACGGCGTAGCCGACCAGCCGGGCGTCGGTCCCTGACTCGGCGCGCGCGACGACGACCGAGGCGGCCACCGCTGGGTGCGCATCGAGCACCGCCTCCACCTCGCCGGGTTCGACCCGGTGCCCCCGGATCTTGACCTGATGGTCGGCCCGGCCGAGGAATTCCAGGTCGCCGCGGGCGTTCCGGCGCACGAGATCGCCGGTGCGATAGACCCGGGCGCCGGGTTCGCCGAACGGGTCCGGGACGAACCGGGCGGCGGTGAGGCCGGGCCGGTCGAGATAGCCGCGAGCCACTGCGTCGCCGCCGAGGAACAGTTCTCCCGGCACGCCCGGCGGAACCGGGTTGCCGGTGCGGTCCAGCACGTGTGTCCGGCTGTGCCCGAGCGGACCGCCGACCGGAGTGAGCGCGCCGTCCAGCGCGGAGCCGGACTCGAACCAAGTGTTGTCGATGGTCGCTTCGGTGACCCCGTAGGAATTCACCACCCGGCCGCCCGGTCCGACGACCTCGCACGCACGCGCGTACTCCGGTGCCGGCCACGCGTCCGCGCCGGAGATCAGCAATCGCAGAGCGGCGAGCCTCCGGCCGCGCAAGGCGGCGACGACGTGCCGGAGCACGACCGGGACGAATTCCGCGCAGGTGATGCCGTGCGCGTCCGCTAACTCGGCGAGCGAGGCCGGTTCCAGCAGCAGATCCCGCTGGCAGAGCACGAGGGTCGCGCCCGAGCCGAGCGCGCGGGCCACATCGCCGGTGAACACGTCGAAGGCGGCGCTGGCCATTTGCAGGTGCCGATCATCCGACCGGAGGCCGTAGGCGGCGCGCCAAGCCTCGATGGCGGCAGCGAGGTTTCGATGGGTCACCTGCACGCCCTTCGGGCGTCCGGTCGAGCCGGAGGTGTAAACCACGTACGCGAGATTGCCCGGCTGAGCGCGGCCCGGGAGGTTGTCGGCGGAGTGCTCGGGTGCTCGCGGCCGGACCAGCGGAAAGTCAGCCAGCGCGTCCTCGGCGATCAGCAGCGCCGCGCCCGCGTCGGAGAGCAGCATCGCCTGCCGTTCCCGCGGGTGGTCCGGATCCACCGGGACGTACGCGGCACCGGCTTTGAGCACGGCGAGCACCGCGACGATCAGGTCCGGAGAACGGCGCAGGAGCACGCCGACTCGGGTTTCCGGCCCCGCCCCACGCTCGCGCAAGGCACGCGCCAGCCGGTTCGCCGCGGTGTTGAGCGCGGCGTAGGTCAGAGTCCGGCCGTCGCCGGTCACCGCGACGGCGTCCGGCCGAATCTCGGCGTGCTGCTCGACGAGTTCGGGCAGCGACTGTCCGGGTCGGACGGGCCGGTCCGGGCGTGCCGCGGCGAGGGCGCGCGTCCGCTCGCGCGGGCCCAGCATCGACAGGCTCCGCATCGGTTCCGCCGGGCGGGAGACTGCCTCGGACAGCAAGTTTCGGCAATGCTCGACCATCCGCTGTACCGTGCCGGCGGCGAACAGATCGGTGTTGTACTCCAACGTGCCTTCGAGGCCGTCCGGCGTCTCGCGCAACGACATGCTGAGGTCGAATTTCGCGGTGGCGCCGAGCAGCGCCTCCCCGCCCGCGAACGGGCGGAGCCGCAGGCCCGGCCACTCGACCTCTCCTCCGGGCGTGTTCTGCACGTCGAAGAACACCTGTACCAGCGGGCTGTAGCTGAGCGAACGGTCCGGGCGCAGCGCCTCAACCAGCCGTTCAAAAGGCAGGTCCTGGTGGGAAAACGCGTCAAGGCAGGTACGCCGCACCAGCGCGAGCAGCGATCGGAAATCCGCGGAGTCGTCGCACTGGGTGCGCAGCGCGAGCGTGTTCACGAACAGCCCGATCAGCCCGGCCAGTTCGGACCGCGTGCGGCCGGCCACCGGTGTGCCGACCACCACGTCGTCCTGCCGCGTATAGCGCGCCAGCACGGCCGCGAAACCGGCCAGCAGCACCATGAAAAGCGTCGCGTCCTGGCCGCGGGCAAGCGCGTGCAGCCGCTCGACCAGCTCGGCGGGCCAGGTGAACGCGACCGTCGCGCCGCGGAAGCTCTGCACCGGCGGCCGGGGGAAATCCGCGGGCAGATCGGCGAGATCCGGCGCGCCGGCGAGTTCTCCGCGCCACCAGGCGACCTCGCCTTCGAGCCAGTCGCCGGCCAGCCGGTCCCGTTGCCAGGCCGCGTAATCCTGGTACTGCACCGGCAGCGGCGCGAGCGCGGGCGGACGGCCCTCGGCGCGCGCCAGGTACACCTCGCCCAGTTCGCGCACCAGCACGCCGAGAGACCAGCCGTCGCTGACGATGTGGTGGGTCGCGAGCACCATCACGTGGTCGCGGGCGGAGACCCGGAAAAGGGTCAGCCGCAGCAGCGGCGGGCGGGTCAGGTCGAACGGCGCCTGCGCGGCCCGGGCAGCGAGGCCGGGCAGCACCCGCTCCGCCTCCGCCGGAAGCAGCCCGGAGAGGTCCACCGCCGACATCGGGGTCGCCACGGCAGGCCGGACCGACTGGTGCACCCGCCCTTCGCTGCTGTGGAACGCCGACCGCAAAGCGTCGTGCCGGGCGAGGACGGACCTCAGGCCTGCCCGCAGCGAATCGGCCCGCAGCGGTCCGTCGATCCGGGCGCTCATCGCGATGTGGTACGTGGACTGGCCGGGCTCGACCTGGTCCAGGAACCACATTCGTTGCTGCGCGAACGAAAGCGGAAGGTCGTCGGTGCGGCCCGCCGGGAGGATCCGGTCCGGATCGGGCAGCGTGATGCCCCGCTCGCGCAGCAGCCGCGCAAGCAGGCGCTGCTTGGCCTCCGCGGCCCGGGTGTCGGGAGCGTGCTGGTCGGTCATCGGACTACTCGCCGTCGTCCAGCTGCGCGAGGATTTCCTCCAGCGACAACGCATCGATCTGGCCGCGGAGTTCGGCGACCGCGGCGACGTGCCCCGGCGTGGGCTCGGCCGCCGCGAGAGCGCGCGCCAGGCAGGCAGGCGTCGGCGCGTCGAACAGGGCGCGCAGCGGCAGGTCCACCGCGAAGTCCGCACGCAACCGGGCCGCGACCTGCGTCGCGAGCAATGAATGGCCGCCGAGCGCGAAGAAGTTGTCCTGCGCCCCGATCGGCGCGACGCTGAGCACGTCCTCCCACACCCGCGCGACCGCGGCCTCGACGGCGTCGGCGGGCGGCTGCGCGTCGGCTGCCGCTTCGCCCCGGCCCGCCGGAGCAGGCAAGGCACCGCGATCAAGCTTTCCATTGGGGTTCAACGGAAAGCGGTCGAGCAGCTGAACCGAGGCGGGCACCATGAAGGCAGGCAGCCGGTCGGCGCAGTGCGCGCGCAGCTCGGTTTCGGCCACCGGACCGGCAGGCACCGCATAGGCGATCAACCGGCGGTCGCCGGGTGCGTCCTCGCGGACCAGCACGGCGGCTTCGGCCACCGCGGGATGGGTGCGCAGCACCGCCTCGACTTCGCCGGGCTCGATCCGGAACCCGCGCAGCTTGACCTGATGGTCCCGCCGGCCGAGGAAGGCAAGCTCTCCGGCGGCACGCCAACGGGCGAGATCGCCGGTCCGGTACAGCCGAGCCCCCGGCTCGGCGGAGAACGGATCAGGCACGAACCGGTCCGCGGTCAGGCCCGGCCGGCGGAAGTAGCCGCGGGCTACCCCGGCGCCGCCGAGGTACAGCTCCCCCGCGACGCCGCGCGGCACCGGCCGCAGCCACTGGTCCAGTACAGACGCGCGGGTTCCGGCGATCGGCGTCCCGACCGCCGGCGGCAGCTCGGCATCGGCCGGCACGAGCGCCGCGGTCGAGTACGTGGTGGCCTCGCTGGGTCCGTAGAGGTTGTGCACAGCTGCGACGGCCGCCTGCTGGTGCGCGGCGTCGACGAGCGATCCCGGCAGCGGTTCTCCGGCAAGGCAGACCGTGCGCACCCCGGGCGGCAGTTCCCCGTCCCGCACCACTTCCGCGAGCACTGACGGCACGGTGTTCACCAGTGTGACGTCCGGCAGCGGCGTATCCAGCATCGCCAGCGCACTGTCGACGAGCACGACGCGCGCACCGAGGCTCAGCGGCAGGAAGATCTCGAACACCGACAGGTCGAAGCACACCGATGTGGCGGCCAGCATCCCGTCCGACCCGTCGAGGGGGAACGCGGAACTCGCCCAGCCCACCAGCGCCGCCACGTTGGCATGGGTGATCTGCACGCCCTTCGGCGTGCCGGTCGATCCGGACGTGTAGAGGACGTACGCGGTTTGCCCGCCCAAGACCGCGGCGTCCGGACCGTCCACCGGCTGTGCGGCGATAGCCGCCGCGTCGCCGTCGACGGCGAGAGTGTGTATTCCGTTGCTGGGCAACCGATCCGCCAGCGCATCACACGTGACGACGATCTCGGCTGCGCTGTCGGCGAGCATCGCGTTCAGCCGCTCCGCCGGATACGCCGGATCCAGGGGGAGGTAGCCGCCGCCTGCTTTGAGCACCGCCAGCAGCGCGACCACCAGCTCCGGCGTGCGGTCGAGGCAGACCGCCACCAGGGTTTCGGCGCGCACGCCCAGACCGCGCAAGTGCCCGGCCAACTGGTTGGCGCGCTCGTCCAGTTCCCGGTAAGTCAGGGCGGTTTCCCCGCACCGCACGGCGATCGCGTCCGGAGTGCGGGCCGCCTGGGCGCGGAACCGCTCGGGTACGGGCGTCCGGCTGTCCGCCGGACCGCCGTCGGCCAACCGCGTCGCTTCGTCCAGTTCGGCCGCGCTCAGCATCGGAAGCGTGCTCACCGGTGCGACGGGATCCGCGACGGCAGCCTCCAGCAGCGTGCGGAGATGCCCGGCGAGGCGTTCGACCGTCGCGTGGTCGAACAACGTGCCGTCGTATTCGACCACTACGTCAAGGCCGTCCGCACCGATCTCGGTAACGAACAGGCTGAGGTCGAACTTCGCGGTGCCGCCGCGGTGCTCCCGCCGGAACAGCACCGACCGCAGCCCGGGCCAGTCCCGGTCCGCCGCCGGCGTGTTCTGCAGCGCGAAAAGCACCTGCACCACCGGGTTGTGCCGCGAGTTCCGTTCCGGCTGCAGCGCCTCGACCAGTCGCTCGAACGGCAGGTCCTGGTGGCTGTAGGCGTCAAGGCAGTTCTCTCGCACCTGCTCGAGCAGGGTGCCGAAGCCCGGGTCGCCGGAGACGTCCGTGCGCAGCGCCAGGGTATTCACCAGCAGGCCGATCATGCCGTCCAGCTCTGGACGGCCGCGGCCGGCGACCGGGGTGCCGACGACCACGTCCGGCGAACCGCTGTGCCTGGCCAGCACCGCGCTGAAACCGGCCAGCAGCACCATGAACAGCGTGGCGCTGTGCTCGTGGCCGAGCGATGCGAGGCCGTCGCGCAGCTCGGCCGGCCAGTGCACGGCGACCTGCGCGGACCGCGACGCAGGCAGCGACGGGCGGGACCGGTCCAAGGGGAGGTCGAGCAGCACGGGAGCGCCTGCCAACCGGTCACGCCAGTAGCCCAGTTCGCGCTCCAGCGCGGTGCCGGAGAGCTGTTCCCGTTGCCACACCGCGTAATCCGCGTACTGGATGGGCAGCTCGGGCAACTCCGGCTCGCTGCCGGCCACGGCGGCCTGGTAGCAGATGCCGAGCTCGCGGGCGAAGTTGCCGAGCGACCATCCGTCGGTGATCGCGTGGTGCATGGTGGTCAGCAGCACATGGTCCGCGCGGCCGAGGCGGAGCAGGCGGACCCGCAGCAGCGGTCCGGTCGCCAGGTCGAACGGTGCGGTTGCTTCGGCTGCGGCTAGCCGCGCCGCGACCTCGGCGCGCTCCGCCGCGGGCAGGCCGGACAGGTCGATCGCCGGCAGCGCGACGTCGACGACCGGGGCGACGAGCTGGCTCGGCACGCCGGACTGGTCAATGTCGGCCAGCGTGGTCCGCAGGGTTTCGTGCCGGCCGGCCACGGTACGCAGCGCCTGGCGCAGCGCCGGGGCGCTGAGCTCGCCGGCCAGCCGCACGGCCATCGGGACGGTGTAGGCGGGACTGCCCGGTTCGAGCTGATCGAGGAACCACAGCCGCTGCTGCGCATAAGACGCGGGCAGGACGAAGACATCCTGCTCCACGCCCGGGTCGATGCCGGTCACCAGCCGACCTCCGGATAGAAGTCCGCGGCGGGTTGCGCGGTGCCTGCCGCGCGCACCCGCTCGGCGAGCCAGGAGCCGACCGCGAGGTCCAGCACGCCCAGCCCGAACGGCGAGAACACCGCGGCCCGATCCGGATCGCGGGAGACCGTGCCGGTCAGCACGTCGGCGAGGGTGCCCGCGACGAAATCGCGGTGCCCGACCCGCTGCTGCGCCAGGTGCAGCGAAGTGCGCTCGCGCATCGCATGGTCGATGTCGTCGGTGAAGTTCTGCGCGCCCAGCACCAAGTCTTCGCTCAGGTCGCGCAGCGACAGGTGCAACACCGTCGGCCGGTGCGCGAGCAACTCCGGATCGTGCAGGTGCGGGGTGCCCGCGACGGTGGCGAGCACCACGAGGTCGCAGTCCGCGAAGACGCCGGACACCTCGTCCGCGACGACCACGTCGGAGCCGGGCAGCCGCTCCGCGAACCGGTGCGCGGCGGCCGGGTCGGTGTCGAACAACCGGTAGCCGCCGACGTCCCAGGACAAATCGGCGACGAACCGGCGCACGTGGTCGGCGATCAGGCCGGTGCCGACGAAGCCGATCCGGCGCGCGGTCCGCCCGCCGGTCAGCGCCTCGGCCGCGAGCACCGCGGATCCGGCGGTGCGGGTCGCCGAGATCAGCGAGGATTCCATGCAGGCGTACGCGAATCCGGTCGCCGGGTCGTTGAGCAGCAGCACCGCCGACGCGCGCGGCAGGCCGTGGTTCTTGTTGCCGGGGACGCTGGCGATCCATTTGATCCCCGCGACGTCGAACTCCCCGCCGAGATACCCGGGCAGCGCGATGATCCGGTCGGACGCGCGCCCCGGAAACCGCAGGAAACTGCTGTGCGGCAACGACGAATCCCCCGCCGCGTGGACGAGGTAGGCGCGGCGGACCACGTCGGCGCACTCCGGGCGCGCGGCGTCGAGGTGCTTGCGCGCGTCGCTTCCGGTGATCACGGTGAGTTCGGGCGGCGCCAGCTCGGGCATGGGAATCCCTTTCAGATGCTCAGCACCGGCTCGGGCAGGCGCTCGGCGAGCCAGCCCGGCCGGTAGACGGTGTCCGCGTACGCGGTGCCCCGGTCCGCGCACAGCATG
Source organism: Amycolatopsis halotolerans (assembly GCF_042647905.1). Classification (NCBI taxonomy): domain Bacteria; kingdom Bacillati; phylum Actinomycetota; class Actinomycetes; order Pseudonocardiales; family Pseudonocardiaceae; genus Amycolatopsis; species Amycolatopsis halotolerans. The sequence goes on from NZ_JBHRWI010000039.1 coordinate 73,346, forward strand.
GCGACCACCGGGGCCGGTCCGCGGTACCCGGCGAAGTACCGTTCGATCGCTGCGTAGACGCTGCCGGTGGATCCGCCGGCGTAGATGCCGTGCTTGCGCACCAGGTCGTGGCAGGCGGCGACGGTTTCGGTCTCCGGGACGAGCACCACGTCGTCGATCTCGGCACGGTCCACCATCGGCGGCCGGATCGCCGAACCGAGTCCCGGGATGTGCCGGGCGCGCGGCGGGCTGCCGAAGATCGCCGATCCCTCGGCGTCCACCGCGACCACCTTCGCCCGCGGCCACAGCCGTTTGACGCAGCGGGCGACGCCGGCGATCGTCGCGCCGGTGCCGACCCCGACGAACACGTAGTCGATCCGCTCCAGCGCCGCGCACAGCTCGGCGCCGGTCATCAGCTCGTGCGCGTCCGCGGCGTCGGCGTTCTCGTACTGGTTGGGCCAGTATCCGTCTGGCAGGCCCGCCCGCAGCCGGCGCACCGCGGTCAGCCTGCTGAGCAGGAAGCCGCCGCTTTCGTCCCGCACGGTCACCTTCTCCACCCGCTCGCAGGCCGCGCGCAGGAACCGTTCGGTGGCCTGGTTCGTGTTCGGGTCGATCACCGGCACGAAGGACAGGCCTGCCGCGCGGCAGAACGACGCCAGCGAGATCGCGAAGTTCCCGGACGAGGACTCCACCACGACGCTGGCCGACGTGAGCTCGCCCCGCTCGGCCGCGCGGCGCAGGATCAGGTACGCCGAGCGGTCCTTCACGCTGCCGGTCGGGTTCTGGAATTCGAGCTTCGCGTACAACCGCAGCCGCTCGTGCGAGAGCCGCGCCAGCGGCGTCCGCGCGAAGCCGGCGCCAATCCCCTCCAGCCGGGCGAGCAGCGCGTGGTCAGTCACGCGCCCGCGCCGGTCGTCGCCATCAGCCGGCCGGTGCCGCTCAGCGTGGCCAGGTCGATGTCCGCGACGCAGAGCACCGGTTCGTCGTTGAGCACCAGGCTGCCCTCCAAGTGCACGCAGCCGGAGCCCTGTGCGAAGTCCGCGCCGTCGAGTGCGCAGCGTTCGCGGTCGAGCCGCACGCCGAGGTCGGTGCCGCCGGTGGTCCCGGTGAACTTCACGAACACGAAGCCCAGCTCGTCGACCCGGCGGTGCAGTTCGGCCAGCGTCGCCACCGGCCCGCCGACGGCCACCGGGTGCGTGCCCTCCGAAAGGCGCTGCACCAGCTCATCCATTGCGTTGTCCTCCTTGGTTTTCCGAATCTGCGGTGTCCGCGAGGTCAGCGGGCACCGCGAAACCCAGCTCGGCGGTGCAGAATTCGCGCCATCCGGCGGCGTCGCCGCCGAACAGCAGCGGTTCGCCGGTCACCGGGTCGGCGCGCACCGCGAAGTCGTCGCCGAGATAGCCGAGGTCGTCGTCGCCGAGACCGGCCTGCGCCGGCGCGGCCGCCGCGGCCCAGCCGGGAAACCGGCGGAACTCGGCCAACGGAAAGGCTTTGCAGTACCCGGGCAGTGCGGCCGCGCTCACTGTGCCGCGGCCTCGGCGGCCATCTGCTTGCGCAGGCTCAGCGGCCGCATGTCGGTCCACACCTCGTCCACGTGGGCCAAGCACTCCTTCTTGGTGCCCGAGGTGCCCTCGCTGCGCCAGCCGGCCGGGATTTCCCGGTCCGCGGGCCAGATCGAGTACTGCTCCTCGTGGTTGACCACCACGTCGTAAATGGTCGTTTCGTCGTCGTCCTCGAACACGGTTCCTCCTCCGGCGCGCTCAGCGGCGCGGTTCTTTCGCGGTGTTCTTTTCAGTGGCCAAGGTCAGCTGCCGCCGCAGATCCCACAGGAACGGGAAAACCCGCTGCGCGGCCCGGCCTTCCAGATAGCCGGACGATCCGCCGCCGGTGCCGCGCACCAGCCTGCCGATGATCCGTTCGACCAGGCACAAGTGCTCGTGCCGCCAGCGCAGCCACATCCGGTCGTGGTCCAGCAGCTCCTCGCCGAGCAGCACCAGCGCGGCATGCCGGTCCGGTTCCGCGTACACCGCCTGCCAGTCGTCGGCTCCCGCCGCGCGCGGAACCCCGACGGCCACTTCGGCGAGGCTCGGCACGGCGAGCGCGGCGGTCACGTCGAACGGGAGCACCCCGCTGCTGGTCGACGCGAGCTGCGTCAGATAGCCCGGCTCGCGCAGACCGACCAGCACCTCGAGCACCCGGAACTGCACCGACTGGAATCCGCTCGCGGTGCCGAGCGCGTGCCGGAACTGCAGAAAGGCACTCGGCTCCAGCGTGTTCAACGTCTGCATCTGTGCGGTCTGGGCGGCGAAGATCTCGTTGACCCTGCGCATCCTGGTGACCGCACGTGCCCACTGCCGGTCGGCAAGGCAGGGCAGCACCCGGTACAGCTCGTGGATCATCACCTTGAACCACAGCTCCATCGCCTGATGGGTGACGATGAAGTGCAGCTCGTCCGGGTGCTCGGGTTCGCTCACCGGGCGCTGGAGCCGCAGCAAGGCGTCCAGTTCGAGGTAGCTCCCGTAGGTCAGCTCGGCGGTGCCGGGCAGGTCGGTCATCCCGCATCTCCCCCTCTGGGCCGCGCTGCCGGGGCGGTCGCGCGCGGCATTCGGAGTTCGGACTTCCGGCGGCGGTAGCCGTCGCGGCCCACCGCCCGGATGGCGCCGGCGTCCGCCGCGGGCCCGGCTGCGGACCGGCGGTCGAGTTCGGCGGCCAGCGCGGCGACGGTCGGCAGCTCGAACAGCGCCCGCAGCGGCAGGTCGGATCGGAATTCGGCGCGCAGCCGGGCGTGTACCCGGGTCGCCAGCAGCGAATGGCCGCCGAGCGCGAAGAAATCGTCGTCCGCGCCGACCTCGGGCACGCCGAGCACGACCTGCCACACCTTCGCGACCCGCTCCTCGGACGGAGTCGCGGGCACCCGGTACGCGACGCCGCCGAGTTCGTCGCCGTCCGCGGGCCGCAAAGCTTTCCGGTCGATCTTCCCGTTGGGCGACAACGGGAATTCCGCGAGGCGCACGAACGCGGCGGGAACCAGGTAGCCGGGCAGCGTGCGAGCGCAGTGCGAGCGAAGTCCCGCATCGTCCACTTCGGACTCCGCGACGACGTATGCGACCAGTCGCGCCCGGTCCCCGGTTCCGTGCACGACGGTGACCGCTGCCCGGACGTCCGGATGCGCCGCGAGCACCGCGTCCACTTCGCCGGGCTCGATGCGCAGGCCGCGGATCTTGACCTGGTGGTCGAGCCTGCCGAGGAATTCGAGCACCCCGTCGGCGTGCAGCCGCACCTGGTCGCCGGTGCGGTACAACCGGCCTCCGGACGTCCCGGCCGGGTCGGGCGCGAAGCGTTCCGCGGTCAGGCCCGGCCGGCCGTGGTAGCCGCGGCCGACTTGCACGCCGCCGATGCACAGCTCGCCGGGAACCCCGGCGGGCACCGGTCGAAGGAGGCGGTCCAGCACGTGGATCTGCGTGTTGGCCACCGGTGCGCCAAGCGGCACTGCGCCGGTCGAGTCCGGCGGGCACGGCCAATGCGTCACGTCGACCGCGGCTTCGGTCGGCCCGTACAGGTTGTGCAGGGGCACGCCGGGCAACCTCGCCGCGGCCGCGCGGACGACTTCCGCGGGCAGCGCCTCGCCGCTGGCGATCAGCCGGCGCAAGGAACTCGCGCGGGCGGATTCCGGTGCCTCGACGAACGCGGAGAGCATGGCCGGCACGAAATGCGCCGTGGTGACGGCTTGTTCGTCGGTCAGCTCCGCCAGATAACGCGGGTCTCGGTGTCCGCCGGGCGCGGCGAGCACCAGCCGTGCGCCGGTCAGCAGCGGCCAGAAGAACTCCCACACCGACACGTCGAAGGTGGCCGGCGTTTTCTGCAGCACCCGGTCGTCGCCGTCGAGGCGGTAGGTGTCCTGCATCCACTGCAACCGGTTGACGATCGCGCGGTGGGTATTCATCGCGGCCTTCGGCCGCCCGGTCGAGCCCGAGGTGTAGATGACGTAGGCGAGGTTGTCCGGCACCGCTTGCGTCCCGCCGCGCAACTCGGCTCCCTCGCCTGGGTGCACCGTTTCAACGTCCGACGCGAACGCCCGGTCGGTGACCAGTGCCACGGCCGCGCTGTCGGCCAGCAACGACTCGAGCCGTTGCGCCGGGTGCTCCGGATCAAGCGGCAGATAGGCGGCTGCGGCGAACAGAACGCCGAGCACCGCGACGACCAGCTCCGGCGAGCGGTCCAGGCAGACGCCGACCCGGTCCTCCGGGCCGATCCCGGACGCGCGCAACCGCTGTGCCAGCCGCTCTGCCTTGGCACGCAAGGCCCGGTAGGTCAGCTCGCGCCCGGCCGAGGACACTGCGATCGCGTCGGGCGTTCGCTCCGCTTGCGCGCGCACCAGCCCGGCCAGGGTGGTCTCCGGCAGTTCGGCGACGGGGCCGGCGAGCACGGCCTGCGCGGCGAGTTCCGGTGCGGGCAGCAACGGCAGCTCCGGCACCCGCCGGTCCGGATCCTCGGCCAACGCTCCCAGCACGCTTTCGTACGAGCGCATCAGGCGGAGGATCGTCGCCTGGTCGAAGAGATCGGTGTTGTATTCGACGTTGGCGTGCAGCCCTCCGGCGGATTCGCGCACCGAGAGGGTCAGGTCGAAGCGTGCGGTGTCACCGGCCGGCTGGTCGTGCAGCGCGCTGATTTCCAGCTCTGGCCACGGCGCACCGCCTGCCGGCGCGTTCTGCAGCACGAACAACACCTGCACCAGGGGGCTGTGGCTCGGCGAGCGCTCCGGCTGCACCGCGTCGACCAGCAGCTCGAACGGCACGTCCTGCCGGGTGTAGGCGTCCACAGTGGTCTCGCGCACCCGCGCGAGCAGTTCCCGGCCGGTGGGCGCGCCCGTCAGGTCGGCGCGCAGCACCAGGGTGTTGGCGAAGAATCCGATCAGCGGCTCCAGTTCGGGCCGCGAGCGGTTGGCGATCGGGGTGCCGATCAGCAAGTCCTGCTGGCCGCTGTAGCCCGACAGCACGGTCGCGAAGGCGGCGAACAGGACCATGAAGTCAGTCGCCCCTTCCGCACTGCCCAGTTCTCGTGCGGCCGCCGCCACCCGCGCGGGCAGGTCGACCGCGAGGTTCGCGCCCCGGTGGGTCTGCACCGCCGGCCGCGGCCGGTCGGTGGGCAGCGCAAGCAGTCCGGGCGCGCCGGCCAGCTTCTCCCGCCACTGCGAGAGCTCGCGTTCCAGCCGGTCGCCGCTGAGCAGTTCGCGTTGCCACACCGCGAAATCCGGGTACTGCACCGGCAGTTCCGGCAGCACCGCGGGCCGGTGTTCGACGGCCGCGGTGTAGCTCTCGCTCAGCTCCGCGACCAGCACGCCGGACGACCAGCCGTCGCTGACGATGTGGTGCAGATTCAGCAGGAGGACGTGGTCGTCGTCGGCCAGCCGCACCAGCGCCGCCCGCAGCAGCGGCCCGGTTTCGAGATCGAACGGCGTCCGCGCGTCCCGCCGCGCCAGCGCCCGAGCCTGCGCGAGCGCGTCCGCCCGGTCGAGTTCGCCCAGGTCGACCACCGGCAGCAGAACCTCCGGTGTCTCGGCGATCACCTGGTACGGCGTGCCGTCCTCGCTGGAGAAGCTGGTGCGCAAGGATTCGTGGCGGCGCACGACATTCCGCACGGCGTCCGCCAGTGCGGCGACGTTCAGGTCGCCGGCGAGGCGCACCGCCATCGGCAGGTTGTACGCCGAACTTCCGGGCGCCCAGCGGTCGAGGAACCAAAGACGTTGCTGTGCGAAGGAAAGCGGAAGGACGCCAGCACGCGGCGTCGGGGTCAGCGCCGGCGTGGAATCGTCCGCCGTCCGCGCTCGCTCGACGAACCGGGCGAAGTCGGCGAGCGTCGGGTTGTCGAACAAGGCGCGGAGCGGGAGTTCCGCGTGCACCAGTCCGGACAGGCGGGCGATCACCCGCATCGCCGAGAGCGAATGCCCGCCCAGCGCGAAGAACGCCGACTGCCGGCTCACGTCCGTCCGGCCGAGGACGCCCGACCAGACGGCGGCGACCAGTTCCTCCATGCCGGGTCGCGGCCGGTCCGCCTCGGCGGTGGCGGCGGCCCCGGCGGCAGGCGGGAGCGCGCGCCGGTCCAGTTTCCCGTTGGGGGTCAGCGGAAGCGCGTCCAGCCGGACGAACGCCGACGGCACCATGTACCCGGGCAGGTGCTCCGCGCAGTGCGCCAGCAGGTCCCGGTCGGCGGAGCCGGCCACCGCGTACGCGACGAGCTGCTGGTTGCCCGGCACGTCCTCGCGGAGCAGGACGACCGCGTCGCGCACGGCCGGGTGCCGGTGCAGGACAGCCTCGATCTCGCCGAGTTCGATCCGGAAGCCGCGCAGCTTCACCTGATGGTCGATGCGGCCGAGGAATTCCAGCGTGCCGTCCGCGGCTGCGCGCACCAGGTCGCCGGTGCGGTATAGCCGCGTGCCAGGCGGCCCGAACGGGTCCGGCACGAACGACGACGCGGTGCGGCCGGGCCGTCCGGCGTACCCGCGGCCGACTCCGCTGCCGCCCACGCACAATTCGCCAGGCGCGCCGAGCGGCACCGGACGCTGCCGGTCGTCCAAGACGTACAGCCGTGTGTTCGGCAACGGCGTCCCGATCGGCACTCCGGAAGCGTCCGGGGCGGGCGGCGCCGCGATGACGTGGTGCGTGACATCATCGGAGCATTCCGTCGGACCGTATGCGTTGAGCAGCGGAATCCGCGGATGCCGGGCGAGCCAGGCACGGCAGAGGCCGGCAGGCAGTGCCTCTCCGGTCAGCAGCAGCCACCGCAGCGCAGGCAGCTCCCCGGGCGCCTCGGACGCCTCGATCGCGCGGAGCATCGAGGGCACCACTTCGAGGATCGTCACGTCCCGGCGGGCGGTCTCGGCCATCAGCCGTACCGGATCGTGGGCCACCGGATCGGCGAACACCCGCACGCTGCCGCCGACCAGCAGCGCCGAGAAGCACTGCCACACCGAAATGTCGAAGGACGGCGACGCGGTGGCAGCCACCGTGTCGTCCGAGGAAAGGCCGAGGGCGCGGACCTTCGCGAGCAAGTGGTTGACCATCCCGCGTTGCTCGACCATCGCCCCTTTGGGCTTGCCGGTGGAGCCGGAGGTGTAGATGACGTACGCGAGATGGTCAGGCCCGGTCCGCGGATCCAGCGGCTGGGCCGCGCTGGGCTGGTCAGCGTCGTCTACGCAGACGACCTGTGCGTCCGTGGGCGGAAGGGCGATGCGGGCCGCGCTGGTGGTGATCACGACCGCCACGCGGGCGTCGTCGAGCATGAAGGCGATGCGCTGCGCGGAAAGCGCGGTGTCCACCGGGAGATACGCGCCGCCGGCCTGCCACACTGCGAGGATCGCGACAATCAGGTCGACCGAGCGGTCCAGGCACAGGGCGACCCTGGTCTCCGGCTCGACACCGAGGCCCCGCAAGCGGTGCGCGAGACCTGCGGCCGCCGCGGCCAGTTCGGCGTAGGTCAGCTCACGGTCGTCGCCGGCCACGGCGAGCGCGTCCGGAGTGTGCGCCGCTTGTGCCTGGAACAGCTGCGGGAACGTCCGGTCCAGCGGGAACGGCACCGCGGTGTCGTTCCAGTCGGCCAGCACCTGCCGGGCTTCGTCCTCGGCCAGCACCGGCAGGTCCGCGACGGTGCGCCGAGGATTGCCCGCCAGCGCCGCCAGCGCGGTGCGGACCTGGTCGAGCAGCCGCCGCGCGGTCTGCGGACGGTAGCGGTCGCCGTCGTAGAGCAGCTGGAGCCGGACCTGCTCGCCGGGTGCCGAGATCAGCGTCAGCGGATAGTTGGTCTGTTCGCGTCCCTGCAACCGGTCCACCGCGGGCATTCCGGCGGGACGCGCCGCCGCGGCTTCCGGCAGCTGCTCGACCAGGTAGTTCTCGAACACCAGCACCGATTCGAACAACGGCTGGTCCCGGGGAGCCGCGCTGACGCCGTGGATCTCCACCAGGGGGGTGAACTCGAACTGGCGGGCGTCGGCGAGCGCGCGCTGCACGTCATGCAGCCAGTCGAGCGTCTGCCGGTCCGGCTCGACGGCGAGCCGCACCGGCTGGGTGTTGATGAACTGCCCGACCATGCCCTCGGCGCCGGACAAGTCCGCGGGCCTGCCTGCCACGACGGTGCCGAACACGACCTCGGGTTCCATGCTGTGCCGGTGCAGCACCAACGCCCAAGCGGCGTGCACCAAGGTGCCGAGCGTGACCTGGTTGCGCCGGGCGAAGTCCTGCAGGGCGGCGGTCTGCTCGGCCGTCACCTGCACGATCTCGGTGGCGGATCCGGATCCTGGCGTCGGCTCGCCCGGTTCGACCGGCAACGGCGTCGGCGCGCTGACGCCGCCGAATTCCTTGCGCCAGAACGCTTCCGCTTGCACCGAATCGCGCTCGGCGAGCCAGCCGAGGTAGTCGCGGTACGGCCTGGCCGGCGCCGGGACGAACTCGATGCCGGTCAGTGCGGCCCGCTGGAACGCGAGGACTTCCTGGAACACCCGGGCCAGCGACCAGCCGTCCAGCAGGAGGTGGTGGTGGGTCCAGACCAGCTCGCGAGTGTCCTCGCCGGTGCGGACCAGCGTGAGCCGCATCAGCGGCGCGGTTTCCGGGCGGAACCGCTCGGCCCGGTCCGCGCGCAGCAAGTCGGCCAGCGCGGCGCGTTGTTCGGCGGCCGTCCGGTCTCGCCAGTCCAGCTCCCGCCACGGCACTTCCACCGTGCGGTGCACCGCTTGCAACGGGGAATCGCCGTCGCGCCAGTGGAACGAAGTGCGCAGCACCGGGTGGTGCGCCACCACCGCAGCCCACGCCGAACGCAGCGAGGGCACGTCGAGGTCGCCGGTGAGCCGGCAAGTCACCTGCTCGACATTCACGCCGCCCTCCGGCGCGTACAGCAGATGGAACAACATCCCTTGCTGCATGGGCGACAACGGATACAGGTCTTCGAGACCGCCGGGCAGCGCGGCGAGCCGGTCCACCACGTCCTGGCTGACCGTCGCGAGCGGGAAGTCCTGCGGGGTCGCCAGTGCTGGGTCTTCCACGGCGTCGGCGAACTGCGCGACGCACTCGAGGAAACGGGCGGCCAGCCGTGCCACGGTGGCCTCGCGGTGCCGGCCGGGGCTGTAGGTCCAGCGGACCTGGAGCTTGCCGTTCGCGACGGCGGCGGTCACTTCCAGCGCATACCGGCGCGGCGCGCGGGCGTCCTGCGGCACGCCGGTCGGCTCGCCGGACAGCCGCCAGCCGGTGCCGTTCTCCGGGGTCTCGTCGAACTGGCCGAGGTAGTTGAACAGGACGTCGCGTTCGGGCACGCCGAAACGGACACCGCGGCCGTAGGCGAGCAACTGGTGCCCGATGCCGCCGTCCGGCACCGACCGGAGCCGGGCTTTCGCGTGCCGCAGAGCCGAAACCGCGTCGCCCGCGGACAGCTCGAGCGGGTAGAGGCTGGTGAACCACCCGACCGTGCCGGTGAGGTCGACGCCTGCCCAGCGCGTCTCCCGGCCGTGTCCCTCGGTGTCCACGACCACGCGATCGCGGCCGGACCACTCCCCCAGGGTCTGGCCGAGAGCGGCGAGCATGACCTCGACTGGCCGCACCCGGGCGGACCCCGCGTGCAGGAGAGAGCGGGTCTGCCGCCGGTTCAGCGACCGGGTGACGGTTGCCGCCGTGCCGGCCGTGTCCGGTTCGGCTCCGGGGAAATCGACCGGCAGCGACGTGTTCGCGGCGCGGAGCATGTCCTGCCAGAACGGGATCTCCGCGACGAGTTCGTCCGACTCGGCGTACTCGGCCAGCCGGGTCGCCCAGGCGGCGAAGGAAGTGCCGGCCCCGCGGGCTGGTGCCTTCCCGCCGCGGGAGATCTCCGCGTAGGCGGCGGCGAGGTCGGCCAGCAGGACGCGCCACGAAACGCCGTCCACTCCCAGGTGATGGACGACCAGCAGCAGCCGCTCGCCGTCGTCGCCGAGGCGGACGTGCACCGCACGCAGCAGCAGGCCGCCGTCGAGAGCGAGCGAAGACTGCGTGTCAGTCGCGATCTCCTCGAAGGCGCCGGTCGGATCGGCGCTGCCGGACAGGTCGACGCAGCGCAGAAGCTCGGGATGCTCGGCGGGCTCCGCGATCCGCTGCTGCCACCGGCCGTCGGGGCGTCGCTCGAAACGCAGCCGCAGCGCCGCGTGCTTCGAGGTCAGGTGCACGAGCGCGGCTCGCAGCGCGTCGGGGTCCGCTGGCTGCTCGAGCCGGACGACGAATGCTTGGTTGAAGTGATGCGGAGCGGGCCGTTCCGCGGCGAAGAACCAGGACTGGATCGGAGTCAGCGGGATCGGGCCGACCGGATCGGGCTCCGCCACCGCGGGTTCGGCTGTTGTGGAGCCGGCCGCCGTCGCCAGCTCGGCAACGGTCTGGTACTCGAACAGCTGCCGCGGATTGATCCGCAGCCCGGCCTGCATCGCCCGGGCCGCGATCCGCATGCTCAGGATCGAATCTCCGCCCAGTGCGAAGAAATTGTCGTGCACGCCGACCGCGTCCAGCCCCAGGATGTCCTGCCAGATCTCCGCGAGCGCCCGTTCGGCCGGGGTGTCCGGTGCGGAGTACTCGGTGCCGGACTGAACGCGGTCGGCGGACAGTGCCGAGAATGCGGCTTCGTCGATCTTGCCGTGCGCAGTCAGCGGGAACGCGCCGACAACCACGTAGTGCGCCGGGTGCAGGTAGCTCGGCAGGGACCAGGCCACGTGTTCGCGGATGTCGGCGATCTCGCCGGTGGTGACCAGGTACGCGGCCAGTCTTTCGTCGCGCAGCAGCACGTGTGCGGCGGTCACGTTCGGATGGGCGCGCAGCGCGGATTCGATCTCGCCCGGTTCGACGCGGTGCCCGCGGACCTGCACCTGACTGTCGCTGCGCCCGAGGTAGACGAACGTGCCGTCGCGCAGCGCCCTCGCCCGGTCGCCGGTGCGGTACATCCGGGCGCCCGGCGCGCCGTGCGGGTCCGGCAGGAAGCGCTCCGCGGTGAGCCCGGACCGGCCGAGGTATCCGCGGGCGGGCCCGGCGCCGCCGACGTAAAGCTCGCCCGCCACGCCGGCGGGCACCGGGCGCAGATCGTCGTCCAATAGGTACACGCGCAGGTCCGAAATCGGCCTGCCGATCGCCGAGCCCGCCCCGGGCCGCAGATCGGGCTCGGCGACCCGGTGCTGGGTCACGTGCACAGTGGTCTCGGTGATGCCGTACATGTTCACCAGCCGCGGCCGGCGCAACCCGGTGCGGCCGGCCCAGCCGGCGAGCTGTCCGGCGGACAGCGCCTCGCCGCCGAAAATCACCGTGTGCAGGGCGGGCAGTTCGCCGGCGCGGGAGGCCAGCGGCAGGAATGCCGAAGGCGTCTGGTTCAGCACGGTGACCGCTTGCTCGGCAAGGAGTTCCGCGAAGTCGTCCGGCGAGCGCCGGGTCGGTTCGTCCACCAGCACCAGCCGGCCGCCGTGCGCCAGCGCGCCCCACAGCTCCCACACGGAGAAGTCGAACGCGATCGAGTGGAACAGGCTCCAGATGTCGTCCGCGCCGAACCCGGTCCAGCACTGGGTCGCGTCGAACAGCCGGGCCGCGTTGCCGTGCGGCACCAGCACGCCCTTGGGCTGTCCGGTGGAACCCGACGTGTAGATCACGTACGCCAGCCGCGCCGGGTCCACCGGCGCGTCGACCGGTTCGGCCTCGCGCGCGTCCAGGACGACGACCGCCGGTCCGGCAGGCACTCGCGCGGCCAGGTCCGGGGTGGTCACCACGATCGGCGTCCGGCTGTCGGCCACCAGATACGCGATCCGCTCGGCCGGGTAAGCCGGGTCCAGCGGCAGGTACGCGCCGCCCGCGAGCTGGCAGGCCAGTACCGCCACCACCTGCTGGGGCCCGCGCTCCGACAGCACGCCGACCAGCGTCTCCTGGCCGACGCCCGCCGACCGCAGCCGTTCCGCGAGACCGGACGCGCGCCGCAGCACCGCGCGATAGCTCAGCTGTTCCTCGCCCCACACGACGGCGATCGCGTCCGGCCGCGTCCGGGCCTGCTCCTGGAAGCGGGTCACCAGCGGCGCCGGCGCGGGCAGTTCCCCGGCCTCAGGGTTCCACCGCCGCACCAGATCCGCTTCGTCCATGGTGGACAAGAGCGGCAGCCGGGCGACCGGACGGGACGGATCGGCTGTCATGCCGGCCAGCAGCCGGGCGAGCTGACCGAGCAGGTCGGCGGCGGTTGGAGCGTCGTACCGGTCGGCGGCATACAGCAGGCGGAGGCTGAACCGGTCGCCAGGGGCCGCGACCAGAGTCAATGGCACGTCGGTCTGCTCGGCGACCCGGACGTCGCGCACTGCCGTGTCCGATTCGCCGCGCACGGAGTCGTCGCCGAGCGGGTAATTCTCGAAGACGACCAGGCTGTCGAACAGCGCGACCCCGCCCGGTACTTCGCTCCACGCCCGGATCCGCGCCAGCGGGGTGTGTTCGTGCTGCCGCAGCTCGGCGACCGAGCGCTGCAGCTCCGGAAGCCACTCGCCGACCGGCTGGCCGTCCGGCCAGCGCACGCGCACCGGAATCGTGTTGATGAACAGCCCGATCATGTCCTCGGAGCCGGCCAGTCGCGGCGGGCGCCCGGCCACGGTCACGCCGAACACGACGTCGTCGACGCCGCTGTGCTTGCCCAGCAGCATCCCCCAGGCGGCCTGCACGACCGTGCTCGCAGTGAGCCCGTGCTCCCGGCACATCCGCTGCAGGGCCGCCGTCGCTTCCTCGTCCAGCTCGGCCACCGCGCTCGCCGAGCCCGCCGAGCCGGGGTTCGCGGGCCCGGCCGGAAGCGCGGTCGGCACGGTGAACCCGCGGAGCGCGTCCCTCCAGGTCTTCTCGGCCGTCTGGTCGTCCCGGGCCTGCAGCCAGCCGACGTAATCGCGGAATGGCCGGACCGGCGGAAGGCGGACCTCGGCTCCGGGCTCGGCCGAGTAGTACGCCATCACTTCGCGCAGCAGCCTCGCCCGGGACCATCCGTCGAAGATCAGGTGGTGGTTGCTGCAGACGATTTCCCACGCGTCCTCGGCGAGCCGGATCAGCGCGATGCGCAGCAGCGGCGCCCGCGCCACGTCGAACCCGCGGGCGTGGTCGGTGCGCAGGAACTCCGTCAGCCGCTGCTCGCGCTCGGCGTCGTTCGCGTCGCGCCAATCCTCCACCGCGACGTCGAGCCGCGCCTCGCGGTGCACGACCTGAACCGGCTCGTCCAGCTTCTGCCACAGGAACGAGGTGCGCAGCGCCGGGTGCCGGTCGACCACTAGCTGCCACGCGCGGGCGAAAGCATCCGGGTCGAAGGGGCCTTCGACCCGGAACGCGACCTGTTCCACGTACATCCCGCCGCGGTCGTCGGAGACGGTGTGGAACAGCAATCCTTGCTGCAGCGGGGAAAGCGGGTAGAGGTCCGCTACATCGCTCACGGCGCCAAGTCCAGCTCGTCGGCGGCGGCGGTCGGGAGGACCGCGACCGGCAGCCTGCTCGGACCGCTGAGGAAGTTGGACCGCACCCTGGTCACCGGCCCGGCCACGTCGATCTCGGCGGCGAACTCGGCGAGCGCGCCGAGCAGAGCCGACATCTCCACCCTGGCCAGATAGGACCCGAGGCAGAAGTGCGGGCCGAAGCCGAACGTGACGTGTTTGTTGGGCTGGCGGGCCAGATCGAACGCCTCGGGCCGGTCGAACACCCGCTCGTCCCGGTTCGCCGAGCAGTTCCACACCGTCACGATGTCGCCCGCGGCGACGGTGCGGTCGTGCAGCACCACGTCTTCGAGGGCGACCCGGCCGAAGTGCATGGCCGGCGTCGCCCAGCGGAGCACCTCCTCGACCGCGGTCTCCCTCGCGACCGTGCCCTCGCGCAGCGCGCGCCACTGGTCCTTGTGTTCGCTCAGCGCCTCCACCGCGGTGCACATGGACAGCCGCGCTGTTTCGTCGCCGCCGATGACCAGGCTGTAGCAGTTGAAGATGATCTCGTGCACGGTGAGCGCGCGGTTGCCGATGCTGCCGGTGGCGAGCGCGCTGATCACGTCGTCCTCCGGGTTTTCGCGGCGCAGCTCGGCCAGCTCGGCGAAATACATCAGGATCTCGTTCCGTGCCGCCCACGCGTCGCTGAACGTTTCGTCCGCGTCGTCGGAACTGAGCGCGGATTTGTTCAGCCGGAGCAGGTGCGGCCGGTCGGCCTCGGGCACGCCCAGCAGATCGCAGATGGTGGTCATCGGGATCCGGTCGGCCACCTCGCCTGCGAAATCGAACGCACCGCGCCGCACCGCGGCCCGCACTGCCCGCCGGGTGGACCGGCGCACCTGTCCGGAGACCCGTTCGAGCACCCGCGGCGAGAACGCCTTGAGCAGCACCGCGCGCAGCTCGCGCTGGCGCGGCCCGTCGGTGACCGCGAGCATTTTCCCGGCCGCGGTGTCGCCCCCGCGCAGCAAAGTGGTGAGCAGATTGCCGCGTTCGGACGTGAACCGGATGTTGTCCTTGTACACCGCCTGCACGTCGGCGTGCCGGGTGATCACCCAGAATTCCGGGCCGTGCACCGTTTCGGAATGCCGGTAAACCGGTTCGCAGTCGCGCAGATAACGCCACAGCCCGGACAAGTCGGAATCGGCGTGGGTCACCGGATCGGCCAAATCGAACACCGCCGGATTTTCCGCCGCAACCGCCGTTTCGGCACTCAAGAAGCCGCCCTCCGTCTTCCGCCGCCGCCGGCGGTCGTCCCCTGCGCCGGAACCGGAGTGCTCCGCACGCTGCACCGGTCGGCGAGCCCGACAGTAGAGGCTCCTGCGGAATGCGTGCAAGACCTTCCCAGCAATGCTTTCAATGGTCCAGATAATGCGCAATGAGCGTAATTCGATGCAATGCTGCATTACCTTTCACAGCGCATTTTTGCCGCCGTGCAAAGTGGGTTGGCGAGGTCCCGGCTCCGTGCTAGCGTGCGGGAGAATTGATCCGCAGCCACGCCATTCTGGGGGCGTTTCAGCGTGTTATCCAGCGAGTCACGGGCGACGGCCGCCGCGGGTTTCCGGCGCGCCGCCGAAGCGGCCGCATGACGGCATCGAACACGCCGGACGGCGCACGCGCGCTCGCCAGCGCTCAGTCCGGCCAGGCCGCACTGCACGAACTGTTCGCCGCGCACGCGCACGCGACGCCGGACGCGATCGCGCTGGCACACGCCGAACGTCAGCTCACTTACCGGGCGCTCGACGCGCGCGCTACCGCCTTGGCGCGCCGTCTGCGCGCGCTGGGCGTCGGGCCGGACGAGCGCGTGGGTGTCTGTCTTCCGCCGACCGCGGACCTGGTGACCGCGCTGCTCGCAGTGCTCAAGGCCGGCGGTGCGTACCTCCCAATCGACCCCGCGTACCCCGTCCGGCGGCTGGAGTTCCTGCTGGCGGACAGCGACGTACCGCTCCTGCTCACCCATTCCGCGATCGCGCTGCCCCGCCACAACGCGCGGGTGCTGCCGCTCGACCGGCCGTGGCCCTCCGAAACCGCCGGACTGCCGGTCCCGCGCATCGACGACCTGGCGTACGTCATCTACACCTCCGGATCCACCGGACGCCCAAAGGGCGCCCTGCTCACCCATCTCGGCATCGCCGGGCTCGCCCTTGCGCAGCAACGGATTCTCGGCACCGGCCCCGGCAGGCGGGTGCTGCAGTTCGCGTCCGCCAGCTTCGACGCTTCGGTGTTCGAGATCGTCATGGCGTTGTGTTCCGGCGCTACGCTGGTCCTTCCCGGCGAGCGGTTGATGCCCGGCGCGGACCTGATCGCGACGCTGGACCGGCAAGCGGTAACGACGGTCACCCTGCCGCCGTCCGCGTTGGTGGTCACGCCGGCCGCGAAGCTGCCCGCGCTTGCGACCGTCTCGGTCGCCGGCGAGACTTGCCCGCCGGAAATCGTCCGCCGGTGGGCGCCCGGCCGCCGCTTCCACAACCTGTACGGACCCACCGAGGCGACGGTCTGGTCGACCGCGGCGACCTGCGTGCCGGACGAGCCGGTCACCATCGGCGTGCCGGTCGCGGGCACCCGCGCGCACGTCCTCGACTCAGGTCTCCGGCCGGCGCCGCCCGGCGCTTCCGGCGAACTGTATCTCGGCGGGCCCGGCTTGGCGCGCGGCTACTGGCGCCGTCCGGGGACCACCGCGGAACGTTTCGTGCCGGATCCGTTCGGCGAGCCCGGCGCACGGCTTTACCGGACCGGCGACCGCGTGCTCCGCCGTCTCGACGGCGAACTGGACTTCGTGGGCAGGCTCGACCGGCAGGCGAAGGTCCGCGGCCACCGGATCGAACCGGGCGAGGTCGAAGCCGTGCTGCGCGAGCACCCCGCGGTGCGCGATTGCGTCGTCCTCGCCGCGCCCGACACGCTCACCGCTTACGCGGTGGCCTCCGAAACGACTTCCGAAGACCTGCGGTCGCACTGCGCCGAGCGGCTGCCGGCCCACCTGGTGCCGGACGCGTTCCCGCTCCTCGACGCGCTGCCCACCACCCCGAACGGCAAGGTCGACCGCGCGGCACTGCCTCCCGTGCACCGGGATTCCGGCCAGCCGTACGAAGAACCGGTTACGGACACCGAAAAACGCCTCGCGACGATCTGGGCCGATGTCCTCGCCGTGCCGAAGGCGGGCAGGCACGACCGGTTCCTCGCCCTCGGCGGCCATTCCCTGCTCGCCACCATGGTGCAAAGCCGGGTGCGCGCGGCGTTCGGCGTCGACCTGCCCGTGCGCGCGGTGTTCGAGGCGGCCGATCTCGCGGCGCTCGCACGCGAGATCGCCGCGCAGGACCGCACGCACGCGGACGCCTCACTCCCGTCCGGCGACTCCCCCGCCCCGCTCTCCTCCGGGCAGCGCCAGCTGTGGTTCCTGGAAGAGCTCCTGCCCGGTACGGCTGCCTACGTGTCGCATGTTGCGGTGCGCCTGTCCGGACCGATGTCGGTCCCGGAGGCCGAACGCGCGCTCAACGCGGTCGTCGCCCGGCATTCCGCGTTGCGCACCACCATCGTCTCGGACAACGGCCAGCCAGTGCAGGTGGTCGCCGACAAGCTGCGCCTCGGCATCGAGCTGATCAACGCCGAGGCGACGCCGGACGCGGCGCGGGAATTGGCCGCGCAGGTCGCGCGCCGCCCGTTCGACCTCGGCCGTGCCCCGCTGCTGCGGGCCGCGCTGGTGTGCATCGCCGACGATGAGCACGTGCTGGTGCTGGCCGGGCACCATGCGGTGGTCGACGGCTGGTCGTTTTCCGTGCTGCTGCGCGATTTCGCCACCGCGTACCGGGGAGCCCCGCTGCCGCCGCCGAGCGCGCGGTACGCGCAGTTCGCCCGCTGGCAGCAGGACCGCCCGGAGCTGCGCGCCCGGCTGGACTACTGGCGAGAACAGCTCTCCGGCGCACCGGCGCTGCACGAATTGCCGCTGGACCGGCCGCGCCCGGCCGTGCAGACCTTCGCCGGCGCCGTGCACACCTTCACCGTCCCGGCAGACCTGCACCGGCGCCTGATCGCGTTGAGCCGGAACGAAGAGGTCACCCTCTTCATGACCCTGTTCACCGCGTACGCGGTCCTCCTCGCCCGGCACAGCGGGCAAGACGACCTGGTGGCGGGCACGCCGGTCGCGAACCGGGAACGGCCGGAATTCGAGGAGACCGTCGGGTTCTTCGCCAACACCGTCGCGCTGCGCGTCCGGACCGGCGGCGATCCCAGTTTCCGCGCCCTGCTGCACCAGGTCCGGCGCACCTGCCTGGCGGCCTACGCCCAGGACGTGCCGTTCGAGCTGGTCACCGAAGCGCTGCGGCCCGGACGGGACCTCAGCCACAACCCGGTCTACCAGGTGTTGTTCGCGCTGCAGAACGCCTCCGCCTTCGACGTCGACCTGCCAGGGGTGACCGCCCGGCAGCTCGATCTCGATCCCGGCACCGCCCGGTTCGACCTGGCCTTCGCGGTGACCGAGACCGACGGCGGATTGCACGGCGTGGTCGAGTACAGCACGGACCTGTTCGCCGCGCGCACTGTCGAACGGCTCGCCGACCACTACTGCCTGCTGCTGGCCGCGATGGCCGCCGACCCCGGCGGGCGGGCGAGCGCGGTGCCGCTGCTCACCCCCGCCGAAACCCGGCAACTCGCCGCGTGGAACGACACCGCGGCACCGATCGGATCCGGCGAATGCCTGCACCAGCTCGTCGCGAGCCAGGCCGCCCGGACGCCAGACGCGATCGCGGTCGTCTGCGGCGACCGGCAGTTCACCTACGCCGCGCTGCTGCGGTCCGCGCACCGGCTCGCCCACGTGCTGCGCGAGCGGGGCGTGCGCGCCGAGACGCCGGTCGGCGTGTTCCTCGAACGCTCCGCCGAGTCGATCGTCAGCCTCCTCGCTGTGCTCGCCGCGGGCGGGGCCTACCTGCCGCTCGATCCGGCCTACCCGGCGGACCGGCTCTCGTTCATGGCCGCCGACAGCGGTCTGCGCGTCGTCGTGACCACCAGCGAACTCGCCGGATCGGTTCCTTCCGGCGTCGGCACGATCGTGCGCCTCGACGCCCAGCGGGACGAAATCGCAGTCGCGACCGCATCCGCACCCGCGGTCGCGGTCGGCCCGGACCACCTCGCTTACGTCATCTACACCTCCGGTTCCTCCGGGCGGCCCAAGGGCGCGCTGATGGCGCACCGCGGCCTGGCGAACCTGGTCGCCGCCGAGGCGGCCGCGATCGACCCGGCCGCCGCGGACCGGGTGCTTGCCGTCGCGTCATTCGGTTTCGACGCCTCGTTGTGGGACATCGTGATGGCGCTGTGTTTCGGCGGCGCGCTCTGCATCGCGACCGGCGAGGAGCGCCTGCCCGGCCCGGAACTCGCCGGGCTGATGGTCCGGCAGGCGATCACGCACGCGACCCTCGCCCCGTCCGCGCTCGCGTCGCTGCCCGCGACCCCGCCGGATCTCGCCGTGCTGACCTCGACCGGAGAAGCCGTCACCGCGGAAGTGGTGCGTCGCTGGGCACCGGGCCGCCGGTTCCTCAACGGCTACGGCCCGACCGAGTGCACGGTCGGCGCGACCATCGGCCAGTGCCGCGCGGAGGACGCGGAACCCACGCTGGGCCGTCCGTTCGCCAACACTCAGGTCCACTTGCTCGACGCGCATCTCCGGCCGGTGCCGCCGGGTGTAGCGGGCGAGGTGTACGTGAGCGGGCCCGGTCTGTCGCGCGGCTATCTCGGCCGTCCCGGGCTTACCGCGCAACGGTTTCTGCCCGACCTGTTCGGCCCGCCGGGCGGACGGCTCTACCGCACCGGGGACCGCGCGCGGTTCGGCCCCGACGGCGGTCTGTTATTTCTCGGCCGGGCCGACAATCAGGTGCAGCTGCGCGGATTCCGGGTCGAGCCCGGCGAGATCGAGACGGTGCTGCTCGACCACCCCGCAGTGCGCGAAGCCGCGGTGCTGGTCCGCCGCGGCACAACCCGGCTCGCCGCCTACGTGGTCGCCGAACCCCGCCCCGCCGCGGCAGAGCTGCGCGAGCACTGCGCCCGCCGCCTGCCGGAGTTCATGGTGCCCGCGGCGATCGTGCTGCTCGACCGGATGCCGTTGACCAGCAACGGAAAAGTCAACCGCGACGCGCTGCCGGAGCCCGATTTCACCGCGGGCGAGGAATACCGGCCGCCGCGCACCGCGGCCGAACGCGCGCTCGCCGCGGTCTGGGAGCAGGTGCTCGGCATCGCCCGAGTGGGACGGGACGACAACTTCTTCGCGCTCGGCGGCGACTCGATCCTGAGCATCCAGGTCGTTTCCCGCGCCGCGCAAGCCGGGCTGGCCGTCACCGCGAAGCAGCTGTTCCAGTACCAGACCGTCGCTGACCTGGCCGCCGTGGCCGGATCGGCACCGGCCGTCGCCGCCGAGCAAGGCCCGGTCGCCGGGTCCGTCCCCGCGACGCCGATCCAGCAGTGGTTCCTCGACCAGAAGCTGCCCGCACCACACCATTTCAACCAGGCGCTCGTCCTTCGCTCCGCCCAGCCGCTCGACCCGGCGGCGTTGGAAACGGCACTGCACGCGCTGCTCGCGCACCACGACGCGCTACGCCTGCGATTGCGCGCCGAAGACGGATGGGTGCTGGACACCGCCCCGCTCCCGGCGGAACCGCCCGCGCTGCTTCAGGTCGCTGACCTCACCGCATTGCCCGCAGCGCAGCGGTTCTCTGCGCTCGACGCTCGCGTCGCGGAGACACAGCGCTCACTCGATCTCGGCAGCGGCGTGCTGCTGAGCGCGCTGTACGCCGCCGTCTCCGAGGACGACCACCGTGTCCTGCTCGTCGCGCACCATCTCGGAGTGGACGGGGTTTCCTGGCGAATCCTGCTCGACGACCTCGCCACCGCGTACCGGCAAGCACTCCGGGACGAGCCGGTCGTCTTGCCGCCGAAAACCACGTCGTTCCGTCAGTGGGCCGGGTCGGCTGCCGTCCGCGCGGGCGACCCGGACCGGTGCCGAACGCTGCTGGAACAGCAGGACGGAAGCGTCCCGGCGGATTTCGCACCCGCCGATTTCGCGCACGCTGGAGCCGGTGCCGTCGGCGACGCTCGCACCGTGACCGTCGCTCTCGACGAAGCCCAGACCTCGGTGCTGCTGCGGCCGGCCGGCAGCCGGTCCGCGAAGGACGTCCTGCACACCGCGCTCGGCCGGGTGCTGACCGGCTGGACGGGCCGCGACCGAGTGCTGGTCGACGTCGAGGGCCACGGCCGCGACGCCGGTCCGGATGCCGATCTCACCCGCACCGTCGGCTGGTTCACGGTCATCGAGCCGGTCGTGCTCGGCAAGGACGGCACGGAAGCGGTCGGCACCGGGTGCCTGGCGCTGCGGCACGGCTCGGACGCGCCGTTGCGTTCCCTTCCGGTGCCGGAGGTGTGCTTCAACTACCTCGGCCAGCTTGACGGCGGACTCGGCGACGCCCTGTGGGAACTCGTCGCCGAACTGCCTTCCGGCACGCAGGATCCCCGGCAGCCGCGACCGTATCCCCTGGAGGTGACCGCCTTCGTGGTGGCCGGGCGGTTGCACGTCCGCTGGACCCATGTGCCCGCGATGCACGCGGAGCGCACCGTCGCCCGGCTCGCCGAAGAGTTTCTCGAGCACGTCCGCGATCTCGCCGAACCGGCTGGCGCATCCGGAGCCGAAGCGACGTATCCGCTGTCGCCGTTGCAACAGGGCATGCACTTTCACGCACTGCTGTCGCCCGACAGCGGCGTGTACGTCGTGCAGCTTTCCTTTGCGCTGGAAGGCGACCTCGAGGTCGACGCGTTTCGCAGCGCCTGGCACGAGGTGGTATCCCGGCACCCCGCGCTGCGCACGACCTTCCACCAGCCGGACGGCGAAGATCCCGTGCAGGTCGTCCACCGCGACGTGCCGGAGCCGTGGCAGCTGGCCGACTGGAGCGGTCGCGACGACGCGGCCGCGCTCGTCTCCGACCTGCTGCAGAGCGAGCGCGCCGCCGGATTCGACCTGGTCGAACCGCCTCTGTTCCGCTTCGCCCTCGCCCGGGTCGCCGAGCGGACCCACCGGTTCGTCTGGACGCATCACCACCTGCTGATGGACGGCTGGTCGCTGCCGATCGTCCTCGCCGACCTGTTCACCGCGTACGAGGCGCATCGCGCCGGGCAGCGGCCGCACCTGCCCGCCGTGCCGCCGTACGAGAAGTACGTCAGCTGGCTGTGCGAGCAGGACGACGCGGAGGCCGACGCCGGATGGCGCGAAGCGCTCGCCGGGTTCACCGCGCCGACCCCGATTCCGTTGGACCAGCCCGGATGCGGCCCGATCGGCGCCGCGACAGTCGAGGTCGAGCTGTCCCCGGAGCGCACCCGCGCGCTCCGGGACCTGTGCCGGGGCAACGGGTTGACGTTGAGCACCGCGGTGCAGGCGGCATGGGGCCTGGTCCTCGCCCGCCACGCCGAATCCGACGACGTCGTGTTCGGCGTGACCGTGTCCGGGCGGCCGCCGGAGCTGCCCGCGGTCGAGAGCATGGTCGGACTGTTCATCAACACCCTGCCGATGCGCCTGCGCATCGACCCGGACGCCGAGGTGGCGCCGTGGCTGCGTGCCGTGCAGTCGTCGTTCGCCGAAGTCCGGCAGTACGAACACACGCCGTTGGTGCGGATACAGGGCTGCAGCAGCGTGCCCCGAGGCAGCCGCCTGTTCGACAGCCTGGTGGTCTTCGAAAATTACCCGCTCGGCGAACACGCCGTAGAGCCGCGCGGCGGATTGCGGGCGCACGACGTGCGCGCCACGGAGCAGACCGACGCGGCGCTGACCCTCGTCGCCGCCCCGGGCGAGCGGCTGGCGCTCCGTCTCATGTACGCCACCGATCGCTGCCCCGAGGACTGCGCCGCCGCGTTGGCCGAGCAGGTGATCCGCGCACTTGAGTCGTTTGTGGATGGTCCAGGCCGCCGGGTCGGCAGCGTCTCGCTGGCCCCGGCGGACGACCGGTTGCTGCGCGCCTGGAACCCCGCGCCGGCAGAGGTCCGCGGCCCGGCGCTGATCGAGCGGTTCGTCGAGGCGGCGCGAGCGCAACCCGACGCGGTGGCGCTGGTGTGGGGCGACGAACAGCTCACCTACCAGGCCGTGCTGCGCCGCGCGGGGGGCCTGGCGAGCAGGCTGCGTGCCGCCGGGGTCGGGCCGGACGTGCTGGTCGGCGTCCTGCTGGACCGCGGGCCGCTCCAGGTGATCGCGATACTCGCCTGCCATCTCGCCGGCGGCGCGTACTTGCCGCTCGACCCGGCTTATCCGCAAGAACGGCTCGACTATCTGGTCTCCGACAGCGGCGCCCCGGTCGTGGTCGCCTCGCCGGATCTGACCGGCCGGGTGCCCGCCGGGCCGCGCGTGCTCGCGGCCGCGCCGGCCGCGCCGGCCGCGCCTGCCCCGGCTCCGGTCAATCCCGCGCACCTCGCCTACGTGATCTACACGTCCGGATCGACCGGGCAACCGAAGGGCGTCCTGGTCCCGCACGGCAACGCCGCCCGGCTGTTCGACGCGACCCGGCACTGGTTCGAATTCGACCGCGAGGACGTGTGGAGCCTGTTCCACTCCGTGTCGTTCGACTTCTCGGTCTGGGAACTGTGGGGTGCGCTCGCGCACGGCGGCCGGCTGGTCCTCGTCGACGACACCACCCGGCGGGCTCCCGCCGAGTTCGCCCGGGTCCTGGCCGACCACGCGATCACCGTGCTCAACCAAACGCCCTCGGCCTTCCTGCCGCTGGCCGAGACGGTCTCCGGGCTGCCCGCGCTGCGCACGGTGATCTTCGGCGGCGAGGCGCTGCCCGCGGACCGGCTCGCCGGCTGGGCCGCACGCTTCGGGCTGGACCGGCCGCAACTGGTGAACATGTACGGAATCACCGAGACCACCGTCCACGTCACGCGGCACCCGGTCGGCAGTCCGGACCTGGACCGCAGGTCCGGCAGCGTCGTCGGCCGCCCGATCCCGGACCTGCGCGCCTACCTGCTCGACGACGATCTCCGGCCGGTGCCCGCCGGGGTCGCCGGGCACCTCCACGTCGGCGGAGCCGGTCCGGCCCGCGGCTACCTCGGCAGGCCCGGGCTGACCGCCGAGCGATTCGTGCCGGACCCGTTCGGGGAACCCGGTTCGCGGATGTACCGCACCGGCGACCGCGCGCACGCGCTGCCCGACGGAGCCTTCGTCTACCTCGGCCGTTCCGACGACCAGGTGCAGCTGCGCGGCCACCGCGTCGAACCGAACGAAATCGAAGCAGCACTGCGCCGCCACCCCCAGGTCACCGGCGTGCGCGTGATCCTGCGCGAAGACGAGCCCGGCGACCAGCGTCTGGTCGCTTATCTCACCGCGGACGGCGACACCAGCGACCTCCGCGCCCGCGTCCGGGAGACCCTTCCGGCGCACCTGCGTCCGGCGCATTACGTCACACTGGGAGCCTTCCCGCTCACCGCGCACGGGAAGATCGACGTCGCCGCGCTTCCCGCGCCGGGAGACGGCGACGAACCGGCCGCCGGGTACGTCGCACCGCGTACGCCGACCGAGAAGGCGCTCGCTGAGCTGTGGTGCAGCGTGCTGCGCGTACCGGACGCCGGGCTGCACGACAGTTTCTTCGCTCTCGGCGGGCATTCGCTGATCGCCACCCGGCTGCAGGGCCGCATTCGTGCCGAGTTCGGTGTCGAACTGCCGCTGCGCACCGTCTTCGAAGCGCCCGACCTCGCCGCGATGGCCAAGGAAATCGCCGGTGCCCGGCCCGACGAAACACCGATCGTCCCGCGCGAACGGACCGGACCGGCTCCGCTCTCGTCGGCGCAACTGCGGCTCTGGTTCCTGGAACGCTGGCGGCCCGGCACCCAGCTCTACCACATCGCCGGCGTCCTGCGGTTGTCCGGAGAACTGGACCCGCGGGCGTTGCGCACGGCGCTGCAGGCGGTGGTCGACCGGCACGAAAGCCTCCGCACGCACCTGACGGTCGCCGGTTCCGAAGCGGGTCAGCTCGCGCGGGACCACCTTGCCGCCGAGCTGCCGGTGGTCGATCTGTCCGGCCGGCCGCACCACGCCGACCGGCTGGCAGCGGCGGTCGCGCAAACCCCGTTCGACCTCACCGAGGGCCCGCTGTGGCGGATCGTCTTGGTGCGAACCGCCCCGCGGGAGCACCAGCTCGCGCTGTGCCTGCACCACCTCGTCGCCGACGGTCACTCGCTCGATCTCCTGCTGCGCGAGCTGGCGGAGAACTACCGCACCGCGCTCGCCGGCGAGCCGATCGCGCGCGCGCCGCTGCCGATCCAGTTCGCCGACTACGCCGCCTGGCAGCAGGACCGCTTGGCAGGCAAGCAGGTCGCCGACGATCTCGCGCACTGGCGCGCGAAGCTGGCCGGGATCTCCCCTGCCCCACTGCCGACCGACTTACCCCGGCCGGAAGTGCAGACGCACGCCAGCGCGGTGCACCAGGCCGAGCTGCCCGCCGCGGTCGCGGCCGGCGCGGCCGAAGCGGCGGACCGGACCGGCACGACGCCGTTCATGGTCTTGTTCGCGGCCACCGCGGTCGCTTTTCAGCAGGCGAGGGAGCTGCCCGAGGTGGTGGTCGGCACGCCGGTCGCGAACCGGTCCCGGCCGGAAACCGAGGAGCTGATCGGCTGTCTGGTCAACACCGTCGTGCTGCGCGCGGACCCGGGCGGCGAGCCCACGTTCGCGAGCCTGCTGGAACAAGTCCGGGCCACCTGCCTGGACGCCTACGCGCACTCCGAAGCGCCGTTCGAACGCGTCGTGCAGGAGGTGCAGCCGGAGCGCTCGGCCAGTCACCTGCCGTTGTTCCAGACCTGGTTCGTCGTGCAGGACGAACCAGTCGCCGGTGGCTTCGGCGGCTTGGACGCGCAGCCGGTCGGGGTGCCGCCCGGCATGGCTCGCTACGACCTCCGGCTGGAGTTCCGCCGCACGGGCGCAGGCTTGAGCCTGGTGTGCGAGTACAAGACCAGCCTGTTCCGGCCCGGCGCGATCGTCCGGCTGGCCGGTCACATCGCGCGGGTGCTGTGCGCCGTGACCGCTGACCCGGGCGCCGCGATCGCGGACCTTGCGGACGAACTCGCCGCCGCTGACGAGGCGGAACGGGCCGCAGGCGCGGCCGGAGCCGCCGCCTACAGCCAAGGAGCCCTGCGACGGCGCCGCCGCGCCGTGGCGCCCGACCGGGCAGAACCCAACGCACGACAGGAAGCGGGAAGATGAGCAATCGGGAAAGCGGACCAGCCCAGTTCCGGCCCCGGCGGCGGACCGCGGTGAGCCTCGCGCCGGAGACGCTGGTCTCGGCCCGCCCGCTGCTGGCCGACGGCCCGACGCCGCTGCTGTTCGCCCCGGCCGTCGACGGCGTCAACGCGCTGTCCTGGGTCGAGGCCAACCGCGAGCAGGTCCGTGAGCAGACCGTCCGGCACAAAGCCGTGCTGCTACGCGGGTTCACCGTCGGCGACGTCGCCGAGTTCGAGCAGGTGGTGCGGCTGGTCGGCGGCGACATGCTGGAGTACTCCTACGGATCGACGCCGCGCAGCCACGTCGCGGGCAACGTCTACACCTCGACCGAGTACCCGGCCACGCAGGAAATCCCGCAGCACAACGAGATGGCCTACAGCCGGTCGTGGCCGCTGAAACTGGGCTTCTACTCGGTGCAGGCCGCCCCCGAAGGCGGCCAGACGCCGCTCGCGGACAGCACCCGTGTCCTGGCGCGCATCCCCGCCGCGATCCGCGACCGGTTTGCCGAACACGGCGTGATGTACGTGCGCAATTACGGGCAGGGCCTGGATTTGCCGTGGCAGGACGTGTTCCAGACGCCGGAGCGGACCGAGGTCGAGGCGTTCTGCGACCGCGCCGGGATTGAGTACGAATGGCTCTCCGACGACAGCCTGCGCACCCGTCAGGTCTGCCAAGCGGTGGCGACGCATCCGGAAACCGGCGAAACCGCTTGGTTCAACCAGGCGCACCTGTTCCACATTTCCGCGCAGGCGCCCGAAATCCGCGAAACGCTGCTGGCCACCTTCGGCGAGCAGGGCCTGCCACGCAACACCTACTACGGCGACGGCAGCGCGATCGACGAAGCAGACCTCGCCGAGATCCGCCGCGCCTACCGGGATGAGACCGTCATGTTCCGGTGGCAGGACGGCGACATCGCCATTCTCGAGAACATGCTCGTTTCGCACGGGCGCATGCCGTACGCCGGACCGCGCAAGCTCGTCGTCGCGATGGCCGGCGCGGGCGGACAGGGCCAGTAGAGCGACGATGGAAGGCTACCGGCTCTCCCCTCAGCAAAAGCGTGCCTGGCTGGTGCACCAGGCCGACCCGAGCGGTGTCTACCCGGCGCAGGCGCGCGCCGAGGTCGACGGGAACCTGGACCGCGAGCGGCTGCGCCGCGCCGTCGAAAGCGGGTGCCTGCGCCACGAAGCGCTGCGGACGGTGCCGCACCGGCCTGCGGGCATGGACTTGCCGATTCAGGTCATCCAGCCGGCTCCGCGCGTGGCGTATGCGGTGCACGGCGGCACCGACCCGGCTGATCTGGCACGAGCGCGCGCGGGCACGGACTTCGATCTCCCGGACGGCCCGCTCGTGCTGGCCGATCTGGTGCTGCTGCCGGATTCCCGGGCCGAGCTGCTGCTGACGGCGCCCGGCTGGCTGGTCGACGCGGTGTCCCTGCACGTCCTGCTGTCCGAGATCCGCGAGAGCTACGAGGGACGCCCGCAGCCCGAGGAACCGTTGCAGTACGCCGACGCCGCCGAGTGGCAGCACGATGTCCTGACCGCTCCCGAGACCGCCGGGGGCAGGGAGTTCTGGCAGACGCACCTCGCGGCGCTCCCGCCGGCCGAAGCGCTCCCCTGCGAGCGAACCGGTGCGGCGGACGGCTTTCGCCCAGCGACCGTACCGGTCGAACTGCCCGCCGAAGTCGTCGCGCTCGCGCAGCAGCGGGACTGGCCGCTCGACGCCGTGTTCGCCGCGGCATGGCAGGCATTGCTCACCCGGATGGCCGGCAGCGTCGTCCGGATCGCCTCGGCGGCGGCGAACCGGCCGCACGCTGAGATGCGGCACGCCGTCGGCTCGTACGTCCAGTGGCTGCCGCACGCCGCGGCGGCCGACCCGGCACAGACGTTCGCCGAGTCCGTCGCCGCGGTGGCGGACCAAACCCGCAAACTGGCGGAAAACCAGGAATTCTTCGACGCGGCCTCGTTCGGCGAGACCCCGGCAGCGCGTGCCGGATTCGTCTGGACGGCGCTGCCTGCGCGGTCGGACTGGCCGGTCGTATTCGCGGTCGCACACCGCGAGCCGTTGCCGGTCCTGCTCGACGGGATGCGCTGCGGCACAACGATCCGGCTGGCGCTGCACCACGACACTGCCCGGCTGACCACCGACGACGCGCACCGGCTGGCAGCGATGTACGGGTGCCTGCTCGCCGCCGCGGTGCGGGAGCCGGAGGCGCGGATCGGATCGCTGCCGATCTCCCCGAGCGAAGAAACGGGCCGCGCACTGGCCGCTGGACTGCCCGCGGCCCCGGCAGCGGCCCCGGATCGCTGCGTGCACACGATGTTCGAGGAGCAAGCAGCGCTCCGGCCGGGCCAGACGGCGGTCGTCGCGGGAGCGGACCGGCTCACCTATCGGCAGCTGAACGAGCAGGCGAACCGGATCGCGCACCGCCTGCGCCGGGCAGGCGTACGGCCGGAAGACCGGGTCGGTCTGGCCGCCGGGCGGGGAACCGGCTTGCTCGCCGGGCTGCTCGGCGTGCTGAAGTCCGGAGCGGCGTATCTCCCGGTCGACGCAGACCTCCCGCCGGCCCGCCGCAACGCCTTGTTCGAGCAGGCAGGCGTGCGGCTGGTCCTGGCCGAAGGCGGTGCGGGCACGATCGACCTCGCCGACCCGGGCCTGGCGGACGAACCGGCGACCGACCCGGTCGGCGGAGCTGGCCTCGCCAACCTCGCGTACGTCGTCTTCACGTCCGGATCCACCGGCACGCCGAAGGGCGTCGCGGTCACGCACGACAGCCTGGCCCGCTACACGAGCGGCATCGCGGATGTGCTGGACCTGCCCGCCGGCAGCGGTTACGGCATCGTCTCCACCTTCGCCGCCGACCTCGGGCACACCGTCGTCTACCCGTCGCTGTGCACCGGCGGCACGCTGCACGTCCTGTCCCGCGAGGTCGCCGAAAGCCCGGCGCGGATGGCCGCCTATGCCGACCGGAACCCGATCGACTGCTTGAAGATCGTGCCCTCCCACCTGCGGGCGTTGCTGGACGGCCCGCGGCAGGCGGCGGTGCTGCCGAAGCGACGGCTGGTCCTCGGCGGCGAGGCGCTGACCGCCGATTTGGTCCGGTCGGTGCGGGAACTGGCGCCGGACTGCCGACTGCTCAATCACTACGGCCCCACCGAAACGACCGTCGGCGTGCTCAGCCACGAAGTCGCCGCGGCGGACGATCCGGTGCCGCTCGGCCGGCCGCTCGCGCACGCCAGGGTGCACGTGCTGGACGACCGGCTCGACCTCGCTCCCTTGTGGACAGCAGGCGAGGTGTGCGTCGGCGGTCCCGCGACGGCCCGCGGCTACCTCGGCAACCCCGCAGCCACCGCCGAGCGGTTCGTGCCCGACCCCCGCCTGCCCGGCGGACGGCTTTACCGCACCGGTGACCTGGCGCGCCGGCGCGCCGACGGCACGCTGGTTTTCCTCGGCCGCGACGACGAACAGGTGAAGCTGCGCGGGTACCGGGTCGAACCGGCCGAGGTCGCCGCGGTGCTCCGCAGGCATCCGGACGTCCAGGACGCGGCTGTCGTGGTCCGCACCGGCAACGGCGCGCCGCACCTGGTCGGGTATGTCGTCGCCGACGCAACCCCGGAAGTTCTGCAAGCGCACTGCGCTGCGCACCTGCCGTCCTACCTGGTCCCGTCAGCGGTCGTGCCGATCGAGGCGATCCCGTTGACCGCCAACGGAAAACTCGACCGCACGGCGCTGCCCGAGCCGGCGGGCGCCACCACGTACGCACCGCCGGAATCCCCGGCGGAGGAGACTCTCGCCGCTATCTGGGCCGAATTGCTGCATGTCGACCGAGTCGGCCGCCATGACGGTTTCTTCGCGCTGGGCGGCGACTCGATCCTGGGCATCCAGGTGGTCTCGCGCGCAAACCAAGCCGGCCTCGCGGTGACGCCCCCGCTGCTGTTCCAGCACCCGACGATCGCCGCTCTCGCCACTGCCTGCGCGACCGGCGCCGCGCCCGTCGAGGCGGAACAGGGACCGGTGATCGGACCTCTGCCTGCGACGCCGATCCAGCGCTGGTTCCTCGGCTTGGACCTGCCCGACCCGTCGCACTACAACCAGACGATCTGCTTGCGTCCGCGGCAAACCCTGCGTGCCGGGCCGCTGCGGTCCGCACTGCGCGCGCTGGTCGTCCACCACGACGCGCTGCGGCTGCGCCTGACCAGCGCCGCCGACGGCGATTGGACGCTGGACAACGCGCCGGTCGCCGAACACGAACTGCTGCGCGCTGCCGACGACCTCGAACCCGCCGTGGTGCAGGCACAGCAGGACATCGACACCGCGTCCGGCTGCCTGCTCCGCGCCGTCCTCGCCGGCGACGGCTCCGCTCAGCGGCTGGTCCTGGTCGCACACCACCTCGGCGTCGACGGAGTGTCCTGGCGCATCCTGCTCGAAGACCTCGCGACCGCATACCAGCAGGCGGCGGCAGGACAGCCGATCCAGCTGCCCGCGAAAACCACCTCGTATCAAGAGTGGGCCGTCCGGACCGCGGAGCGGGCGCACGCCTACGACGCGGAAATCCCCTACTGGACGGACCTGCTGACCGCGGCGCGCAACATCCGGATACCGCAGGACGAGTACCGCGCCGACGGGCCGGGCACCTACGGCGACAGCCGGACGGTCGCCGTGGAACTGGAAGCTTCCGCCACCGAAGCTCTGCTCGGTCGGTCCGCGCAGACCTCGGTGCACGCCGCGGTGCTCGGTGCGCTCGGCCGGGTCCTGCTCAAATGGACTGGGCAGCAGGCGATCGTGGATGTCGAGGGCCACGGACGGGATGTCCGCGGGGCGGACTCCGACCTGAGCCGCACCGTCGGCTGGTTCACCACCATTCACCCGGTACGGCTGACCGCCGACGGGGCCGCGCCAGCGCCGTCCGGCGGGATTGGCTACGGCATCCTGCGCCATCTCCGCTCGGACACCGCCACCGCCCGCCTGCGCGCGCTGCCCAGCCCGGCGATCCGGGTCAACTACCTTGGCCGAGGAACCGGTTCCGCCGCCGGCAGCGGATTGCTCGAACTGGTGCCCGAACGCCTCGGCAGCGCCGCCGACCCGGCGGCCCGCCGTCCGTATCTGCTCGACATCACCGCCGTCGAACTGGCCGGCCGGTTGAGGATGACCTGGGCGTACCGCCCGGCGGTCCACCGCGAGCAGACCATCGCGGCGCTCGCCGGGGACTGCCTGCGCGAACTCGCCGCCGGCCCCGGCATCCGTGCGGAGCCGGAGCCCGGATTCGCCGAGTCCGGCCTCACCGAAGCGGACCTGGCCGAGCTCATGGACGAACTCGACACGCTGCCCGCCGAGGGGGACGCATGACCGGACAGCACGCCCGCGTCGAGCGCATCTATCCGCTCTCGCCGCTGCAGCAGGGCATGGTGTTCCACGCCCTGTACGAACCGGGCAAGGACCCGTACGTGGAGCAGGTGTGCTGCACGCTGACCGGCGAACTCGACGCAGAGGCGTTCCGGGACGCCTGGGCCGAAGTCGCGGACCGGCACGCCGCGCTGCGCACCGCGTTCCGCTGGACCGGGCAGGCACAGGCACGGCAGGTCGTGCACCGGCAGATCGCGTTGCCGTGGACCGAATCCGACCTCGCCGGGCTCGGCCCGCGCGCACAGACCGCGGCTGTAGCGGAACTGGCCGAACGGGACTGGGCCCGCGGCTTCGATCTCGCCCGCGCCCCGCTGTTCCGGCTGACCTTGGCCCGGCTCGGCGACCGGGAGCACCGTCTGGTGTGGACGAACCACCACGCGGTGCTGGACGGGTGGTCGCGTTCCCGGGTGTTCGGCGAGGTGATGACGCTCTACCGCGCCGCAGTCGCCGGCCAGGACGCTGAACTCGCGACGGCGCCCGCATTCGGCGACTACATCGCCTGGTATCAAGGCCTGGACCTCGCGCAGGCGGAGAAGTTCTGGCGCGACACGCTCTCCGGCTTCACCGCGGCCACCCCGCTGCCGTTCGGAACCGCCGAGGCGCGCGAGGGCACCGGCTCGGTGCGGCTCGACCTGTCCGAATCCGGCACCGCTGCGCTGCGCGAAGTCGGCCGCAACCACGGGTTCACCGCCAACACTCTCGTCCAGGCCGCGTGGACGCTGCTGCTGGCGCGGCACAGCGGGCAGTCCGACGTCCTGTTCGGAGCGACCGTCGCCGGCCGCCCGCCGGGCCTCGCCGGCGTCGAGAACATGGTGGGGTTGTTCATCAACACCGTGCCGGTCCGCGTCCGAGCTACCGGCGAGTCCGTCGCCGAATGGCTGGGAGATCTCCAGCGGACATTCGTCGAGCTCCGCCAATACGAGCACACGCCGTTGGCGGAGACGCGGCGCTGGGCCGAAGCGCCAGGAAACAGCCCGCTCTTCGAGAGTCTGGTGGTCTTCGAAAACTACCCGCTCGACGAGCACATCGCGGACAGTCCCCGCGTCGCCGAAGTCAGCTTCCGTGAGCAGACGCACTACCCGCTCACCCTCGTCTCGGCGCTCGCCGACCGGTTGACGCTGCGGCTGGCATACGCGCGGAATCAGTACGACGAAGCGGGTGCGAGCGGGTTGCTGGCCGAGCTGAAGGACCTGCTGTCCGCGCTCGTCGTCAATCTCGACGCACCCGTCGCAGCGCTCACCGCGCTCACGCCGGAGCGGGAAGCCGCCCTCCTCGCGAGCTGGAACCCTGCCCCGGCAGCGGTTTCGGCCGAGGAAGGGTCGCTGGTGGAACGCTTCCTCGGACAGGTGCGCGAGCGGCCGGACGCCATCGCGGTGGTCTGGGGCGGGGAACAGTTCACCTACCGCGCTGTCGCACGCCGGGCCGCCGGGCTGGCCGAGCAGCTGCGCTCGGCCGGAGTCGGCCGCGAGGTGCTGACCGGGGTGCTGGTGGACCGCGGCCCGCACCAGGTGATCGCTGTGCTCGCGTGTCACCTCGCCGGCGGAGCCTACGTGCCGCTGGACCCGGAGTATCCGCAGGAACGCCTGAGCTACATGGTGTCCGACAGCCAGATCCCGGTTCTGGTCAGCACCGTCGACCTCGCCGACCGGGTCCCGGACGGGCCGGCGGTAGTCTTCCTCGCCGGCACTGAAGCCGCACCGGCGCCGCCGCGGATCGACCCGGCCGACCTCGCGTACGTCATCTACACCTCCGGATCGACCGGACAGCCCAAAGGGGTGCTGGTCCCGCACCGCAACGCGGCGCGCTTGTTCGACGCCACCCGCCCGTGGTTCGGCTTCGACGCCCGCGACGTGTGGAGCCTGTTCCACTCGGCGGCGTTCGACTTCTCGGTGTGGGAACTGTGGGGCGCGCTGGCGCACGGCGGGCGCCTGGTGCTCGTGGACGACCTGACCCGGCGCACGCCCGCCGAGTTCGCCTGCCTCGCCGACCGGCAAGCGGTCACCGTGCTCAACCAGACTCCCTCGGCGTTCCTGCCGCTGACCGAGGTCGCCGGCGACCTGCCCAGCCTGCGCACGGTGGTCTTCGGCGGCGAAGCCCTGGCCGCGGACCGGTTGTCGCACTGGGCCGGGCTGCACGGCCTTGACCGGCCGCGGCTGGTGAACATGTACGGCATCACTGAAACCACCGTCCACGTGACCGGGCACCCGCTCGGCGCGGCTGACCTCGACCCGGCCGCGGGCAGCGTCATCGGCCGTCCGATCCCGGACCTCCGGCTCTACCTGCTTGACGAGAACCTGCGTCCGGTGCCTGCCGGCCGGACCGGCGAACTTCACGTCGGCGGCGCCGGCCCGGCCCGCGGCTACCTGCGCCGGCCAGGGCTGACCGCGCAACGCTTCCTGCCCGATCCGTACGGCTCGGCCGGAGCGCGCATGTACCGCACCGGCGACCTGGCGCGGGCGCTGCCCGACGGCACGTTCGTCTATCTCGGCCGCGCCGACGACCAGATCCAGGTCCGCGGCCACCGCGTCGAACCGGCCGAGGTCGAGGCCGCACTGCGCGCGCACCCGCGGGTGACCGGCGCCCACGTGCGGCTCCGCGACGATCAGCTCGTCGCCTACCTCACCGCCGACGGCGAGGTCGACGACCTGCGCGAGCACCTCGCGCAGCGCCTCCCCGGCTACCTTTTCCCGGCGCACTGCGTCGTCGTGGACGAATTCCCGCTCACCGTGCACGGGAAGATCGACCCGGCGGCTCTGCCGGAGCCCGGCTGCGAGCGGCCGAGTGTCGAGACGGCCGCACCGAGAACGCCGGTGCAGGAGGTCGTGGCCGGAGTCTGGCAACAGCTTCTCGGTGTCGAGAACGTCGGCATCCACGACGACTTCTTCGCGCTCGGCGGCCACTCCCTGATCGCCGCCCAGGTCCACGCCCGGCTCCGGGCGGTGTTCGGCGTCGACGTGCCGTTACGGGTGCTGTTCGCGCATCCCACCGTCGCGGAACTCGCCGCGCACGTCGAAGCCCGCCGCGAGACGACCGCGGACCAGCGGCCGCCGCTGCGCGCCCAAGACCGCCCGGCGGAAGTTCCGTTGTCGTTCGCACAGCAGCGCGCCTGGTTCTTCGAGCAGTGGGCTCCGGACAGCCCGCTCAACACGATCATCGCGGGCCTGCGGCTCATCGGCGCCCTTGACGTGCCGGCGGTTGCCGCTGGGCTGACCGCGATCGCCGCGCGCCACGAACCTCTCCGCACCGCTTTCGGCGCCGGCACCCCGCAGCAAGTCGTCGCGCCGCCCGCGCCGATGCCCTTGCCAGTGACGGACCTCCGCAGCCTCGACCCGGCCCGGGCCGCCGCGGTCATCCGCGAGCTCGCCGCCTCCGAGGCCCGGCTGCGCTTCGACCTCCAGACCGGGCCGCTGGCTCGCGCGCGGTTGCTGCGCGTGGCCGAGGACGACCATGTTCTGTTGCTCGGGCTGCACCACACCATCGCAGACGGCCGCTCGCTCGAGGTCCTGCTGGCCGAACTGACCGAGCTGTACACCGCGCGCTGCGAAAACCGCGAGCCGGTGCTCCCGGTACTTTCCTTCCAGTACGCGGATTACACCCTGTGGCAACGGTCCTGGTTGGACAGTGCGACCCTGGAACGGCAGCTCGCGCACTGGCGCGAGAACCTGGCCGGCGCACCGGCGCTGCTCGAACTTCCCACCGACCGTCCG
The DNA here is from genome assembly GCF_042647905.1 of Amycolatopsis halotolerans. NCBI lineage: Bacteria > Bacillati > Actinomycetota > Actinomycetes > Pseudonocardiales > Pseudonocardiaceae > Amycolatopsis > Amycolatopsis halotolerans. Next base: position 108,123 of record NZ_JBHRWI010000039.1, read on the forward strand.
CGCCCGGCGGAGCTGGGATTCGACGGCGCGAGCCACGCGTTCACTGTGCCCGAACCGGTCCGGCAGATGCTGCACCAGGTGAGCAGGGAGATCGGCGCGACGCCGTTCATGACCCTGCTGGCCGCGTTCTCGCTGGTGCTGTCCCGCTACAGCGGCCAGGACGACGTCGTGGTCGGCACGCCGATCGGGCAGCGCCCCACCGAGGAAGCCGAGCGGCTGATCGGGTTCTTCACCAACACCTTGGCCCTGCGCACCGACCTCAGCGGCAACCCGACCTTCGCGCAACTGGTCGCCCGGGTCCGCGAGGGGTGCCTGGACGCCTATGCCAACCAGGATGTCCCGTTCGAGCAACTGGTGGAGGAACTGCGTCCGGCAAGGGACGCCAGCTATGCGCCGCTGGCCCAGGTGGGTTGCGACTACCAGCGGGTGTCCTCGCCCGAACTCCGCTGGCCGGGCGTGCGCGTCCGGCCGCTGGACCCGCCGCCCGGCAACGGAACGGCGAAGTTCGACCTTGCGCTCGCCCTGGTCGAGAGTCCGGACTCGCTGACCGGCACGCTGATCTACAACACCGCCCTGTTCGAGCTGGCCACCGTCGAGCGGATGGCCGCAGTGCTGCTCGAAGCGCTCGCCGCGCTGACGACCGAGCCGAACCGGCGGCTGCGCGACGTGCCGCTGCTGTCGCCTGTCGACCACGACCTGCTGACCCGGCGGTGGAACCGCACCCCGGCCCCCTCAGCGCCGGCACTCGGGTTCGCGGATCTCGTCGCCGCACAAGCAGAACGCACCCCGCACGCGGTTGCGGTCGCGATGGGCGGGCATCAGCTCACCTACGCCGCGCTCGACGCGCGCGCCACCCGGCTGGCCCAGCACCTGCGGGCCGCCGGAGCCGGACCGGACGTCCGGGTCGCGGTCTGTCTGGAGCGTTGTCCCGAACTGGTGATCAGCGTCTTGGGCATCATGAAGGCAGGCGCCGCCTACCTGCCGCTGGACCCGACGTATCCGGCCGACCGGCTGGCCTACCTGCTCCAGGACAGCCGCGCGCAGCTGCTGCTGTCGCAACGGGACCTGCTCGACCGGTTGCCTCGGCACGAGAACGTCCTGCTGCTCGACGAGCAGTGGCCTGCCATCCGCGCGGAGCGCGACGACGCCCCGCTGCCGTCGGTGCCGCTCGACGCTGTCGCGTACGTCATCTACACCTCCGGCTCCACCGGCCGTCCAAAAGGGACGATGGTGCCGCACCGCGGCATCGCCGCGCTCGCCGACGCGCAGGCGCGCGCGCTGGAAGTCGGCAACGGGAGCCGGGTGTTGCAGTACGCGTCGCTGAGCTTCGACGCATCCCTGCTGGAACTCGTCATGGCGCTGCCGCCCGGCGCGACGCTGTGCCTCGCACCGCGCGAGCGGCCGCTCCCCGGCCCGGATCTCGTTCAGCTCCTAGACGAGCAAGCGGTCACCACGGTGATGCTTCCGCCGTCCGCGCTGGCGGTGACCCCGGACGCGGCGCTGCCGGCGCTGACGACCGTGACGGTCGGCGGCGAGGCGTGCTCGGCCGACCTGGTGCGCCGATGGGCGCCCGGCCGCCGGTTCCACAACCTGTACGGGCCCACCGAGGCGACCATCTGCACCGTCATGGCCGAATGCCTGCCGGGTGCACCGGTGGCGATCGGCAGGCCGATCCCGGGCAGCACCGCGTACGTCCTCGACGCCGAGCTGCGTCCGGTGCCGATCGGCGTGCCCGGCGAGCTGTGCCTCGGCGGCACCGGCCTCGCCCGCGGGTATCTGGGCCGGCCGGGGCTGACCGCCGGCCGTTTCGTACCGGATCCGTTCGGGCCGCCCGGTGCGCGGCTTTACCGCACCGGCGACCGGGTGCGGTTCCGTGCCGACGGGACACTCGCGTTCCTGGGCAGGCTGGACGCCCAGGTCAAACTGCGGGGCTTCCGCATCGAACCGGGCGAGATCGAAGCCGCGCTGCGGAGTGTGGCGGACGTGGCGGACGCGGCGGTGGTGCTGCGCGAGGACCAGCCAGGCGCTCCCCGGCTGGTCGGGTACGCGGTGGCGAGCAGCGGTGTCACGACCGACGAACTGCGCGCGGCGTGTGCCCGCGCTCTGCCGGAGTACATGGTCCCGGCCGCGTTCATGGTTCTCGACGAGTTCCCGTCCCTGCCCAGCGGCAAGCTCGACCGTGCCGCGCTGCCCGCGCCCGGCGCGGACCGACCGGAACTGGCGGTGTCCTACGCCGCGCCCTCGACCCGGACGGAGCGCACGATCGCCGATATCTGGGCGAAGGCGCTCGGGCTGGACCGCGTGGGCCGCGACGACGACTTCTTCGCCCTCGGCGGCGACTCGATCCTGAGCATCCAGGTGATCACCCAGGCGGCCAAGGCGAGTCTGCGGATCAGCCACAAAATGCTGTTCCAGAACCGGACCGTGCGCGCCCTCGCGTCCGCCGTCGAAGAAGCGGCCCCGGCCGCGACCGGTTCCGGCGCGCAGGACGCCGTGTCCGGCCCGGTCCGGCCGACCCCGATCCAGCAGTGGTTCCTGGACCAGCACCTGCCGACACCGAAGTATTACAACCAGGCGCTGCTGGTGCGTCCGCGCCGGCCGCTCCACACCGAAGCGCTCCGTGCGGCGCTGCGCGAAGTGGTTGCCCACCATGACGTCCTGCGATTGCGCGTGACATCCGACGCCACGCTGGACATCGCCGCCCCGTCGGACGCGGCACCGGTCGAACTGACTGTCGCCGGACTGGCGGACGCAGAATCCATCGCCGAAGCGGCCGCCGAGGCGCACGCGGGCATCGATCTGTCCGCCGGCTGCCTGCTCCGCGCTGTCCACATCAGACTGGCGGACAGCGAACGGCTGCTGCTCGTCGCTCACCACCTCGCCGTGGACGGCGTTTCCTGGCGGATTCTTCTGGAAGACCTGGCCACCGCTTATCATCAAGCGCTGCGCGGTGCGCCGCTGGCGCTCCCGGCCAAGACCACCGCCTTCCGGGACTGGGCCGCCGGTCTGGCCGAGCACGCGAACCACCCCGAGATCAGCGTCCAGATTCCCTATTGGACAGACGTGCTGGCCGACGCGCAGAACCTAGCCCTGCCGACCGACGCGGACCTCGACCCGGCGGGCGACACCTATGCCGCCGCCGGTTCAGTGACCGCCGAGCTCGACACCACCGCCACCGAAGAGCTGCTCCGCTCCGCCGGCCCGGCCAGCGCGCACGAGCTGCTGCTGACCGCGCTCGGCCGTGCGCTCTGCGACTGGACCGGAAGCGACCGGGCGGTGGTGGACGTGGAAAGCCACGGCCGGGACGCCTTGTCCGGCATGGCCGGGTCCGCCGACCTGACCCGCACGGTTGGCTGGTTCACCGCGATCTACCCGCTCGTCCTTCCGGTCGCCGGACCGCTGCGGACCGCGGTGGGCAACGTCCGCGAAGCGATCCGCGCGCTGCCGGACGGCGGTCTGGGCTACGGGCTGCTGCGGCACGGACGCTCCGACGCCGCGACCGAGCGGCTGCGCGCGCTGCCTGGACCGGAGGTGTGCTTCAACTACCTCGGCCAGGTGGACCAGTCCTTCGCGGGCGACTCGCCGTGGCTGCCCGCGGAAGAAGACACCGGGCCGGGCCAGTCGCCGGACGTCCCGAGGCGGTACCTGATCGACGTGGTGGCGCTGGTTGCCGACGGCCGCCTCCGGATCACCGTGACGCACGGCGCGCGGCACCGGCGCGAGACCGTGGCCGGCTTGCTCGACGCGCTCCGCGCGCACCTGCGCACGGTGCTGGCCGCCGTCCGGTCCGGGTCCGGCGATGCGCTGGTGCCGGCGGACTTCCCCCTGGCCGACCTGGACCAGGCCGCGCTCGACCGCCTCGCCGCCGCGGCCGACGGCGCGCTGGAAGACGTCTACCCGCTTTCTCCGATGCAGGAAGGGATGCTGTTCCACACCGTCCGCGAGGAGGGGCCCGGCTCGTACGTGGTGCAGATGGCCGCCCGGCTGACCGGGAAGTTCGACCCCCGCCGGTTCCGCGCCGCCTGGCAGCGGGTGCTGAACCGGCACGCGGCGCTGCGCACGTCGTTCCACTGGGATCGGCTGCACCGTCCGCTCCAGGCCGTGCACCGCACTGTGCCCGCCGCCGTCGACACGGTGGACTGGCGTTCGCTGGACCACGCCGAACAGGTCGAGCGCGGCGCGGAATTCCTTGCCGCGGAACGGGAACGCGGGTTTTCCCTCACCCGTCCGCCGCTGGTCCGCCTCACCCTGCTCCGGCTCGCCGACGAAGAGTGGGAACTGGTCTGGACCCACCATCACCTGCTGCTGGACGGATGGTCGATGCCGCTGGTCGTGCGCGAGCTGTTCGGCTGGTACGAAGCGCTCGGGGGCGACGGCGCCCCGGCGAGACCGCCGGCTCCCGCCCGCCCGTACCGGGACTACATCGCGTGGCTGCGGGACCAGGACCCGGCGGAGGAGTTCTGGCGCGCCCGGCTGGCCGGCTTCGCCGCCGCCACTCCGCTTCCGGCGCGCACGCCCGGCAGGGCCCAGGACGGGTACCGCACCGCGGAGATCCGGCTCCCCGAGGACGCGACCGAACAGCTGCGGCAGTTCGCCCGCGATCTGGGCATCACGACCAGCACGCTGGTGAACGCCGTCTGGGCGGTGCTGCTCAGCAGGCACAGCGGTGAGGAAGACGTCGTGTTCGGCGTGACGGTCGCGGGCCGCCCGCCGGAACTGCCCGGCGTAGAGTCGATCGTCGGCCTGTTCATCAACACGCTGCCCGCCCGCATCCGCCTGCCCCGGCGGCAGCCGGTCGGCGAGTGGCTGCGCGACCTGCACCAGGACCTGCTGGAAATGCAGAGCAACGCCTACAGCCCGTTGGTGCGGATGCAGGCGTGCAGCGCGGTGCCGCGCGGCAGCAGCCTGTTCGAGAGTATCGTCGTGTTCGAGAACTACCCGGTGGACGAGGCTGCGGGCCAAGCCCTCACCGGGGTCGAAGCACGCCAGGTGCACGCCGTCGAGCAGACCGACTACCCGCTGACCTTCAGCTCCGCACCCGGCCCGCGGCTGCTGCTGTCACTGCTCTACGACAACGGCCGTTACAACGCGGAGGCGGCCGAACAGCTGCTCGCCCAGTTGCGGCACCTGCTGGCCGAGTTCGCGAAGCACCCCGGTCGACTGCTCGGGCAAGTGTCCATTTTGGACGAAAGTGCGCGCAGGACCGTGCTGTCCCAAGGGGTTCCCCCGGTCTCCCTGGCACCCGAGGAACGTCCGCTGCACCGGCTGGCCGAGGAGCATGCCGAGCGCACGCCGGATGCGGTCGCGGTGGTCGCGGACGACCGGCAGCTCACCTATCGTGCGCTGAACGCACGCGCGAATCAGCTGGCCCGGGTGCTGCGGCGGCACGGCGTCGGGCCGGAGACGCGGGTCGGGCTGCTGCTCGACCGCTCCCCCGGTCTGCTGGTCGGGTTGCTGGCGGTGCTCAAAGCCGGCGGCGCGTACGTGCCGCTTGACCCGGACGCGCCCGCGGACCGGAATCACCGGCTGATTGGCGACGCCGGAATCCGGCTGCTGGTGTCCGATCAGGACCTGAGCACCGCGCCCGTGCCGGCCGTCCCGGTCAGCTCCGGCGGCTCCGAGTCCGCGGAGAACCTGCCCGCCGCGACCTTGCCGGACAGCCTGGCCTACGTCGTGCACACCTCCGGTTCGACCGGACGTCCGAAGGGCGTGCAGGTCAGCCACCGCAACCTGAGCGCCGCCGCAGCCGCCTGGCGCACTGCGTACGCACTGTCCGAAGAGGATCGGCACCTGCAGATGGCGGGCGTGACGTTCGACGTGTTCACCGGCGATGTCACCCGCGCGCTGAGTTCAGGCGCGGCTCTCGTGCTGTGCCCGCGCGAACTGCTGCTCGCCCCGGCTGCGCTGGCCCGGCTCCTCGACGAGCAGCAGATCACCGCGGCCGAGTTCGTGCCCATAGTGCTCCGTTACGTCGTGGAGGCTGTGCGGTCGTCCGGCGGCCGGTTGCCCGCGCTGCGGTTGCTGGTGTCCGGCGCGGACGCTTGGCCGGGCCGTGACCGCGCCGCCGCCGCGCGGATCGGCGGCGAACGCACCCGCGTCATCAACTCCTACGGCGTCACCGAAGCGACCGTCGACAGCACATGTTTCGACGGCGATCTCGCCGAGGTCGGCGACGCGCTCGTCCCAGTGGGCCGTCCGCTCGGCGCGACCCGGGTGTACGTACTTGACCGGTCCGGCGCGCCGGCGCCGCCCGGCGCCCCGGGCGAACTCCACCTCGGCGGACCGCAGGTGGCCCGCGGGTACTCGGGCCTGGCCGGCCTGACCGCCGAACGGTTCGTGCCCGATCCGTGCGGTGATCCGGGCGACCGGCTGTACCGCACCGGTGACCGGGCGCGCTGGCGCCCCGACGGCGAACTGGAGTTCCTCGGCCGTCTGGACGACCAGGTGAAACTGCGCGGCGTGCGCATCGAACCAGGCGAGGTGGAAGCGGCTCTCGCCGCCCACCCGGCCGTGCGCGCCGCGGCCGTCGCCGTCAAGGCCGATGCCCGCGGGGAACCGCGCTTGGCCGGCTACGTCGTCGCGGACGGCGACGACGACCTGCTGCCGGAAGTCCGCGCGACAGCTGCGCGGCTGTTGCCCGCGTCGATGCTGCCCGCCGTCCTCGTGGTGCTGGACGCCTTGCCGCTGACCGCGAACGGGAAGCTCGACCGGTCCGCGTTGCCTGTCCCGGAAACGCCCGAAGCCGCCTCGGACTACGACCCGCCGGAGTCGCCCGCCGAACGCGCGCTCGCCGAGGTCTGGGCGAAAGTGCTCGGCGTGCCACGGGTCTCGGCGACCGACAGCTTCTTCGCCCTCGGCGGCGATTCGATCGTCAGCCTTCAGGTCGTGGCCCGGACGCGCGCCGCGGGCTGGGCCGTCAGCCCGAAGCAGGTGTTCGACCACCAGACCGTCCGGGCGCTGGCGGCGGTCGCGGTCCCGGCCTCGCCCGCCTCGCCCGCCTCGCACGCCGAGCAAGGCGTGGTGACCGGCTCGCTGCCGCTCATTCCGGTCCAGGCGACATTCTTCGCCGAACAGCACCCGGCCCCACACCACTACAACCAAACGGTGCTGCTCCGCGCGCGCGGCCCGATCGACACCGAAGCCCTCGAACGGGCGTTGCACCTGCTCGTCCGGCACCACGATGCGCTGCGGATGCGATTCCGGCGCACCGAAGACGGCTGGACGCAAGAGCAGGGCGGACTGGCCGGGCTGCCGTCGCGGCTGCTCACCGTGGAAGACCTCAGCTCGGCCGACGATCCCTCCGCCGCGGTCGAGGCCCGCGCCGCCGCCGCGCAGCGCACTCTCGACCTCGATGCCGGGCTGCTGCTGCGCGCGGTGTGGTTCGGCCTCGGCGCCGACCGTCCGGGCCGGTTGCTGCTGGCGGTGCACCATCTCGCGGTCGACGGCGTGTCGTGGCGAATCCTGCTGGAGGACTTGGCTCACGCGTACACCCGAGAACGCGACGGAGCCCCGGCCGAGCTGCCGCCCAAGACCGCGGCGTTCCGCGACTGGGCGCAGGCGCTCGCCAAACACGCGCACAGCGACGAGATCGGCGCGCAGACCGGCCATTGGCTCGCCGTCGCGCGCGCCGGGGCCGAATCCGGCCTCCCGCTGGACCTGCTGCCCAAGGCGGACGAGGGCCTGGAGGACGTCAACACCCGGGCGCAGCTGGCCTCGGTGACCCGCGAACTGGACGAGGAAACGACCCGGCTCTTACTGCACGACGTGCCTCCGGCCTACCGGGCGCGCATCGACGAGGTGCTGCTGGCCGCCGTCAGCTCCGCGATCGCGGGCTGGGCGGGCGAGCCTTCGGTGCTGGTGGACCTGGAAGGCCACGGGCGCGAGGATTTCGGGGCCGCGCTGGACGTCTCCCGCACCGTCGGATGGTTCACGAGCGTCTACCCGGTCCTGCTCGCTCCCGATCCGCACGACCCGGCGGCCGCGCTGCGGCACGTCAAGCAGCGGATGCGGGAGGTGCCCGACCGCGGCCTCGGCTACGGCCTGATCCGCCATACGCGCACCGGCGACCCGGCCGCCGCACAGCTGGCGGACCTGCCGTCCGCGGCGGTCTGCTTCAACTACCTCGGCCGGCTGGACGCCGGATTCGGCGGAGCCGGGCCGTGGGAGCCTGCCGCCGAGCCGGAAGGTCCGGGCCAGGACGCTCGTGCACCCCGCCCGTACCTGCTGGAGGTCGACGCCATGGTCCTTTCCGGACGGTTGCGGTTCACCTGGTCCTACAGCGACCGCCTGCACTCCGAGGCGACCGCCGCCGGACTCGCCGACCGCTGCGTCGCCCTGCTGCGGACCCTCGTCGAGCGCCGCCGCGAGGCGGAGGCGGCGTCCCCCGACGTGACCGGGGTCGCCCTAGCCCCCGGCGAACTGGACGCCCTGCTCGCCGGTTTCCGGACGCCATGACGATCTCCCCAGGAGCGCCGCCCGCGATGCCCGAGCAGACCACCGTCGAGAGCATTCACCCGCTGTCCCCGCTGCAGCAGGGGATGTTGTTCCACGCCTTGTACTCCCCGGACGACGACGTGTACGTCGAACAGTTCAGCTGCCGCTTCGACGGGCCGTTGGACGTGCCGGCGTTCCGCGCCGCCTGGACGGGCGTCGTGACGCGGCATCCCGCGCTGCGCACGTCGTTCCACGCACTCGAAGGCGAGCAGCCGGTGCAGGCGGTGCACCGCGCATTCGAGCTGCCGTGGACCGAACACGACTTGCGGGCCGCCGAACCTTCTCCGGACCGCCTGCCGGAGTTCCTCGCTGCGGACCGGGCGGCGGGGATCGACCCGGCCGCGCCGCCGCTGCACCGGTTCTCGTTGCTGCGGGTGGCCGACGACGCGTACGTGTTCGTGTGGACGCACCACCACCTGCTCCTCGACGGCTGGTCCATGCCGCTGGTGCTCGGCGAAGTGACCGCAAGGTACACGGCACAGCGCCGCGGCGAGGACGCGGATCTTCCGCCGGCGCGGCCGTACCAGGACTACCTGACCTGGCTGGCCGCACAGGACCAGGCGAAAGCCGAGGAGTTCTGGCGTGCCCGCCTCAGCGGGTTCGCCGCCGCCACCCCGCTGCCGCTGCACGCCGAAGAACCGGTTCCGGGACAAGGCTTTCTCTCGGTCGAAGAAGTACTGTCCGAGGAGTCGACGGCGGAGCTGACCGCGACCGCCCAGGCCGGCGGACTCACCATCAGCACCGTCGTGCAAGCAGCGTGGTCGTTGGTGCTCGCCCGGTTCAGCGGCGCCCCGGACGTCTTGCACGGCGCTACGACCTCCGGTCGTCCGCCGGAACTGCCAGGCGTGGAAGACATCGTGGGCATGTTCATCAACACGCTTCCGGTACGCACCCGGATCGACGGCCGGCGGCCGGTCCTGGAGTGGCTGCGCGAAACACAAGCGGACTTCGCCGCCGCGCGCGGACACGAGCACATCCCGCTGGTGCGTGCACAAGGCTGCAGCGACGTGCCGCGCGGCGAGCCGCTGTTCGACAGTCTGGTCGTGGTGGAGAACTTCCCCATCACCGCCGCGGCGAACGATTCCTTCGACGGCGTCGCCGTCACCTCGGTCCAGGCCACCGAGCAGACCGGCTACCCGCTGACGGTCGTCGCGCTGCCGGGACGTTCGCTGCGATTGCGGTTGCTCTGCGACCGGCGCTGGTACACCGAAGAGACCGCCCGCCCGATCGCCAGCGCGCTGCGCGGCGCAGTGACGGGCCTGCTCGAAAACCTGGACCGGTGCGTGGACGACGTGCCGATCATGACCGAGGACGCAGCAGCTGCACTGGCACGGCAGTGGAACGCCACGCGCGGCGACTACCCGCGCGACCACTGCGTGCATGCCTTGGTCGCAGAACAAACAGCGCGCAACCCTGACGCCGTAGCGGTCGTGCACGGCGAACAACACCTCACCTACCGCGCACTGTCCGCGCGCGCCGCCCGCCTGACCGCTGCGTTGCGCGCACTGGGTGTCACGCCCGGTTCCTGCGTGGGCGTCTGCCTGGAACGGTCCCCCGAGCTGATCGCCGCTCTGCTCGGCATTCTCCGCGCAGGTGCGGCGTACGTCCCACTCGCCCCTTCGTACCCGGCACAGCGTCTCGAGTTCATGGCTCAGGACAGCGGGATCTCTGTCGTGCTCACAGTGAAAGCGCTGCGGCACAACGTTCCTGGCGGAGTGAGCACTATGCTCCTTGACGACCCCGGAAGCTGGCCGACCGGCGACGACACGGCGGTCACGGCAACCGCGGACGCGCCCGCGTATGTGATGTACACGTCCGGTTCCACCGGAACTCCCAAAGGCGTCACGGTTCCCCACCGAGCGATCGTCCGGCTCGTCCGCGACACGGATTACGTCTCGCTGCGAACCGACGACCGGATCGCCTTCGCCGCTACCACCGCTTTCGACGCGGCGACCTTCGAGCTGTGGGGCGCCATCCTGTCCGGTGCCGCAGCGGTGGTCGTGGCCAAACAGCAGGCGCTGGACCCGGTTGGCTACGCGGCGCTGATCCGCGAACAGGCGATCACGACCTTGTTCATGACTACCGCGCTGTTCAACCAGTTCGCCGCAGGCGTACCGGACGCGTTCGCGCCCATGCGCCAGGTGCTATTCGGCGGTGAGGCAGTAGATCCGGCCGCCGTCCGTACGGTGCTGGCCGCTGGCGCGCCCCAGCGGCTCCTGCACGTCTACGGCCCGACCGAGAGCGCCACCTTCGCCACCTGGCACTTGGTCGACACAGTGGGCGGCCAGGACCGTACGGTGCCGATCGGCACCGCGATCGCCAACACCACCGCGTACGTGCTCGACCGCGCGGCACGGCCGGTGCCGGCCGGCGCGGCCGGCGAACTGTTCCTCGGCGGAGACGGCCTGGCACACGGCTACCGCGGTCACCCGGCGCGGACCGCGGAGCGCTTCCTGCCGGATCCGTTCGGGCCGCCGGGAAGCCGGCTCTACCGCACCGGCGACTTGGTGCGGACCCACGCCGACGGCGCGATCGTCTTCCTCGGCCGCTCCGATCACCAGATCAAGCTGCGCGGCTTCCGGATCGAACTGGACGAGGTGGCCGCTGCCCTGCGCACAGCTGACTCGGTCACCGACGCGGTGGTCCTGCTCCGCGAAGACGTACCCGGCAATCCCCAGCTCGTCGCATATGTGACCGGCGCCCCGCAACTGGCCGAACTGCGCGCCCACTGCGCCCGCACGATGCCCGACCACATGATCCCCGCGGTGTTCGTGCCGATGCCCCGCCTTCCCTTGACGGCCAACGGAAAACTGGATCGGAACGCCCTCCCCGCACCCGAGTGCCGCACCAGCGGAACCGACCCCGGCCATGTCGCGCCGCGGCCTGGCACCGAAGAACTGGTCGCCGAACTGTGGGCGCACGTGCTGCACGTCGACCGGGTGAGCCGGGACGCGAACTTCTTCGACCTCGGCGGACATTCGCTGACCGCGACCCAGCTGCAAACCCGGTTGCGCCGCGCGTTCGCGACGGACGTGCCGCTCCGCACCATCTTCACAGCCGACGACCTCGCCGGTCTCTCCGCCGAAATCGACGCGCTGCGCCGGGACCCGACCGGCGTCGTGTCCGCGCCTCCGCGGCCGGTCGGCCGAGCAACGCCGCTGCCGCTGTCGTTCCCGCAGCGGCGGCTGTGGTTCCTCGAACAGTGGGAACCTGGCACCGCGCTCTACCACATCTCCGGCGCGCTTCGGCTGCGCGGCAGGCTCGACGTGCCCGCGCTGCGCGCCGCCTGGCAGGCCGTCGTCGACCGGCACGAAGTGCTGCGCACCCACGTGTCCGCGACGTCGCCGGACGACCCCAGGCAGACCGTGACCGCGCGGTTGCCCGCCACGATCCCGGTCGTCGATCTGACCGCCGCCCGTGCGCGGGAGGTCGTGCGAGCCGCACTCGAAACGCCGTTCCAGCTCGCCGAGGGCCCGCTGTGGCGGCTGATGCTGGTCCGCACGAGCCTGGAGGAGCACGTCCTCGCGATCTGTCTGCACCATCTGATCGCCGACGGCGAGTCCATCGGTTTGCTCCTGCGCGAACTCGGCGCGCAGTACCGGGCACACGGCCGAGCGGATCTGCCCGCGCTGCCTCTGCAGTACGGCGACTACGCGGCCTGGCAGCACCGCACGCTCACCGACGATCGGCTCGCGGCGGACCTCGCCTACTGGCGCAAGACGCTCAGCGGGCTGCCGCCCGTCACCCTGCCCACCGACCGGCCGCGCTCGGCAGGCACCAGTTCCGAGGCGGCCCGCTGCGCCGTCGCCGTTCCGTCCGAAGTGGACGGACAGCTCGGCGCGCTCTGCCGTCAGGCGGGCGTGACCCGGTTCATGGCGCTGTACGCGGCTTTCGCCGCCGCGCTCGCCCAGACTCGCGACCTGTCCGAGGTCGTGGCCGGCACCCCGACCGCCAACCGCGACCACCAGGAGCTGGAGGGACTGATCGGGTTCTTCGTGAACACCCTGGTGCTGCGGCTGGACCTCGGCGGCGACCCGGCGTTCCGGGACCTGCTCGGCCGCACCCGGGAAGCCTGCCTCGGTGCCTATGCGCACCAGGCGGTCCCGTTCGAGCGCCTGGTGACCGAACTCGCCCCGGATCGTGCCGCCGGCCGCCTGCCGCTGTTCCAGACCTGGTTCGTCGTGCAGGACGCGCCGCCCGCGGCCGAGGCGTTCCCCGGCATCGAGGTGTCGCCTGCCGGCGACCCGGACCGGCTTGCGCGCTACGACCTGCGGCTGGACGTGCAGCGGTCCGAGGGCGAAACGCGCGCCGTGTTCGAGTACAAGGCCGCCCTGTTCGAACCGGCGGAGATCGCCCGGCTGGCCCGCAGGTTCGTCAGCCTGCTCGAACTGGTCGCCGCCGACCCGGAGATCCGGTTGTCGGCGGTGACCCGCCGGCTGACCGAGTCCGAAGACCGGCTGCGCCGCGAACGCAAGAACGGGATGAGCCTCGCCGGGCTGCAGCGGCTCAAGAACACCCGGCGCGCGAACGCCCCGGACAGCGGGAGCCGCACATGACCGCGACGACCGGTCCGGTACCGCGCCGGAACCGCAGCCTCGTGACCGGCGAACGCCACGCTCGCCGCGTTCCCGCCCCCAGCCCTGTCCCGGGGCCCGCACAGAAGAGGGTGCACTAGTGACCGCCACCGAGGGCTATCCGCTCTCCCCGCAACAACGCCGCCTGTGGGAACTCCAGCGCGGCGGCCCGTCGCGCTATCGCAGCTGGTGTGCGCTCCGGCTGGCGGCGGGCACGACAGCCGGACAGGTCGCCGAGGCACTGTCCGAAGCGGCGGCGCGGCACGAGATTCTCCGCACCGCGTTCCGATGCCCGGCCGAAGCGTCGATCCCGCTGCAGGTCATCTCTGCCATCGCGGACCGCCCGGCGGTGCCCGTGCACGACCTGCGCTCGGTGCCCGCCGGCGCACAGGAAGCGGCCTACGCCGCAGTCAAAACCGCGTTCACCGAGGTTCTCGATGCCGACGCGCTCAGCGCCGCGCTGGTGCTGCTGGCCGACGATGCCCGCCTGCTGCTGCGACTGCCCGCTCTCTGCGCGGACGAGGCATCGATGCGACTGCTCGCACAGGAAGTCAGCGACCGGCTCGCCGGCGCCCGTCCGGAGGCAGAACCGTTGCAGTACGCGGATTTTGCCCCATGGCAGGACGAACTGCTCACCGCGGCCGAGTTCGACCTCGAACGGGAGTACTGGCAACGGCGGCTCGTCGCGGCGGACCTGCCCTTCGCCCGCACGGCCGCGGCGGGCTTCGCACCGGCTGTGTTCTCCGTCGATCTCGACACGTCGCTGGGTGAGGAAAGCGCCGCCGTCGCCCTGGCCAGCTGGCATTTGCTGCTGCGAACACTGACCGGGCAGGAGGAGCTGGCGATCGGCGTCCGGCTGCCGAACCGGGTCGCGGACGAGATGGCCGGTGCGATCGGCCCGTACGAGAAGTACGCGCCGTCGCTCGCCCGGCCGCAGGCAGGCGAAACCGCCGCCGGATTCGTGGCGAAGGTGGCAGGCGAACTGGCCGAAATGGCGGATTGGCAAGGCTATTTCGACCATACCCGGTGGACCGCCGCGCTGGACCGGTCCGCCGCGATCGCGGCGGGCTTCGACTGGAGCCGCGGCGAATCGGGCGTGCTCGAAGAGGCCGAAGCGATCACCGAACGGTTCACCGTCCGGCTGTCCGGTCGCGAATACGACGGACTGATCCGGCTGTCCATCTGGTTCGACTCGTCTGTCGTCGACGCCGCCGACATGCCGGTCCTCGCGGAGCAGTACGTCGCATTCCTGCGCTCGGTCCGCAGCGACGGCGCACAGGCCGCGCTCGCCGTGCACGTGCCGGCGGCCGGGCCGGAGCCGGCCCCCCAGACCGACCCGGTGCCGCCAGCCCAGCCGGTCCACCGCCGGTTCGAGACCCACGCCCGGCACGATCCCGGCGGCATCGCGGTGCGCTGTCTGGACGAATCGGTCACCCGGGCGGACCTCGACGCGCGCGCCGACCGGCTGGCGCGCAGGCTGCTGGCCGCGGGCGCCCGGCCCGATGCGCCGGTCGGGCTGTGCCTGGACCGTACGGTCGACCTGGTCGTCGCGGTGCTGGGCATCCTGAAGAGCGGTGCGGCGTACCTGCCGGTCGACCCGGCCGCGCCGCTGGCCCGCCGGCGCGCCATGCTGGACCAGGCCGGAGCCCGGCTGGTCGTCGCCTCCGCCGAGCAGACCGGTCTCGCCGGTCCGGACCGCACTCTCGTCACCCCGGACGGAGCCGAAGCACCGGCCGTCGCGCTGCCCACCGCCGGGAACGCCGACGACCGGCTCGCATACGTGATCTTCACCTCCGGCTCCACCGGCTTCCCCAAGGGAGTCGCGGTGAGCCACGCCAACCTTGCCGCGTACGTCGACGACGTGACCACGCGTCTTGATCTGCCCGGCGACACGAGCTACGCCATGCTGTCCACGCTGGCCGCCGACCTGGGCAACACCATGCTGTTCGCCGCCCTCAGCACCGGCGGCACGCTGGACCTGCTGCCCGCTGAGCACACCACTGACCCGGCGCGGCTCGTCGCGCATCTGCGCAAGCATCCGGTCGACTGCGCGAAGATCGTGCCTTCGCATCTGCGCGCGCTCCTCGACGCACCCGACGCAGCTGCCGTGCTGCCCGCGCGGTGTCTGGTGCTCGGGGGCGAGGCAGCCGACTGGCCGCTCGTCGCCGAGGTACGTCGTCTCGCCCCGGGCTGCCGCATCCTCAACCACTACGGCCCGACCGAAACAACGGTCGGCGCGCTCACGCACGAGCTGCACCCGGACGATTCGGGCGCGTTCCGCACCGTCCCGCTCGGCACCGCGCTGCCGCACACCCGGGCCGAGATCCTGGACGGCCGGCTCCAGCGGACCCCTGCCTGGGTCTCAGGCGAGATCTGTCTCGGCGGCACCGGGGTGGCCCGCGGCTACCTCGGCCGTCCGGGGCTGACGGCGGACCGCTTTGTGCCCGACCCTTTCGGACCGCCGGGCGCACGCATGTACCGCACCGGCGACCGCGGCCGCCGGCTCGGGTCCGGAATCACCGAATTCCTCGGCCGCGCCGACGATCAGCTGAAACTGCGCGGGTACCGGGTGGAGCCCGCGGAGATCCAGGCCGTGCTGCGCACCCATCCCGCGGTCCGCCAGGCCGTCGTGACACTCCGGGAGGAAGGTTCGGCGCTCGCCGCGTACGTGGTCGCCCCCGGCACCGATCCCGCGCAGCTGCGTGCGCACTGCGCCGAGCACCTGCCCGAGTACATGGTGCCCGCCGCGATACTGGCGATCGAGGCGATTCCGCTGACCGCCAACGGAAAAGTCGACCACCGGGCACTGCCCGCCCCCGGACCCGGCGCGGTCGCCTACCAGCCGCCCCGCACCCCGGCCGAGGAAACGCTGGCCGAGATCTGGCAGCAGGTCCTCCGCGTCCAGCGAGTGGGCCGTGACGACAACTTCTTCGCGCTGGGCGGCGACTCGATCCTGGGCATCCAGGTCATGTCGCGCGCGGCCGAGGCTGGCCTCGCGGTCACTCCGAAACTGCTGTTCCAGCACCCGACGGTCGGCGAACTGGCGGGTGCGTCCACCGCGGTGGACGCCGGCGCGACCGGCGCAGAGCAGGGCCTGGTCACCGGGACGCTGACTCCCACCCCGATCCAGCGCCGTTTCCTCGCGCAGCCGCTGCCCGCCCGCCATCACTACAATCAGGAAGTCCTGGTGGCGCTGAAACAACCGCTCGAACCGGAACCGCTGCGCATCGCACTGCGTGCCCTGATCAACCACCACGACGCTCTGCGCATCCGGCTCCGACGCGACGAACTCGACCTCGCCGGTCCGCTGCCTGCCTCCGCCGATCCGCTCGTCACCGTCCGGATGGCCGGCCTGCCCGCAGCCGATCGGCGCAGTGCGTTCGAGAAGGCCGCCGAGCAAACCCAAAGCTCGCTCGACCTCGCCTCCGGCTGCGTTTTCCGTGCCCTGCTGGCCGATCTCGGCGACGACGGGCACCGGCTGCTGCTGGTCGCGCACCATCTCGGCGTCGACGGAGTCTCCTGGCGGGTCCTGATCGCCGACCTGGTCGCCGCCTATCAGCAAGCGGCAGCCGGAACGGCAGTGCAGCTCCCGCCCAAGACCGCCTCGTACCGAGCCTGGGCTGAGCGGCTCGCCGAAGAAAAAGCCCGGCACACCGCGGAAATCCCGTTCTGGACGGACCTGCTCGCCGGCCGGCCCGCACCGCCGCCGCGGTCCGGCGAGAACACCTATGGCACTTCCGAGACCGTCACCGTGACCGCGGACGAGGTGACCACTCGCGATCTCGTGCGTTCGGCCGGCGCTGCCTCGGTCCCCGCGCTGATCCTGGCCGCACTGGGCCGGACGCTCACCGAGTGGTCCGGCGCGCCGCGGATCGTCGTCGACATCGAAAGCCACGGCCGGGACGCCCTGGCCGACGACCTCGACGTGTCCCGGACCATCGGGTGGTTCACCGCCATCCACCCGGTGGCGCTGGACGCCGGGGCCACCGCACGGTCGGTCAAGCAGGCCCTCGCCGAGATACCCGCCAACGGCGTCGGATACGGCCTGCTGCGCTACGGAACCGACCCGGCCGCCGCGGCGCTGCGGGCCCTGCCGGAACCGTGGGTCAGGCTCAACTACCACGGTCAACTCGTCGCCGACCCGGCCGCCGACGCCCTGTTCGACGCCGCACCCGAGGACCCGGGCCCGTCTGCGGACCCGGCCGGCGTGCGGCCGTACCTGCTGGACCTCACCGCCGTCGTCTCCGCCGGCCGCTTGCGAGTGGACTGGACCTATTGCCCGACTGTGCACGCACCGGACACCGTGCGGGCATGGGCCGAGACGTTCCTGAGCGGCCTGCGCGAGGAGGTCTCGCACGGCGGCGCCGGCTGGACGCCTGCCGATTTCCCGCTGGCCCGGCTGGACCAGGGCGCGCTCGACGCGATCGCCGGCCTGCTGGACGAACTCGGCTGACCGGACGCGGCCGCCGCGGCGGCATCCGCGACCGGACGCTCACGCCGACCGGGGCGAGCCCGCCGGGTCCTCTCCGAATCCGCCAGCCAGCCGGTACACCCGTTCCGGCGCGCCGACTTTCCCGTAGCGGCACGACACCTGCAACGAACCGATCTGCGCCAGGTAGCGCACGTAACGCCGAGCCGTGACCACGCTCATCCCGGTCGAATCCGCGATGTCCGCGGCCGACACCTCGCCGTCGGGCGCGCTGCGCGCCACGTCGATGACGCGATTCACTGTGATCGCCGATATGCCGTTCGGCGGATCGATGCCCATTGTCCCCAGCTCCTCGTCGCTCGCGCCGCGAGGTCGATCGAAGGGCGCCGGCACGTCGTCGCGCCCGGTCGCCGACCATCGATTGGCTGCACGCCACCACATCCCGCGGACCGCCCAGATTCCGCCGGAGCGGGCGCCTGCACCCCCAGACCCCCTGATCGCATACGATCCTACGCCGCGAATATAAACGGCCGTCAACCCTGCAAACGCAGTCTCCCCCGCTCGGAATACGCGAAGCCTCCGCGCGCGAAGCTTGAAAAGCGCGTCTGCCACCGCATTCGCGCAGATCTCGCGACGAGTCCGCGGCGATGGAATTCGGCAACCTCCTTCGCGAATTGCAGAACAAAAGCAAGAAGACGGTAAACTACCCTCGGTAATACCGGCCAGATCGGACATAAGACTACGGGAAGACGGATTGCGCGGCCGTCAGGAATTGCCCGCTTCGTCGCCCGCATCCCTTTCGCGTGGTCGTTTTGCCCGTGCACCGCCCCCATCACCCCTTGTGGTGCTCGTCACAGCCTCACGATAGTTGATCTCTTCCGGTGAACACCGATCGACGCCGCCGGAAACAGCGGAGAACGACACGTCCGATGCGCCGAGCGCGATCAATAGTCCCGGACCTATCGGTCAACCGGATCGGCGATAGGGATGATCCGACAACGCGCTGATGCCGCTTTACGCCGATCGTTCGAAATGGTCATTGCTTCCCCTTCCGGCAAACGGCGCAGCGATAATTCCCGATTAATCCGACCTGCTTCGGCACACCGCCGCCAGGTGCGAACCACCCGGAGCGGACCGGATCGCGGCGATCAGAACAGCGTTGGCAGCTCAGCCGGTTCCGGCATCAGTGCACCGCCCCTCTCGCACCGCTCGGCGGATACGGAAACACCGCGGCCCCCAAACGGCGCCCGTTCGGAGTCCGCGTCCGCAAGGTCACGGTCGAACAGCGTTCTCGCAGATGCACCAGGAAACGGTGGAGCATCCATGCCTCGACCACACTGCGAGACAGGGTCGCGCGAACCGTGGTGTTTCCTTACCGCGTCGCGCCGCCTGGAGCAGGCCCGCTGTCGATCTTCGGCCAGCGAACCGATCCTGTGGTCTGAGTACCGGAGCCGGAGGCTGGCAGGCCTCATCGAAACGTCGGCGAACGAGGGGCCTCAGCTGAAGGCGCCGCCGCGGCGAAGCCATGCATGGGCCTCGCCGTCCGTCGCGGATCTTGCGACCTGCTTGCCGCTCCAGCTCCGGTCCGCGGCGATCAAGCTGTGAACAGGCATCCGTCGATCAGCAACGACGGCAGCGCGGGAGCCGGCGCCAGGCGGATGGGCGTCGTGAACGGATGCTGCTGACGGAAGCCGGGAACAGCGAGGACGGATGCGCCGCGCATGCTTTCGCCCGGCCGCGAAGATCGCGCCGAACGGGTCCATCACCGCGGTGAGCACGTCCAGCGCGTTCCCGCCGCGCCGATCGCGACCGCGGCCAAGTCTTGCTCTCGATCGCCTTCTTCAGCCCCACCGCGTCCTCCAGCAACGAGGCCCCGGCCACCGCTGACGTCTCCTTCACCGGTGCCACCAACGGATTACTCATGCGACGTACAACCCCCGTGCGGCCGGAATCGGCCCCGGCGAACTCCACCGGAAACCCAGTGGCACCGGACAGCTGTCCGCTCGTGGCACCGCGAGTCCCTGCGCGAACGAAGTGCGTTTGTTGCCCGAGCACCGATCCGGCCGTCCCCCGAGGCACCGCCGCCCGGTGCCCGCTGACACCGGCACTGACACGGGTGCACTCCGCCGCGTCTGAGCCGTGACAGCCGCGTGTCTCCCCAGCAGGCGAATGTGGTCACAACGAACCGCCAAGCCAGCCAAGGAGACCGAAAATGTCCACGTTCACCACCCCGAACCCCATCATCGCCGCCCTCACCACCGCCGGCGCCCGCGTCCGGATCACCGCCGCCGAGCGCACCGACACCGTCGTCCGGGTGCGGCCCGTCAACGCGGCGAACCCCACCGACGTGAAGGTCGCCGAGAAGACCAAGGTCGAGTTCGCCGACGGCGTGCTGTCGGTCAAGACCACCAAGTCCGGCAGCCAGACCGGTTCCGTCGAGATCGCGATCGAACTGCCCGCCGGGTCCGCGCTCGTCCTCAACACGGCCTGGACCGAGGTGCGGGCGGACGGCGTCCTCGGCGACTGCGAGGTCAACATCGGCTCGGGCCAGGTTCAGCTCGACCGGGTCGCCGCGCTGCGCGGCAGCCTCGGCGCGGGCGGGCTCGCGGTCGGCCACGTCTCCGGCGCGGCGGTCATCGAGGGCAGCACGGCGGGTCTGCGGATCGGCGAGGCCGACGGCGAGATCCGCTACCAGGGCACGAGCGGCAAGGTCTGGATCGGCCACGCTCGCGCCGACGTCGATCTCGGCGGCTCGAACGGCAGCTTCGACATCGGGACAGCCGACGGCAGCGTCGTCGCCAAGGCGGCCAACTGCCCGATCCGGATCGGGCGGGTCACGCGCGGCCAGGTGGAGCTGTCGAACGCGGCGGGCGGGATCGAGGTCGGCGTCAGCGCGGGCATCGCCGCCGACGTCGACGCGAAGAGCACGAAAGGCCTGGTCCGCAGCACGCTCGGCGAGCCGGGCAGCTCGGGCGCCACGCTCAAGGTCCACGCTCGCACGCGGCTCGACGACATCGTTCTCTATCCCGCTGCCTGACCACCCGATCGGATGGCAGGATCGTGCAAGTGCAGATCAAGATCCTGGGTCCGTTCGAGGTCCGCGACGGCGACGTGGCCGACGTTCCGGGCGCGCGCCTGCGCGGGCTGCTCGTCGCCCTCGCGCTCCGGCCGGGCCAGGTCGTCCCCAAGGCGGCGCTGATCGACTGGATCTGGGGCGAACACCCGCCCGCCGAGGCCGCGAATGCCTTGCAACGCCTGGTTTCCCGGCTGCGCAAGGCATTGCCAGGGGCCGTCGTCGAAGGACTGACGGACGGCTACCGGCTGGCGCTCGATCCGGACGCGGTCGACGCGGTGCGCTTCGAGCGGCTCGTCGCCCAGGCCCGGGCCGACCACGGGCCTGGGCAGCTGCGCGAAGCGCTCAAGTTGTGGCGCGGGCCCGCGATGCAGGACGTCGGCTTGCAGGACAGCGAGGCGTTCGACGCGGCGGCCACCCGGCTCGAGGCCCTGCGCCTGGCGGCCATGGAAGACCGGTTCGAAGCAGAACTCGATCTCGGCCGGGGCGCGGACCTCGTCGCGGAGCTGACTGACCTGGTCGCCGCGAACCCGGTGCGGGAGAAGCTCGTCGCCGCGCTGATGCGGGCGCTCGCCGCCGCGGGCCGCAACACCGAGGCGCTGCAAGCGTTTCAGCGCCTCCGGGAAACGCTGGTCGACGAGCTGGGCGCCGATCCGTCGCCCGAGCTGTCCGCGTTGCACGTCGCGTTGCTGCGAGGCGAGGTGGGACGGCGCGAGGAAAGCCGCAAGACCAACTTGCGCGCCGAGTTCACCAGCTACGTCGGCAAAGAGGCCGATGTAGCCGCCGTCCGAGACATGGTGTCGCGGCATCGGCTCACCACCCTGACCGGTCCCGGCGGCTCGGGAAAGACCCGGCTGGCGACAGAAACCGCCCGCACGGTGGTCGACGGCCTGCACCACGGCGCCTGGCTGGTGGAGCTGGCCGCCATCGGGACCGGCGACGACGTCGCGCAGGCCACGCTGTCCGGGCTCGGCCTGCGCGACGCGCTGCTCGGCGAAGCGTCCTCCGCGGATCCGGTGGACCGGCTGGTCTCCGCGATCCGCGACCGCGAGATGCTGCTGGTGCTGGACAACTGCGAGCACGTCATCGAGTCCGCGGCCGCCCTCGCGCACCGGCTGCTCGGCGAGTGCCGCGGGTTGCGGATCCTCGCGACGAGCCGGGAACCGTTGGGGATCACCGGCGAGGCGTTGTGGCCGGTCGAACCGCTCGCGCGGGCCGAGGCCGTCCAGCTGCTGCGGGACCGGGCGACGACGCGCCGCCAGGACCTCGCCGACGACCGGACGCTGGCTCGCATCTGCACCGCGCTGGACGGGATGCCGCTCGCGATCGAACTGGCCGCGGTCCGGCTCCGGACACTGTCGCCCGAGCAGCTGGCGGACCGGCTCGACGACCGGTTCCGGCTGCTCACCGGCGGCAGCCGCACCGCTCTCCCCCGGCACCGGACGCTGCGCGCGATGGTCGACTGGAGCTGGGAACTGCTCAGCGACGGCGAACGGCTCGTGCTGAGCAGGCTGTCGGTGTTCGCCGGTGGTGCGAGCTTGGAAGCGGCGGAACGGGTTTGCGCGGGCGAGCAGGTCGACGAGTACGAGGTCCTGGACCTGCTCACCGCGCTCAGCGACAAGTCCCTGCTCGTCGCGTTCGGCGAAGGCGAGCCGCGGTACCGGATGCTCGGCACGATCAAGGAGTACAGCGCCGCACGGCTCGCCGAGGCCGGGGAGACGGACCTTGCCCGGCAGGCGCATCTCGCGTACTTCACCGAGCTGGCCGAGACCGCGGAACCCCGCCTGCGCCGCGGCGAGCAGCTGGAGTGGCTCACCCTTCTCAAGGCAGAGCACGACAATCTCGTCTCGGCGATGCGCGGTGCCCTCGCGGCTCGCGACGCCCACGCGTCGATGCGGCTCGCTGCCGCCTGTGGCTGGTACTGGTGGCTCGTGGGCCGCAAGGCCGAGGGCATGGAGCTGATCAGCGCCGCGATCGCGACTCCCGGCGAGGTCCCTGACGGGATCAGGGCCATCGTGTACGCCCTGACCTCGATGTTCGTCACGTCCGGACCCGGCGACATGCCGGAAGCCGCGGAGTGGATCCATCAGGCGTACGAACTCGGCAGGCACGACCGGCATCGCCACGCGGCGCTGCGGCTGGTGGTGCCGCTGGAAATGATGCTGCGCGACATGGACGCGCTCCTGCCGGCCTGGGAGTCGCTGCTGGCCGACGAGGACCCGTGGGTGCGCGCGTTGTCCCGGCTGCACATCGGCAAGCTGCGGATGATGCTCGGCCAGGCCGGCGAATCCTGGTTCGACGAATCGCTGGTCGAGTTCCGGGTGCTCGGCGAACGGTTCGGCATCTCGTTCGCGCAGACCGAACTCGCCGGCTGTGTGGCCATGCGCGGCGAATTCGCGGAGGCCAGCGAACACTTCGACCAGGCGATCGCTGTCGTCACCGAACTGGACGCGCTCGACGACGTCGTCCAGATGCGCATGCGGCAAGCGCGGCTGCACTGGCTCGCGGGCGACAAGGACGCCAGCGCCGCCGCGGTGGCCGAAGCGGAAAGCCTCGCGGAAGGCGTCACCTGGCCCGGAACGCTGGCCTCGCTCGCCTTGGTCCGGGCGGAACTGGCCCGGTGGAACGGCAACGCGCAGGACGCCTTCGACCAGTTCGGCCAGGCGATGAGCCTGCTGGGAGACGAAGCGCGGCAACCGCATCTGCGGGCCGCGACCCACGACCTGCACGCCTGGTTCACCGCCGATCTCGACGAGGCGCGCGAGCACCGTGCCGCCGCCTGCGACGCGGCAGCGGAAACCGGTCGGGCGCCGGTGATCGCGCAGATGGTCGTCGGCGTCGCTGACCTGGCATCGCGACGCGCGCAGTACGACCACGCCGCGCGGCTGCTGGCGGCGAGCGCGCAGGTGCTCGGCCGGAAAGACCTGTCGAACCCGGACGTGCCGCGGATCGAGCAGGAGGCGCGCAGCCACCTCGGCGACGACGCGTTCGACCAGGCCGCGCGGGAGGGCGCGGCGGCCTCGTGGACCGAACTGGTCGTGGCACCGCTCGCGCCCTGACGCGGCGCCCGGCCCGTGTCAGCGCCGTGACCGCCCGGTGTCTGGCCTCTCCGCGATCGTGGTGACATCAAGCCACCACGAGAGGATTTCCGATGAGCCAGCAGCTTTCCCCGGTCCAGGGCCTGCCGATGGACCGCGACGCCGGCCCGTTCGACCCGCCCGCCGCGATCACCGCGCTGCGCGAAACCCGCCCGGTCAGCCCGATGCTGTTCCCGGACGGCCACGAGGGCTGGCTGATCACCGGCTACGACGCGGTCCGGCAGGTCATGTCCGACGCGCGGTTCAGCAACCGCATGGACCTCGGCGTGGTCCACGTGCCGTACGAGACGCCGGGCATGCCGGTCGCCACCGAGCCGTCGCCGCAGATCCCCGGCCTGTTCATCAGCATGGACGCCCCCGACCACACCCGGTTGCGGCGCAAGCTCACCGGCGCGTTCACCGTCAAGCGGATGAAGCAGCTCGAAGACGGCATCATCAAGATCACCGAACAGCAACTGGACGCGGTCGCGCAGCTGGCACCGCCGGTGGACCTCGTGCGGGAGTTCGCGCTTCCGGTGCCGTCGCTGGTGATCTGCGAGCTGCTCGGCGTTCCCTACGCCGACCGCGAGACCTTCCAGGCGAACTCGTCGAAGTTCATGGAACGCGACGTGAACCTCGAAGACAAGATGGCCGCGTTCGGCGCCATGATGGGCTACCTGGGCCAGCTGTGCGCGGACAAGCGCGCCGAGCCTGGCGAGGACATCCTGTCCGATCTGGCGCGCGACGAGGATCTGAGCATCGAAGAGCTGACCGGGATGTCGTTCCTGCTGTTGCTGGCCGGACACGAGACCACTGCGAACATGCTGTCGCTGGGTGCGTTCGCGCTGCTCGAGAACCCCGCGCCGCTGGCCGAACTGCGGGCCGACCCGTCGCTGTTCTCCAACGCGGTGGAAGAACTGATGCGCTACCTGTCGGTGGCGGACATCTTCTACCGCTATGCGACGGAGGACGTCGAGCTCGGCGGGGAGACGATTCCGGCTGGATCGACTGTGGTTGTGTCACTGCTCGCCGCCAACCGCGACCCGGGTCGCTTCGAGAACCCCGATGTGCTTGACGTGCACCGGAAAGTCCGCGGGCAGGTGGCGTTCGGGCACGGGATTCATCAGTGTCTTGGGCAGCAGCTGGCTCGCCTCGAGATGCGGGCTGGGTTCGAGGGGCTGTTCCGCCGCTTCCCGGACTTGCGGCTCGCGGTTCCGGCTGGGGAGGTGTCGTTGCGGACGAATATGAACATTTACGGGGTGCACGAGCTTCCGGTTACTTGGGGCTGATTGCCTGCTGAGGAGTTGACGATGAACGAGACGTCACCGGTCGACGCGCGATACCGCCTCGATCCCGACTGGACGTGGCTCGCCACCCCGGCCGGTGTCGTCCTCGACGGCGGAGCCCTGACCTTCGTGCGCGGCATGGCTCCGGCCGAGGTGTTCCGCACGTTCGACCTCGACCCTGACTCGGCACGCGTCATGACCGCGGCGCAAGCGCTCGCCGACCCGGTGTTGAGCACGGCCGGGTTCTTCGAGGGACCGCAATGGATTCGCGTCGCCGAGTCCGGCGAGTGGGCCGTAGTCGTGGAGTACATCCAGCAGAAAACCCACGTCGACGGCATCGCTGGTGACCTCGCCCGGAACACCGACGTCGTCTTCATCGCGGCGAACGAAGACGACCCGGCGGTGGTCAGCTATCTCTCGCACGGCGACCTGGTCTTCACCTTCACCTGCGGGGGCGGGTACGACTCCCGCGGCGGCACGCACCCGCACCTGTTCGACGACGAGATGATCGATTCCGGCCTCATCGACTTCGCGTCGGACGCGACGATCGCCGACAGCTCGATCGCGCTGATGGCGATTCTGGGAAGGCACCTCGGACTCACGGTCACTCCGGAGACGGTCACTGGTCCGCTTCCCACGGCCTACCGCAGGGACCGCTACGCACCCCTTCGGCCTGGCGGCAAGCTCCGTTGAGCATCCCGAACTCGCGGCCCGGAAGCGGACCGTCGGTGTTCGCCTCGAACCCCTCGTCTTCGAGGCGAACACCGATCCCCTACTTCGGAGCCTGGAACCCGCCGATCCGCTCCTCCAGCAGTTCGGCCAGTTTCAGCGGCGTCCGGTCCTCGAACATCGGCCCGATCACCTGCACCCCGACCGGCAGTCCTTCGGCGGACAGGCCCGCTGGCATCGCGGTGGCGGGCAGACCGGGCATGGTGGCCACACCCGCCCAGACGAGCTGGTCGAAGAACGGGTATTCGACGCCGTCGATGTCGAGGCGGCAGGCCAGCAGGTCGGGATTGTGGTCGTGCGGGAACGCAGGCGTCGGCGTCACCGGGCACACCACGGCGTCGAACTCGGCGAACAATTGCCGCCAGGCGTGGCGGTGCAGTTCTCGGCGGTTGTTGACTTCCAGCCAATCGCGGTGGGTGAGCACCATTCCGCGCAGCCGTGAGGCGTCGAGGGAATGGTCGTCGGCGCTCAGTCCGGCGGCGCGGGCCTGCAACTGCTCGTACGCGTCGACGGGGAAGCGTGCGACGGAGCCGGAGAACAGGAGCTGCGTGTAGAGGGTCGCGGCTTCGGTCAGGTCGGGCAGCAGCGAACTGTGGCGTTCGACGCGGGCGCCGCCGTCGGCAAGTGCGGCGGCTACCCGGTTGACGCCCGCTCGCACGGCGGACCCGGTCGGGATGAGCGGATGGTCTTCGAGGATCAGGACCCGGAAGTCGTTCAGGCGCGAGTGCCGTGCGGGCGGCAGGGCCAGCTCGTGTGCCACGCCGTACGTGAGCGGGTCCGGTCCGGCCATGACGTCCAGCAGGAGCGCGAGGTCGCGGGCGGTGCGCGCCATGGGGCCGACGACGGCGAGGTCCAGGTCGACCGGCAGCGCTGGCCCGGGCGGTGCGACCATCCCGCGGTTCGCTACCAGTCCGAGGGATGGCTTGTGTCCGTATACGCCGCAGAAATGCGCGGGGGTGCGCAGCGAGCCGCCGATGTCGGAGCCGATCGACAACGCGCCGAAGCCCGCCGCGAGGGCCGCTGACGATCCTCCGGAGGAGCCGCCGGGGGTGCGGTCGTGGTTCCACGGGTTGTTGGTGGTGCCGTATACCGGGTTGGAACTCTGCAGACCTTGCAGCCCCAGGGGCACGTTGGTCTTGCCGAGGATTACCGCGCCAGCCGCTTTGAGGCGCGACACCTGGACCGCGTCTTCGGCGGGCATGAAGTCCCGGTGCTCCGGGATGCCCCAGGTCGTGGGCAGGCCGACGACGTTGTAGCACTCCTTCACGGTCACCGGAATCCCGAGCAGCGGCCGGTCCTCGCCGCGGGCGCGCGCCTGGTCGGCGTCGCGGGCGGCGGCGCGCGCACGGTCGAAGTCCGGCACGCAGATCGCGTTGAGCGCCTTGTCTTCCCGCTCGATGCGGGCGATTGCCTCGTCGGTCAGCTCCGCCGACGTCACTCCGCCAGCACGCAAAGCAGCCGCGAGTTCTTCGGCCGAGTGAAAGTTCTGCTCCATGAATTTGACCGTAACGGGTACCTGGGGAAGCCATAAAATATGAATTCGCACAACGGGGCGAAGATGGTCTCGGTCACCCGACCACCGCAGAACTCGCGCTCCGTACTCGGCTCGCCACTGGCTGCGCCGTGTCGGACGCGCTCCTCGCCGGTGGCATGGACCAGAAACCGACCTGAAGGGTCAGTGGTCCCAGAATCCTTGTCTCTCAAGCAAAGCGACCGCCCGCTCGCCCGCGTCGGCGAGATGTTTCTCCACGAGCGTGCGTGCCCGGGCGGCCGAGCGAGCCGACAACGCGGCCAGGATCAGCCGGTGATCGGCCCGTGCCTTGTCCGGCCAATCCTCGTGCGCCTCGTAAAACCCGTGCGACACCGTCTTGCCCAGGATGCCGAGGAGCGAGAGGAGCCGGCGCGAGTCGGCGGCGTAGTTGATCCTCCGGTGGAACTCGAAGTTCAGCCGTTCCTGTTCGGCACGGTCCGCTCCGGACTCCATCCGGTCCGCCAGATCGTGCATCGCCTGCAGGCTTTCCGGGGACAGGTTCCTCGCCGCGCGCTCCGCGGCCAATCCGGACACGACCCCGAACACGCGGAAGTGGTCCCGGATGTCGTCGCGCGTCATCCGGGCGACGAACGCGCCGCGGCGGGCGATGTGCTCGACCACGCCCTCGTGGTCGAGGGTGATCAACGCTTCGCGGACGGGCAGTTTGCTGATGCCGAGTTCGTCGGCGAGCGCTTCCTGGTCGATCTTCGCGCCCGCGCGCAGCTGGCCGGAGAAGACGCGCCGCCGGATCTCCTGCGCGGCCATCGCGTTGAGGTTCGCCGGGCCGGTGCGGCGCGGTCCGGCACTCGCGGTTTCGGGCATCGCCACGACCTTCTCCCATCCCTGCGCCGACAGCTGTATCGGATGAAGTATTACACGACAGTGGCACGCGCAGGCGACCTCTTCTCGCTCCGCGAGGCGCGCCCGACGCCGCCATAATCCCAGGCTCACCTGCGGGTTTACCGCCATCTGACCATCGCCCGACGGTGTGAGCCATTCGATGATTTCTGATAAAGTATTTTCTCAGCGGGTCGGCTGAGTCATAGTGGGGGCATGGCAGCAGCGGTGACTCCCGAGGACTTCCGGCCCATCCTGGACCTGGTGCGCGACTTCGTCCGGGCGAAGGTCGTTCCGCGCGAGCAGGAGATCATGGACGGCAACGCCATCCCGGCCGATCTGCGCGGGCAGGCGGCGGAGATGGGCCTGTTCGGCTACGCGATCCCCCAGGAATGGGGCGGGCTCGGGCTCGACCTCACCCAGGATGTCGAACTGGCGATGGAGTTCGGCTACACCTCGCTGGCGCTGCGGTCGATGTTCGGCACCAACAACGGCATCGCCGGACAGGTGCTGGTCGGCTTCGGCACCGACGAGCAGAAGACGCAGTGGCTGGAGCGCATCGCCTCGGGCGAGGTCGTCGCGTCCTTCGCGCTGACCGAGCCCGGTGCCGGGTCCAATCCCGCCGGGCTGCGCACCAAGGCCGTGCGCGACGGCGACGACTGGGTCATCGACGGCCAGAAACGCTTCATCACCAACGCTCCCATCGCGGATCTGTTCGTCGTCTTCGCCCGCACCCGCCCAGCGGACGACTCCGGGCCGGGAATCGCGGTGTTCCTCGTGCCCGCGGACACGCCGGGGCTGGAGGTCGGGCCCAAGGACAAGAAGATGGGCCAGGAAGGCGCCTGGACCTCGGACGTCACCTTCACCGGCGTCCGGGTGCCCGCTTCCGCGCTGGTCGGCGGGGACGAGGACGCCGGGTACCGCGCCGCGATGACCTCGCTGGCTCGCGGCCGGGTCCACATCGCCGCGCTGGCTGTCGGTTCCGCACAACGGGCGTTGGACGAGTCCGTCGCGTACGCGGCTTCGGCGACGCAGGGCGGTCAGACGATCGGCGATTTCCAGCTGGTGCAAGCGATGCTGGCCGATCAGCAGACCGGCGTGCTGGCGGGGCGGGCGCTGGTGCGCGAGACTGCGGCGCGCTACGTGTCCGGCGAGGACCGCCGGATCGGGCCGTCGGCGGCGAAGCTGTACTGCACCGAGATGGCGGGCAAGGTCGCCGACCTCGCGGTGCAGATCCACGGCGGCACCGGCTACATGCGCGACGTGCCGGTCGAGCGGATCTACCGCGACATCCGCCTGCTGCGGCTTTACGAAGGCACCAGCGAAATCCAGCGTCTCATCATCGGCGGCGGCCTCGTCCGGCAGGCGAAGAAGGCGCGGAAATGACCAGCCGCGCGGCTTCCCGGGCCCGGGAAGCGGCGACGCTGCTGTTCGTCCCGGGCGACCGGCCGGAGCGCTTCGGCAAGGCGATGGCCGCCGGGCCGAGCCTGGTCGTGCTTGATCTGGAGGACGCCGTCGCGCCGGACCGCAAGGAATACGCGCGGGAACAGGTCGTCGCGTGGCTCGAGGAGAACCCCGAGTGCGCGGTGCGGGTAAACGCCGCCGGCACCGCCTGGCACGACGAAGACCTCGCCGTGCTCAGGCGGCGCCGGTGCACCGTGATGCTGCCGAAGGCCGAACCGGCGACGACGCGCGCCGCGGGCGAACAGCTCGGTGTCCTGCCGGTGGTGATCGCGCTCGTCGAAACCGCGCGAGGCGTGCTGGACGCGCGGGAGACCGCGACTGTCCCGAACGTGCAGCGCCTCGCGTTCGGCAGCTTCGATCTGGCCGCGGAACTGGGCGCGGATCCAGCGGACCGCGACGCGTTCGTCGCGGCGCGGGGCGCGCTTGTGCTCGCTTCCGCCGCAGCGGGACTGCCCGGGCCGATCGACGGCGTCACCGCGGATCTGGACAACGAGCTGCACCTCACCGACGAAGTCCACTACGCACGGCGGCTCGGGTTCACCGGAAAACTGTGCGTGCACCCGAAACAGGTGCCCGTCGCCGCCGCGGCACTGCGGCCGACCCGCGAGGAAGTCCACTGGGCACAGTCGATCCTCGACGCCGGAGCGGACGGCGCGGTCGCGGTGAACGGGCAGATGGTCGACAAGCCAGTGCTGGAACGCGCCCAGCGCGTCCTCCGGCAGGCACGAGAAGGGAATGGGCGATGACGCTCACCGACGACGAACAGCAGATGGTCGCACTGGTCGCGGAGTTCGTGGACGAACGGGTCCGGCCCCGGGTCCGCGAATTCGAAGCCGACGACATCTACCCGGCCGAGTTCATCGAGGAGATGAAGAAACTCGGCTTCTTCGGCCTGCTCGCCCCGGCCGAGTACGGCGGCGTCGACGTCAGCACCGCCTGTTTCGCCCGCGTCACCGAGGAACTCGCGCGCGGCTGGATGAGTCTGGCGGGCGCGATCGGCGGGCACTCGGTCATCACGTACCTGATCAAGACCTTCGGTACGCCAGAGCAGCGCGAGAAGTACCTGCCCGCGATGGCCGAGGGACGTATCCGGGCGACGATGGCGCTGACCGAGCCCGGCGGCGGCAGCGACCTGCAGGCCATGCGCACCCAGGCCGTGCCCGGCGACGACGGCTACACGATCACCGGTTCGAAGACCTGGATCTCCAACGCCGCGCACTCCGGCCTGATCGGCCTGCTGTGCATCACCGACCGCGACGCCTCCCCCGTCCACCGCGGCATGAGCGTGCTGCTCGTCGAACCCGGCGACGGCCTCACCGTCTCCAAGAAGCTCCCCAAACTCGGCTACCGCGGCGTCGAGGCCTGTGAACTTGTCTTCGACGGCCAGAAGGTGCCCGCGGACGCCGTTCTCGGCGGCGAGCCGAACCAGGGCTGGTCGCACATGATGCGCGGGCTGGAAGTCGGCCGGATCCAGGTGGCCTCGCGCGCGCTGGGCGTCGGCCAGGCCGCGCTGAACGACTCGGTCCGCTATGCCCAGGAACGGGAGTCGTTCGGCAAGCCGATCTGGAAACACCAGTCCGTCGGCAACTTGCTCGCCGACATGGCCACGAGGATGCGCGCGGCGCGGCTGCTCACTTTGGACGCCGCGGAGAAGCTAGACGCGGGCGAACGAGCGGACATGGAAGCCGGGATGGCGAAACTGTTCGCGTCGGAAACCGCGATGCAGGTCGCGCTCGACGCCATCCGCGTCCACGGCGGCTACGGCTACTCCCGCGAATACGACGTCGAACGTTACTTCCGCGACGCGCCGCTGATGATCGTCGGCGAGGGAACCAACGAAATCCAGCGCAACGTCATCGCTGCCCAGTTCGTCGCCCGCAACAAGATCTGAGGGAATCCCATGACTTTGCTCAACGGCCGGACCGCTGTCGTCACCGGCGGCGCGCAGGGCATCGGGCTCGCCATCGCCCAGCTGTTCGTCGCCCAGGGCGCCCGCGTGGTGCTCGGCGACATCGACGGCGACGCGGCCGCGAAAGCCGCGGGCAGCCTGGACGGCGAAGCGGTCGGCGTCGCCTGCGATGTCACCAAGGGGTCCGATGTGGACACTCTGCTCGCCGCCGCGGCCGAATCGTTCTCCCCGGTCGACGTGTTCGTCAACAACGCGGGCATCACCCGCGACGCGACCATGCGGACGATGACCGAGGACGACTTCGACCAGGTCATCTCCGTGCACCTCAAGGGAACCTGGAACGGCACCCGCAAAGCCGCCGCGATCATGCGCGAACGCAAGAGCGGCGCGATCGTGAACCTGTCGTCGCTGTCGGGCAAGGTCGGCATGGTCGGGCAGACGAACTACTCCGCCGCCAAAGCCGGGATCGTCGGGCTGACCAAGGCCGCGGCGAAGGAGATGGCGCACCACGGCGTCCGCGTGAACGCGATCCAGCCGGGCCTGATCCGCACCGCGATGACCGAGGCCATGCCGCAGAAGGCGTGGGACCAGAAGATGGCCGAGATCCCGATGCACCGGGCGGGCGAGGTCGGCGAAATCGCTTCGGTGGCACTGTTTCTCGCGTCCGACCTCTCGTCGTACATGACCGGCACGGTGCTCGAGGTGACCGGCGGACGGTTCATGTGACCGGCTGGGAACCGCACGCCGTCACCACCGCGGAACTGGTCGACCCCGCCCCGGTCGCGGCGCTGGCCGCGCTCTTCGACAACGGACTGCCCGCCCCGCGGCCGGGCGACGACCTGCCGCCGCTGTGGCACTGGGTCGCACTCCCCCGCTGGCCTGGTTCCGCCGAACTCGGCCCCGACGGGCACCCGGCGCGCGGCACGTTCCTGCCGCCGATCGACCTGCCGCGCCGGATGTTCGCCGGCGGGGAGGTGACCGTGCACCGGCCGCCGAAGATCGGCGAGACGGTCACCCGGCGGTCCATTGTGGACTCCGTGACGGAGAAATCCGGCCGTTCCGGGCAGCTGGTGATCGTCGTGGTGCGAACCGTGCTGTCCGGTGCGGACGGTTCGCCGCTCGTCGAGGAACGGCAGGACCTCATCTACCGCGAGGCAGGCGGGGGTTCCGAAGCGCCTGCGGCGGAGCCCGCCGACTTGGCGGGCACTCCGTTCCGCCGCGGCGAAAACGGCTGGGACTTCGCCACCGATCCCACCCTGCTGATGCGTTTCTCCGCGGCCACCGCGAACGCGCACCGCATCCACTACGACTGGCCCTACGCCACCCGAGTCGAGGGCTACCCGGGATTGGTCGTGCACGGCCCGTTGATGTCGCTGGCGCTGGCCGAGGTACTGCGCCTGGACTCCCCCGCCGCGCGAGTGACCCGGCTGGCGCACCGCAACCTGGCCCCGCTGTTCTGCGGCCAGCCAGCGCAGCTGCGCACCGAGCCCCGTCCCGGCGGCGCGACCCTGACCCTCATCGGTGCCGCCGGACCGCGCACCAGCCTCGAAGCCGACTATCACGAGGAAGGCACTCCCCATGCGTGACGCCGTCATCTGCGAACCTGTCCGCACGCCGATCGGCCGTTTCGGCGGTTCGCTCAAGAGCGTGCCCGCCGCCGACCTCGGCACGATCGCGCTGAAGGGCTTGCTGGACCGCACCGGCCTGCCCGCCGAAGCGATCGACGACGTCATCCTCGGCCACTGCTACCCCAGCGCCGAGGCCCCCGCGATCGGCCGCGTCGTCGCGCTCGACGCCGGTTTGCCGGTCACCGTGCCCGGAATGCAGGTCGACCGGCGTTGCGGTTCCGGGCTGCAGTCGGTGCTGCTGGCCGCGCTGCAGGTGCAGGCGGGCGCGAGCGACCTGATCGTCGCGGGCGGCGCGGAAAGCATGTCCAACACCGTCTTCTACGCGAACGACGTCCGCTGGGGAGCGACCGGCGCGGGCGTCATGCTGCACGATTCCCTGACCCGCGGCCGCCAGACGCCCGGCGGCAAGCACTACCCGGTGCCCGGCGGGATGCTCGAGACCGCCGAAAACCTGCGACGCCAGTACGGCATCACCCGTGCGGAGCAGGACCGGCTCGCCGCCACGTCGCATCAGCGGGCCGTCGCCGCGCAGCAGTCCGGGGTGTTCGCCGAGGAGATCATTCCGGTGCCGGTGGAGACGCGGAAGGGCACCGTCGTCGTCGACACCGACGAGCACCCGCGTCCGGACACCACCGTCGAAACGCTCGCCAAGCTGCGACCCGTGCTGGGCAAGCAGGATCCGGACGCGACGGTGACCGCGGGCAACGCGAGCGGACAGAACGACGCCGCTGCCGTGTGCATCGTGACCACCCGCGAACGTGCCGCTGAACTGGGCTTGCGCCCGCTGGTGCGGCTGGTTTCCCACGGCGTGGCCGGGGTCGAGCCGAAGGTGATGGGCATCGGTCCGGTGCCCGCCTCGGCGCTCGCGCTGGAGCGTGCCGGGCTGAAGATCTCCGACCTCGACTTGATCGAACTCAACGAGGCATTCGCCGCGCAAGCGCTGGCCTGCACCCGCGAATGGGGCTTCGGCGAAAAGGACTTCGACCGGCTCAACGTGCACGGCTCCGGGATCTCGCTGGGCCACCCGGTCGGCGCGACCGGCACCCGGATCCTGGCCACGATGGCGCGGGAAATGCAGCGCCGCGAAGCCCGGTACGGGCTGGAGACGATGTGCATCGGCGGCGGACAGGGCCTGGCCGCGGTGTTCGAGCGGGTGTCGGAGTGACCCGGGTTTTCGGCTCGGCGGAGGAAATCCGGGCCGCGCTGGGCGAGGACATCGGGCCGACCGAGTGGTTCACTGTCGACCAGGAGCGGATCAACGCGTTCGCCGAGGCCACCGGCGACCGGCAGTGGATCCACACCGATCCCGAGCGGGCCGCGAACGGGCCGTTCGGGTCGACGATCGCGCACGGCTTCCTGACCCTCTCGCTGATCCCGTTCTTCAGCGCGCAGCTGGTCCGGCTCGACTTCGGGTCCGCGCGGATCAACTACGGGCTGGGCAAGGTCCGCTTCCCGTCCCCGGTTCCGGTCGGGTCCCGGCTGCGCGCCCGTGCGACGTTCGCCGAGGCGAAAGACAGCGCCGCCGGGGTCACCGTCACCACGCGGTACACCGTGGAACTCGAAGGCGCGGCGAAGCCGGCGTGCGTCGCCGAAACCTTGGTGGTCGTGGCCGGATGACCGAATTCTGCCGTCTGGACGAAGCGGTCTCCCGTCACGTGCGCGAGGGCGACGCGTTGCACGTCATCCTGGGACACAGCCGCTGGAGCGCGCTCGTGCGCGAGATCGCGCGGCAGCACTGGCACCGGCCGTCGCGGTTCACGCTGATCATGGCGAGCCTGTCGTCGCTCGGCGCGGTGCTGTTCCGCTCCGGGTGCCTGGAGAAGGTCGTGACTGTCTACTCGGGAGATTCGTTTCCCGTGTTCACACCGAATCCGGTGTTCCAGCAGTCCTATGCGGACGGCTCGGTCGAGGTCGAGAACTGGTCGTTCCTGAGCTACATCCAGGGTCTGCGCGCCGCGGCGACCGGCGTGCCCGCAGTGGTCACGGGCTCGGTGCGCGATTCGTCGATGACCGAAAACCCCGGCTACGCGGAGGTCGACACGCCGTTCGGCCGCGTCGGCCTGGTCGCGCCGCTCACCCCGGATGTCGCGATCGCGCACGCCGCGGTCGCCGACCGGCAGGGCAATCTGGCGATCGCGCCGCCGATGTTCGAAGGCTCGATCGGCGCGTTCGCCGCTCGTCGCGGAGTGCTGGCGACGGTAGAGAAAGTCGTCGACGACCTGCGCCCGTGGGCTTCGTTCGTTCGCATTCCGGCGCACCGGGTGCTGGCTGTCGTCGAGGCTCCGTTCGGTGCCCATCCCGGCGGGGTCTTCCCCGGCACCGAGGGCGCGCGGCTGCCGGTGGACGGCTACGCCGAGGACGTCGAGTTCTGGATCGCGGCGCGGGAAGCGAGCCGTTCGGCGGACTTCGACGACTGGATCCGCGAATGGATCCTCGTCGACCACGACACCTACCTGGCGAAACTCGGCGAAGCGCGGCTCAGCAACCTGACTCGCACGCTCGGGCAGCCGACTCCGCCGACCGGTCGCGGCGAGCACACCGGGCCAGTGACGCGTCCGGAACGCGCCGCGACCTGGCTCGCCGCACTCGTCCGGTCGCGGATCGCCGAAATCGGCGCCGACGGCGTGCTCGCCGGTGCCGGTCTGGCGAATCTCGCCGCCTGGGTGGCCGTCGAACAGGCCAAGGCCGACGGGCACGAGGTCGCGCTGGCGGCCGAACTCGGCCTGTGGGACTACTCGCCGACGCCCGGCGACCCGTTCATCTTCAGCTTCGCCAACTTCTCGTCGTCCTCGATGCTGCTCGACACCGAACAGGCGCTGGGGAATCTCGTGAACGGCCCGGCGACGCGCTCGATCGCCTGCGTCGGGGCGGCGGAAATCGACCGGCAGGGCAACATCAACACCACCCGCGTCGTCGGCGGCCCGTATCTCGTCGGTTCCGGCGGCGGGAACGACGTCGTGACCGGTGCGGACGAGACGTACGTCGTCGGGACGATGAGCCCGCGGCGGTTCATCGAAAACTGCAGTTACGTCACCAGCCCCGGCGCACGGGTCCGGGCCGTGGTCACCGATCTGGGCATCCTGACCCAGCGCGACGGCGAACTGGTGCTCACCGCGATCGCGCCCGGTCCGGAGCCGCTGGCCGAACGCGTCGCGCACGTCCGGTCGCGGTGCGGCTGGGACCTCGCGGTCGCGGACGACCTGCGCGAACTGCCCGAGGTGACCGCCGACGACGTTCGGCAACTGCGCAAATACGACCGCGAGGGCCTGTTCCTCGGCGACGGCAAGAAGGGAGCGGCATGAGTCGCTACGCACGATTCGAGAACCTGCGGATCGACGGGCCGGACGAGGACGGCGTCCTCGAACTGGTCCTCGACGCCCCGAACCTCAACGCGGTGAGCGAAGCCGCGCACGCTGATCTCGCCGACGTCTGGCGCGAATTCGACCGCGACCCTGCAGTGAAAGCCGTTCTGCTGCGCGGCGAAGGCAAGGGATTCTCCGCGGGCGGGTCCTTCGACCTGGTCGAGAAGCTGGCCACCGACTTCGAAGCGCGATCCCGCACCATGCGGGAGGCGCGTGACCTCGTCTACAACGTGATCGACTGCTCGAAGCCGATCGTCTCGGCGATCCACGGCCCCGCCGTCGGCGCCGGGCTCGTCGCCGGCGTGCTCGCGGACGTCTCCGTGGTCACCGCCAACGCCAAGATCATCGACGGCCACACCCGCCTCGGCGTCGCGGCGGGCGACCACGCAGCAGTGTGCTGGCCTTTGCTGTGCGGGATGGCCAAAGCCAAGTACTACCTCATGACCTGCCGCCCGCTGAACGGAGCCGAAGCCGAGCGAATCGGCCTGGTGTCGCTGTGCGTCG
Organism: Amycolatopsis halotolerans; assembly: GCF_042647905.1. NCBI lineage: Bacteria > Bacillati > Actinomycetota > Actinomycetes > Pseudonocardiales > Pseudonocardiaceae > Amycolatopsis > Amycolatopsis halotolerans. The sequence goes on from NZ_JBHRWI010000039.1 coordinate 145,019, forward strand.
ACGAGGAAGCCGACCTGCTGCCCACCGCCCGCGAGATCGCGCACGAACTCGCGAACGGCGCCCCCACCGCGATCCGCTGGACCAAGCAGAGCCTCAACCTCTGGTACCGCCAGCTCGCGGGCGCGATCTTCGACTCCTCGCTGGCACTGGAGTTCTACGGCTTCGGCGGTCCGGAAGTGCACGAGGGCCTCGCCTCGCACCGCGAACGCCGCAAGCCCGACTTCTCCCGGGTGCACGACGCATGAACCCCGCGCTGCTGGCCGGACTGCGGGTCGTCGAACTGTCCGCATACGTCGCGACGCCGCTGTGCGGGCTCACGCTCGCCCAGCTCGGTGCGGACGTCGTGCGGGTCGAACCGCTCGGCGGCGCCGCCGACCGTACGCGCTGGCCGCTTTCCGACTCCGGGACCAGCCTTTACTGGTCCGGGCTGAACAAGGGGAAACGCGCCGTCGCCGTCGACCTCGAGTCCGAAGCGGACCGTCGCCGGGTCGCCGACCTGATCGTCGACGGCGGCCCGTGCGTGGTCGTGACGAACACTTCGCGACACGCGGACCTCGGGTACGAAGCCTTGCGCGCTCGCCGCCCGGACCTCATCCACGTCCTGCTGGACGGCCGGGCAGGCGGCGGCGCGGCGGTCGACTACACCGTCCAGGCGGCGACTGGTTTCCCGCTGCTCACCGGCACGGGTTCGGCTCCGGTGAACCACGTGGTGCCCGCGTGGGACGTCTGCGCCGGGCTGTACCTCTCGATCGGGCTGCTGGCCGCCGAACGGCACCGGCAGGTCACCGGAGAGGGCCGGTCGATCCGGGTCGCGCTGGAGGACGTCGCGCTCGCTACGGCCGGGAATCTCGGCTATCTCGCCGAAGCGCAGCTGACCGACCACGCGCGCACGAAGTCCGGCAACGAGATCTACGGTACTTACGGCGATGATTTCGAGACTGCCGACGGTGTGCGGGTGATGATCGTGCTGCTCACTGAACGGCACTGGCAGAAGATGCTGGCCGCGACCGGGCTTTCCGACGCCTTCGCCGGGTTGGGCGAGTCGCTGGGGATCTCGTTCGCCACCGAGTCCGACCGGTACCGGCACCGGGACGTGATCACGCCGCTGCTCGCGCGGTGGTTCGGGCAGACGCCGTACGCCGAGGTGGCTGAAGTGCTTACGCGGCACCGCATTTTGTGGGAGCGGTACCGCAGCTTCGCCGAACTCGGCCGGGATGGCGGTGCCGCGCTTCGGGAACTGACGCTGTTCGGGGAGGTCGACCAGCCCGGGGCGGGGGCGCATTGGGCGCCGAAGTCGCCGATCCAGGTGGACGGGGACCGGCTTCCTCCGAGGCCCGCACCGGAGGTAGGACAGCACAACGGCGACGTGCTGGGTGCGACGAGGTCATAGCGGGACTCGGGCGCAGTCCAAGCGAGTCGTCGCCTGGACTGCGCCCGCGACTCGCGGAAGATCGTGCGCTGTCCTCCGGTCGACCACCAGATCAGGCTGTCGGTGCCCGCACCGCGCCACGCCATCACCAGCTGCCCGTCTCCAGTACGGCCCAAAGCGGGAGCCGCTTCCGTGCGGCGGTCGGTCGAAGGTCGCGGCGGCGACCACGTACTCCCGTCGAAGCTTGACCACCAGATATCCGCAATGGACCGCACCGGGCCTGACGGCTCCGTCCGGCCCGAGGCGTCGACTGGTTCCAGCCGCGCCGTTTGCGAGTGATCCCCGCCGGGAACTCGCGGCGCGAGGTGATCGACGTGGTGCGAACCGATGTATCAGCACGGATGGGCCGGTTGCTCTGGTGTGGACTGATGCTCGTCGGCACCATCGCTTCCGGCTACCGCCTGGGTACGGGCATCATGATCGCCGAGGCGGTGCTGGGGGCACGCGATGAACGGCGCTCGCTCGAATCGGGCGCGAAGCCGTTGTCGGCCAAGGCAGAGGCAGCGGCGGGATGAGCGTCCCGGCCCGCCGGATCGCGGGCGCGAACCGCCATCGACGCCGGGACGCCGCCGACGCGGTGCCGTGGTCGCTGCGCGTCGCGGCGGCGGCCAGCTGGCGATTCCTGCTCGTCCTGACCATGCTCGGCGTCGTCGCGTGGACGCTCGGCTATCTCGCGAGCGTCACCGTGCCGATCGGGATCGCCCTGCTCTTGTCGGCGTTGTTCGCGCCGCTGGTGGAGCGGCTGGTGCGCTGGCACGTGCCACGCGCGCTGGCCACGCTCGTCGCGATCGTCGTCGGGCTCGCCGTCCTCGGCGGGGTTCTCACGCTGGTGATCACCACGGTCACCGCGAGTCTGCCGCAGCTGAGCAGCCAGATCGGAGCCAGTCTCGCGAGGATCAACAACTGGCTGCAGCACGGCCCGCTGCACCTGCCCCAGTTGCAGCAGCTGCTCGACAAGGCGGTCAACGCTATCCAGGGCAACACGGCCGAACTCTCCGCCCGCGTGCTCTCCACCGCCGCGACCGTCGGCGGCGTGCTGACCGAGATGCTGCTGACGCTGTTCGTGCTCGTTTTCTTTCTCTACAGCGGCAATCAAGTGTGGCGTTTCCTGCTGCGGATCGTGCCCGCCTCCTCGCGGGACGAGATCGACGTCGCCGGTCGCCGCGGGTTCGCCTCGCTGGTCAGTTACGTGCGCGCGACTGTGGCGGTGGCCTGTGTGGACGCGGTCTGCATCGGCGTCGGCGTCTGGGTGGTCGGGGTTCCGCTCGCGGTGCCGCTGGCGGCGCTGATCTTCATCGGCGCGTTCGTGCCGATCGTCGGCGCGGTGGTGACCGGCGCGGTCGCCGTGCTGATCGCCCTGGTCGCCAACGGATTCGTCGCCGCGGGCATCGTGCTCGCGATCGTCGTCGCGGTGATGCAGCTGGAAAGCCATGTGCTGCAGCCGTTGCTGCTCGGGCGCGCGGTCCGGCTGCACCCGCTGGCCGTGGTGCTGGGCATCGCGCTCGGTCTCGAAATCGCCGGGATCGTCGGAGCGCTGCTCGCGGTGCCGATCCTGGCCGTCGCGAAAGCCGCCTTCGGTTCCCTGCTGCGCGATCCGCACCTGGACCCGGTCGAGATCGACCCGCTGCTGCCCGGCAACGCCCGCACCGCCGGACGATCAAGGTTTCGCGCGTCCCGGGACGGGTAACCGCACGTCGGAGGGACTCTGATGACGAGTTTGATCACTGACGACGCTGATGGCGCGACGCCGCGCAGAGGACCGCTCGAACGTGGTTTTCCGCTGCCCCGTTCGGCGCCGCCGACGGTGTCCTCGACGCTGCACCGGCTCTCTTCGATGGCGTCCTTGCGCGCGTGGGAACAACGTTCGACTCCCGCGCTGATGCACCAAGCGATCCTGAGCGGCGTCAACGCGCGTCATGCCGCCGAAGCGGCCCAGCTGAGCGTCGCTGAAGCGCACGTGCGCTGGAGTGCTTGGGCGGCCAAAAGACTGGCCCCGCAGCGGCCCGGGATCGCGGCGGAACTGCCGGTACAGCAATTTCTCAACGTGCACGCGGCTTTCGCGGCGGCGCTCAAATAGGGTTTTACCCGCGCAGATCCGCTTCCAGCGTCGGCAGCCGATCCTTCTGGTACCGCACCGCTCGGCATCGACCCCGACAACCCGGCGACGACGGTCCCGTCCGCGCCGTGCACCGGGACTCCGACCGCGGCCACACCTCGTTCCGAACGTCTCTGGTTGAGCGCGAAACCGCTGCGCCGCACGCGCGCCGGGCCGGACTCGGCGTCCACGCCGATCCCGCCGCGTTCGTCGACCGGGAAGTCCTGCTGCGCTAAGCGTTCTGCCCCGGCTGCCTGACGCTGCTGTCCACAAAGATCGTTCCGGACGGCGGACCCTCCTACCGAAGCCGGAGCCTGACCCGACCCTCAACGGACTCGCCGGAAAGGTCGCCGTCGTGACCGGCGCGGCCTACGCGCGCCGGCTGGTCTCCGAAGGCGCGACCGTCGTACTCGCCGATCGCAACCTCGAGAGTGTCCAAGCCACCGCCGCTTCTTTGCTGGTCCCGGAAAAGCCAGCGCGTACGCCCTCGATGTCTCCAGCTGCGCGGAGTTCGCTGCGTTCTTGACCGAGGCGTACGGGCGGGTCGATGGCCTGATCAACAACGCCGCGATCTTCTCCACCATCAAGATGAAACCGTTCTGGGAGATCACGGACACGGCATGACGTTCTCGATGGCGCGCGAACTCGGCGAATTCGGCATCCGGGTCAATACCCTCTCGCCGGGCCCGGTCTACACCGAAGTCGCGCGGGAAACCGTGACGCCGGAACAACGCGAGGCCATGCTGCGAGCCCAATCGCTGCACCGCCCCGCCGGGGCCGACGACCTGACCGGCCAGACCCTGAGCGTTAACGGCGGGCTGGTGCACCGATGAGCACGCAACAGGAACTCGTCGCGCTCTCGTCCCGGATCCTGGCTGCCGCCGGACAAGGCGACCTCATCTGGGGCGACGTCTCCTGCCGCGACGCCGACGGGCGGGGCGTGTGGATCAAGTCCGCCGAATGGCGCATGGAGGAGGTCACCCCGGAGCGGGTGCACCTGGTCAACGCCGACGGCGAGGTCGTCTCCGGCGGCGGCCCGCGGCACAGCGAATACCCGATCCACACCGAGGTCATCGCGGCACGGCCCGAGGTGAACGCGGTAGTGCACACGCACGCGCCGCACGCCGTCGTCCTAGCCGCGACCGGACAGGAACTGCGGCCGGTGAGCCATGCGGCGAACCTGTTCGTGCCGCCTGAGGTGCCTCGCTATCCGGAAACCGCTGATCTGATCCTGACGCCCGAATTGGGCAAGTCCCTGGCCGCGGAACTGGGCAATGCGCGTGCGGTGTTCCTGGTGAACCACGGGATCGTGGCGGTCGGCGATTCAGTCGAGAGCGCGACGGTCGCCGCAGTGGTGCTGGACCGGGCATGTGAACAGCAGTTGCTGACACAGTCGTTCGGCGGGTGGCCCAGTTGGTCACCGCCGGAGGAGTCAGGGGCGCATCTATCACCCACGCGCGGTGGGAGCAGTGTGGGATTACTTGGTGCGGCAATTGCCTTGAGCTGAACGGCGCGCTGCCCGGACAGGCAGCGCACCGTTCAGCCGTCAGCGCTCTTGAACCGCCCGGACAGCGAGCGGGCGCTGGCCCGGCATGTGCTTCGCGCACGCCCGCGCGCCGGGCTCCGCCACGATCGCCGACTCGGTGTTGCCCGGCGGATAAACCCGCAAGCCGTAGACCGGTCGAGGTGCGCAGCTCGCCGGGTCGTAAACGTCGACGTCGACCTGGTCGACCCACGCCATGGCGGATTGGCCGGGTGCCAACGTGAGCCTCGGCGCCACGCCGGGTTCCCGTACGGCGGCGTCGCCCACCTGGTGCCGATCCGGGCCCGCGACGTAGGAAACTCCGGGATGGCCGCCCAAGGCGCAGGCGCCGCTGCCGGAGTTGGTGAAGACGATCGGCACGTAGTAGTGCCCGGCGGCCCCCTCTCCCCGGCCAAGCGCGACGTGCAATCCGCTGGTCCGGCAGGACGCCGTTCGGGCGGAAGCGGGCTGGTTCGCGATGACCGTGCCGGCGAGTGCGGCCACGACGCCGCCGATTACGAGGTACCGGGCCGAGATCACTGTCGTTCTCCCGTCGTGCGAGATTCCGCTGATGCTTCATCGTGGCAACGACCGCCCCGGCCGCCCGAGAGGCCAAGGACCCTCTTTGGGTCACTGCCTGCCCGCTGGCAGCAAGGGCCGGACCCGCTGAAAACCCCGCCGTCCGCCGCGATGCACGACGGAATCCGCATCGGCCCCGGTCTTGCCGCGATAGGGAACAATTTCTAGGGCATGTTCTGCGGCGGAGGGGCGGCCCGATGACGGTGCGAGTCTTGCTGGTCGAGGACGACGCCCTGATCAGCGAAGCGCTTTCGCTCGCGCTCGCTGACCAGGGCTGCATGGTGGCGCAGGCCGCGTGCGGCGAGGATGCGTTGCAGATGCTGGAATCGGTGCGCGTGGACGTGGTCCTGCTCGACCTGATGCTGCCCGGCATGGACGGGTTCGCCGTCTGTCAGGAGCTGCGGGTGCGCGGCGACCTGCCGGTCATCGTCATCACCGCTCGCGCCGACAGCCAGGACGTCATCGCGGGCCTGGAAGCCGGCGCGGACGACTACGTGACCAAGCCGCTCGTCGCCGGTGAGCTGGCGGCCCGGATTCGCGCGCTGCTCAGGCGCTCCGCGCCAGTCCGGCGGTGCTGCCTCCAGGTCGGCGATCTGATGCTGAGCACGCACGACGAGACCGTCTCCCGCGACGGCACCCCGATTCGCCTCACCCGCACCGAATTCCGGCTGCTGGCCGAGCTGGCCTCCGCCGAGGGCGAGGTCGTCACGCGGGAGCAGCTGCTGCACCGGATCTGGGGCCGCGACTACTTCGGCGGCACCCGGCTGCTCGACGTGCACATCAGGCGGTTGCGGCGCAAGGTCGAGCCGGATCCCGACTGTCCGCGCCTCGTGCTGACAGTCCGGGGCATCGGCTACCGCGCCAAGCCCCAGCAGTGAACCGGTCCCGGCTTTCGTTGCGCTGGCGGGTTTCCGCGGCGTTCGGGCTCGGTCTGCTGGTCGTGGTGAGCGCGCTGTCGGCGGCGACCTGGCACCTCGCCACCGAGTACCTGCTGAACCAACGCCAGCAGAGCGCCGACCGTCATTCCCGGGTCAACGCGCGGTTGGTCGACAACGAGGTCCGCTCCCAGTCCGGCGGTCTCGGCGAACTGCTGTCCGGCCTCACCTCCGGACCGAATTCGACGATCCTCGTGTCCCTGCCCGGCGGCTGGCAGACCGCCGGGCGCCCGGTCCGGCCCGACCTCCTCCCGCCCGGCCTGCTCTCCCGGGCCCGTCCCGGCGCGCCCGCGCACGACCGCTTCACCGCCGACGGAGTCCCGGTCCTCGCGGTCGCCCAACGACTCGCCACCCAGGACGGTTTCTACGTCGAGCTTCATCCGCTGCTCGGGCTGGAACGGACCTTCCGCAAGCTGCGCATGATCCTCATCGCGGGCACCGTCGCGTGCGGGCTCTTCGGCGTCGTCCTCGGTGCCTGGGCGGCCCGGCGCGCGCTGCGTCCGCTCGCCGCGTTCACCGAGACCGCCGCCCGCATCGCACGCGGCGACATGCGCGCCCGCCTGCCCGAACAGGCCGGTCCGGACCTCGCTCCCCTCGCCGAGACCTTCAACTCGACCGCCGACGCCCTGGAACAGCGAGTCCGCCGCGACGCCCGGTTCGCCGCCGACGTCAGTCACGAACTGCGCTCGCCGCTCACCACGATGACCACCGTCGCGGAAGTGCTCGAACGCCGCCGCGACGCCATGCCCGCGCCCGCGCAGAAGGCGCTGCAGCTCCTGCTGGCCGAACTGCACCGGTTTCGCGGCATGGTGCTCGACCTGCTGGAGATCTCGGCCGTCGACCAGGCCGACAACGGCGAAGAACGCGAACTGGTCGACCTCGGCCCGCTCGTCCGCAGCGGAGTCGCGAGCAGTCCCGCCCCGCGTCCCGCGCTGGACCTCTCCGCGCAACCCCTGCTGGTAGCCGCGGACCGGCGCCGCCTCGACCGGGTGCTGGCGAACCTGCTCGACAACGCGGCCCGCTATGGCGGCGGTGCGGTCCGCGTGGCCGCACACGCAAGCAACGGCGTCGTCCGGCTGGAGGTGGACGACGCGGGCGAGGGGGTGCCCGCCGAACTCCGGGAGCGGATTTTCGAGCGGTTCTCCCGGGGATCGCACGCCGGACGGCGGGATCCCGACTCGGGAACGGGATTGGGACTGGCGATCGTCGCGGACCACGTGTACCGCCACGACGGGCGGGTGTGGGCGGAGGGCAGACCGGGCGGCGGGGCACGGTTCGTCGTCGAACTTCCCGAAGCGCGCGGCTGACCGGCCTGTCGTGCGCTTCACGACTGCCTGATCGCGCAGCTCGCCCCGGAAATTGTCGGTGTCGCGTGCGAACCTGACGGAGTGGAAGTGCACTTCGACGCCGAACTGTGGATCTGGGACGCGCGGCGGACCGACACCTGGACCTTCGTCAGCCTGCCCGGCGACGTCTCGGACGAAATCCGCGAACTGGGCGGGCCCCGTCGCGGGTTCGGGTCGATGCGCGTCCTGGTCCGCGTCGGCGCTACTACCTGGCGAACCTCGATCTTCCCGGACAGCGAGCGCGGGTACGTGCTCCCGGTCAAACGCGCGGTGCGCAAAGCCGAAAGCCTCGATCCCGGCGACATCGCCCAGGTGACCGTGACGGTCCTCGACCTCTGACTGCCGCCGAAGCCGGTCCGGTCCGGCGGGGAAGATCCCGTGCCGGGCGGGGATGAAGTCGGCCGGGACTGCTGGATCGGGGGAACTTGGCGAACGCGGTCGCGACGGCTCCTGTCACCTGCCGACGAGGCCGAGCGATCACACGCCGCCAGCCCGGAACAGTCCCGGCTAGCGCGCGGGCGATCGGATGTACTCCACGGGAATGCCGGTGAAATCCCACCCCAGAAGGTTTTCCTCGCCGGTGTTCGACAGGATTTCGTAGAGAAGCCGCGTGGTCGGGCCTGGATGCTCGCGCCACTCGTCCGCGCCTTGGCTGTGGTAAGCGATCTTCCAGGCGTCCGGGTCGGTCGATGTGGTGATCCAGCAGAAGGTTCCGCCTTGACCGTCAGTTCCCCACGGCAGCAAGCCCCCAGGCTCGGGGAAGAGACCGTAGTCGACGTCGGTGAGGTATTCGAGGTCCTCGTCGCCGAGGATATTCAGGAGTTCGTCAAGATCGCGCTTGTACTTGATCCAGTCCTGCTCAGTCGCGACCGGACTCCGGATAACAATCCTGCGAAATACGCCGCCCGGGAAGCGGGTCAAAAGTTCCTTATAGTCGGCTGGCAGCGGTGTGCCAAGTTCGCGTTCAACGTCTGACCACTCCTTTTCCGGCGTGAACTCTTCGCGCCAGTCGAGGAGCCGAGCGATCTCGTCGACACGGGACGGGGCCACCTGACCTCCTGGTGTCAGCTTCGTGTCTTCGTCCGGATTTTCGCGGAGCAGTCGACACCCTAGCGGCAGCGTGGTGCTCAGCCGTCGGCATCAAGAATTCTGGTTCTGCCGAATCTACGGCCCAGGTCTTCCTTACCGGCATCGGCGGACCGGACTGGCTGGCCGCGGCGGGCAAACTGGCCACCGAATTCGGGATCGGCCTCGCCGCCCGCCAGATCGGCCTCGGCCGCGAGTACACCGACCCGCTCGGCGGCGAGGAACGCGTACGCGAGTTCGGCGCCGCGCGATGTCCTCCGCCAGGTTCTGGCGCGATAGCCCGAAAACCCCGGACCCGGTTCCCGGTTCCTAGAGGTCGATGACGACCTTCCCGTGCACGTGGCGCTCCGCCTGAAGCTCGACCGCGGCGCGGATCCGCTCGACCGGGAAGGTCGCCGCGATCGGCACCCGGAGCCGTCCCGCCGCCGCCAAACCGGCGATCTTCTCGAGCGCGCCGGGCGCCGCGTTGGCGCCGTTCGCTGGAGTGATGCCGTCGATCTGGCCCGCGATGGTGGTGATGCGTTCGTCCGGCACGCCGAGTTCGCGGGCCGCCAGCGCCGTTTCCGTCCCATGCAAGTCCATCGCGGCGGTGACGCCGGCGGGAGCCAACGCACGGACCCGTTCGACCAGACCATCTCCGTAGACGACCGGCTCGGCCCCCAGCGCGCGCAGGGCATCAGCGGAGGCGGCCGACCCCGTGCCAATCACTCGCGCACCCGCGAGGCGCGCGAGCTGGACGGCGAACACGCCGACCCCGCCTCCCGCACCGCCGACGAGCACCGTGTCGCCCGGGCCCGGGTTGACCACCGCCAGTGCCGCAGCCGCCGTGCAACCCGCGATAGCCAGGGCGCTGGCGGTGCGGTCGTCAACGCCATCCGGTGTGCGGTGCGCCTCGCCGCCCACCGCGATGGTCCCCGCGACGTCCACGACGACGTAATCAGCGACCGCGCGGGACAGGACGCCGCCGAAAACCCGGTCACCGACCGCGAACTCGCGCACGCCGTCGCCGACTTGGTCCACCGCACCGGCATAGTCGGTGCCGAACCCGCACGGCAGGCTCAAACCGAACCGCGCGGCGGTCTCCGCGTCGGAGGTCATGAACCAGTCCATCGGGTTCAGGCCAGCCGCCGTGACCCGCACACGAATCTGGCCCGGACCGGCCTGCGGCACCGGCACTTCGCGGATGCTCAAGGCTTCCGGCCCGCCGAACGACGCGAGCTGAACCGCCCTGCTCGTGGTGGCGCTGGGTTCTTTCATGCTCACCTGTCTCCTGAAGCAACACAAACGGACTATGCTCCGCTTCCGTCACCCAAGCTAGCACAAGTGGAGCGTGATCCGTTTTGACTGCCGCGCCGACCCCCAAGCCGAGAGCGGACGCGACCCGCAACCGCCAGCAGTTGCTGGACGTGGCGACCCGGTTGTTCGCCTCGGCCGAGACTGAGCCGTCGATGCGCGCGATCGCCAGCGAAGCCGGGGTCGGCATCGCGACCCTCTACCGGCACTTCCCCACCCGCGAGTCACTGGTCGACGCGGTCTACCAAGACCAGGTCTCGCGACTCACCGCCGGTGCCCGCGAGCTGCTCGCCGAGCTCGGCCCGGCCGCCGCGCTCCGCCGCTGGATGGACCTGTTCGGGGACTGGATCGCGACCAAGAACGGAATGCTCGACACGCTCCTCGCGATGGTCGAATCCGGCGAGATCGCCCACGCCCGCACCAGAACCGAACTGCTCGCGGCCGTCGACAGCCTTCTCGAAGCCGGCCGCACGAGCGGGGAACTCCGCACCGACATCCCCGCCGAAGACATCGCCGCCGCACTCATCGGCATCTTCACCGTGGCTGGCTCACCCGAGCACAAGGCGATGGCCGGTCGCCTGCTCGACCTTTTGATGGACGGGCTCCGGCCGACCGAAGGCGGCTGAGCGAGAGTGCGGCGGGGATAGGAGTCGGCGCGGTTCGGGCACCAGCACCGCTACGGACGTTGCGCGTCCCGACACCCTCCGCAACCATGTCGGAGGGGGGTTCTGCACGCGACGGCACCTGCCCCTCGATCTGGGTCGCACCCAGCGGCGTCCTGTTCTTCACACCGCCGGCGAAGGGGAGACGAGTTGGCAGGCCGGTTCGGCGTGCTGCTGCGGCAGCTGCGGCAAGCTGCCCGGCTGACCCAGGAGCGGCTCGCGGAGCGTTCCGGGGTGTCCGTCCGGTCCATCAGGCGGTTCGAGCTCGGACAGGGCGGCGAGCCCCGCATGGCCACGGCGCGTCTGCTGGCCGACGCCCTCTGCCCGAGCCCAGCCGAACGGCACGAACTGCTGGCCGCCGCGCTGACCGGCGCCGAGAGCGGCGGTCAGGGCCCGGTCGGCTCGACGCCGCGCCAATTGCCCGCCCAGGCGGGGACATTCGTCGGGCGCCGCGCCGAACTCGCGTCCGTGGACAAGGTCTTCGGAGCGCTCGGGTCGGGCGGGCTGGCAGTGGTGTCGGCGATCGGCGGGGGCGGCGTGGGCAAGACCTGGCTGGCGCTGCGCTGGGCTTACGCCAACGTGCCGCGGTTCCCCGACGGGCAGCTGTTCGTCGATCTGCGCGGCTTCACGCCCCACGGCGATCCGATGACGGCGCAGGAGGCCGTCCGGGTGCTCCTGGGTTCTTTCGACCTCGAACCCGCCGCGATCCCTCCCGACCTGGCGTCCCAGACCGCCTTGTACCGCAGCCTCACCGCGGGCAAACGGATGGTGATCGTGCTGGACAACGCCCGGGACACCGCACAGGTGGCTCCGCTGCTGCCCGGCGGTTCGTCCTGCGCGGTGCTCGTCACCAGCCGCGACCGGCTGACCGGTCTCGTCGCCGCCCACGGCGCGAAGCCGGTGCCGCTGGACGTTCTCGGCCCGGCCGACGCCCGGCAGCTGCTGGCGAGCCGCCTCGGACACGAGCGGCTCGCCGCCGAGCCGGACGCCGCCGCCGAGCTCCTGTCCTGCTGCGCCGGGCTGCCGCTGGCGCTGGCCGTGGTTTCCGCTCGCGCGGCCGTCCGGCCCTCCTTTCCGCTGGAGGCGCTGGCCGCCGAACTGCGCCACGCCTCCGACCGGCTGGACACGCTCGACGCCGACGACACCGCCGCCAGCGTCCGGGCCTCGCTCTCCTGGACGCACGGCGCGCTCACCGCCGATCAGGCGACGGTGTTCGCGCTGCTGGGTCTCGCGCCCGGTCCGGACATCGGGCTGCCCGCCGCGGCCGGGCTGGCCGGACTGCCCGAGGACGAGACCGCCGAGGTGCTGCGGGCGTTGGAGCAGGTCTCGCTCGTCCACCACCACCTGCCTGGCCGATATCGCATGCACGACCTGGTCAAGCTCCACGCCGAGGCCATCGCCCGCCGCGACCTGCCCGAACGCACGAGGGACGCCGCGCTGCGGCGGCTGGTCGAGCACTACCTGCACAGCGCGGGCGGAAGCGGCCAGCTGCTCGACCCGCACCGCCAGCCCGTCCGGCTCGCTCCCCCGGCGCCCGGCTGTCGCCCCCGCCCGCCCGCGGACCGGGCGGCGACCATCCGATGGTTCGACGCGGAACACCCCAATCTGCTTGCCGCCCAACGCCTCGCCGCCGAGAACGGCTGGCACCGCGAGGTGTGGCAACTGGCCTGGGCGCTCAGTCCGTCCCTCCACCGCAGGGGACACAACTACGATTCGCTCGCCGTCTGGTCCGCGGCAGCGGCCTCCGCCGACCGGTTCGCCGATCCCGTCGCCCAGAGCCTCGCCCGGCGGTTCCTCGGCTGGACCTGCGCCCTGCTCGACCGGCCCGACGACGCGCTGGACCACTTGCGGCACGCGGTCGCCCTGGCCGGGGCGTCCGGCGACCCGCTCAGCCAGGGCCACGCTCTCCGCTTCCTCGCGGCGGTCTGCGACCAGCACGGGGACCACCGCCAGGCACTGGCGCACGAGCGCGCCGCACTCGTCTTCTTCGACGCCCTGGAAATGCCCGCCTGGCAAGGAGATGTGCTGAACATGATGGGCTGGAGCGCGGCCCTGCTCGGCGAACTCGACGAGGCCCGCGCCCACTGCGAGGCCGCCCTCGCCCTGCTTCGCAGGCATCACCACCCCGTCTCCGAATCCAACACCCTCGACAGCCTCGGCTACATCGCCCACCGGCGCGGAGATCACGCGATGGCCGTCGACTACTACCGGCAAGCACTCGCCCTGTGCCGCGACCACGGCCACGCCTTCTTCGAAGCCGAAGCCCTCGAGGGGCTCGGGCACCCGTATCTCGCCCTCGGGAACGGCGAGCAGGCCCGCGCGGTCTGGCGGCAAGCGCTGGCGCTCTACCAGACCCAGCACCGCACAGACCGCGCCGACCGGGTCCACCGACAACTGGCCGCCCTCGACGACGACTCCGCCCCGCACTGACCACAGTGGACACAAGCCGACGCGTCCCGGCGCGAGAAGATCGCTGGGTCCGGCGGAATCTCAGCGCCGGTGCCGCCGTGCGGCCTGGCCCCGCACAGATCGGTGGCTTACCACGGCATCCAGACGCCGTTGTACCACTGCTCGTTCGCGTTGTCGTTGTGGTGGTTGCCGTCGAAATCGACGTCGTAGTGGTTGATGTGGTCGGCCGGGTACCCCAGCGGGTTGGCGGAGGTGTCGCAGACGTAGTCCACGGTGCAGATCGATTTGACGGGCACATTGCCGAAGAACCGGTCGACCCCGGCGAGCGGTGCTCCGACGGCGGGGCCGAACACTCCGGTTCCGCCGTCGGCTCCCGGAGGTCCTTGCCGCTTCGGATCGGCGACGAGAATGGCGTTGACGTTGTCGAACGACGTCCAGTTCGTGGTGACCCAGACGTGCACCACCGCGGCGCCCATGGAGTAGCCCATCATCTTGACGTGCTGGCCCGGGCACGCCGCGCGTTGCTCGCGGACCAGCCGGTTCAGCTCGTTAACGCCGGCCTGGGTGCTGGCGCCGTTGGGGATGTCGGTCGGATACCCGACGTGCTGTGTGACGTTGAAGAACCGGTCGTCCCACCAATGGCTCCGCCACCCGCCGACAGCGATCGAGTAAGTCCCGTCGCACGGCGCCGTGGCGGCCCGCGCCGACGGTCCGGTCCAGACCGAAAGCCCGGTTATCGCCAGCAAACCTGTCACCAGAGCCGCGATGTTCTTCTTCCTCATGCAACCTCTCCGTTCAGTGGGAATCTGCCGCCCGCTCAAGCGATCCGAGGATGACGGCGGGAATCAGGGGTCCTCAGTTCAGGACCACGACCTTCAGCGCGGGCGAGGCCGCGATCTGGTCTTCGGTGAACCGCTCGGGCACCCATTGGCCGGCCGAGAAAAGCTTGGTCTGGTCGGCGTAGTGCGGCGAGGTCGGGTCCGCCGACTGGGAATACGTCAGCACCGAGGAGGCCTGCGGCGGTCCGTCGGCGGCGAACCGCACCTCCTGGACGAAGCTGGACCCGAAGACCACGTCCAGTGTGCCGTCGCCGTTCTGGCCCGGACTGATCACGTTCAGCACGCCCAGATCCGAGAGCGAACCGTGGACCGGGATCTGCTCGCCGTTGCGGGTGACCTTCTGGATGTCCGACAGCGGGGCGTCGAGCGGGATGCCGGCGTTGCGCAGTGCGATGACCGCCCGGCCGAACGCGTCGTGCACCGCGGAGTTGCCGGTGTCGAGCGAATTGGGGGTGTGCACCGGATCCCGGACATCGAAGGGAACCCGCCACGGCACGCTCTTGAACAGATCGCCGCCGGAGAGAGAGAACCAGAAGTTCTCGAACAGCCACGATCCGCGGCTGGCGACGGTGTAGCTGTGGTCCTTCCAGCCGGCCAGGATCGGGCACGCCTCGCTCACGTTCACCAGGACGCCGTCGACCAGGATGACCCCGAACGGAAGGTCGCGGCACATCGACACCACGGAATCAAGCGCCAGATCGGCCGCCCGGCTGCGGTCGGCGAACAGCAGCTGCCGCATGGTCTCCGGGGTGAATCCTCGGCCGGGAAGGCCGTCGGCGCCGTTGATCCGGTTTTGCGCGGTCAGGATCAGCTGCTGGGTTCGCAGCGACCGCGGGGTCGCCGAATCGCCCATGACCCGGGGGTATGCCAGGGGCTGGGCGGGATTGGACAGCCAGGCGCTGTCGTTGGCGTTGCCGACGAAGTCCGACCGGATCAGGCGTGGCTGCCGGTGCGGATCCAGGACGCCGGGGGCGGCGGCGTTCGGGTCGTTGGGCCAGTCGCATTCGCCGCGTTTGCCGTCGAAGATGGAGATCGGCGGCACGTCAGGCAGCTTCACCTGATTGAACAGCAGCTGGCCGGTAAGGGTGAGACACGATTGCGCGTGCTCGTCGGTGATGTTCGGCGCGGCCTGGATGTCCGCGTACAGCGCGTTGCCTTTGCGGTCGGCGGCGACGGTGTTGAAGAAGGGAACTCCCTGTGTCCGCTCCAGGATGCTGACCACGTCGTGCACGTCCTTGGCCCGGTCGAGCCGGAACCAGGTGTTCAACGCCCGGAGGTTGTCCATGTTCACGTCGCGGACCGCGTGCGCGCTGACCACCCAGGGCAGCGGAACGCCTTGGAGCGAGGTGGTGATCGGGCCGTACCGGGTCGACCACAACGTCCTGGTGACCGTGCCGAGCGAACCGTCCTTGTTCAGCACCTCGACGCTGACCTGCTGCGAGGTCATGTTCTCCCACTTGCCGTCGACCAGGTAGACGGTGGGGTGCAACGGATCCACCTGCACGTCGAAAAGACCGAACGGGGCGACTGTCGCGACCGTGTGGCTCCAGGCGACGTCGTTGTTGTGCCCGATGTTCACCGCGGGAAACCCGAGCAGGCTGGCGCCGGAGACGTCCGCTTGCCCCGGGATCGTCAGGTGGCTCTGCCACATCCGGTTCTTGCCCTGCCAGGGAAAATGCGGGTTGGCCAGGAGCATGGCGGTGCCCCCAGACACCCCTTGCGCACCGACCGCCAGCGCGTTGCTGCCCATTCCCTGCCGGCGCGCGGCAGCCACCGCGTCGGCGATCCGGCGGGCGGTCTCCTCCGCGGGGAGCGCCCGCGGCGGCGCGGCGGCCACCGACGGCGCGGCGTTGACCTCGCCGTCCAGCAGTGCCTCCGCGCTGCCCATGATGATCTCGGCGTGTGCGTGCCGGTAAACGTCCGACTCCGCGATGGGGCGAACCCAGGCGGCGCCGCGGCACGCCGGATCGGAGATGTTGTCCGCCCCGGTCTCGGCGAGGTACCGGTTGTACCCCTGGACGTAGCCGTGAATGGCTTCCTTCACCTCCGGCTCCGGCCCGTCGGGGGCGGGCTGGGCGGCCAGGCGCTCCACTACGTGGTTGTCGTTGATGCGCTGGAAATACAGATCGCTGTTGAGGTTGGTGGTGGTGTTCTGGTGCTCCCCCGGGCTCGCCTTGCCGTCAGGACCCAGGAATCGGGATCTGCGGCCGTTGACCGTCAGGTAGGTGTCGGCCAAAGTGCAGATGTTGTCCTTGGCCGCGGCGTAGCCGTATCCCTCCCCTATTCCTTCCCAGTTCGACGCGATGATGTGCGGGATGCCGTACTCGGTGTAGCGAATCGTCGGCTGGTCCGGCCCGTGGTCGGTTGCCATGGCCGGGACCGTCGCCGTAGTCGCGACCAGCAGCGCCGCGGCCGGGAAAGCCAGCGACAATCCGGTTCTCGGTCTCCTCCTGCTCGCCATCGAACCGTCCTTCCTCGCGGTTAAGGCGAAATCAGCGGGTCGTTTTCCTTGCCGGAGAAATCAGGCGGCGAAAGCTTTTTCCAGGCGCGAGAGGTAATCGACGAGATCCTGTTCCCAGCAGTAGCCGTTGTGGCCGCCGTTGCAGTTCGTTCCCCACGTCGCGCCATTGCCGTAATCCACGTAGTAGTACGGCATCCGAAGAGCGTCGAGGTGATCCTTGACGTGCTTCGCTGCGCCTTCCAACCAGAATTCCAGCGCGTCGTTGTTGCCGACGTAGATCGAGACTCCGACACCGGCCAACTTGTCCACGTGCGTCGAAGGATCGGCAGCGTTCCACAGCCGATCGGCGTCGAATACCGGGTAGGGCGAGCCGAACAGGGCGTCGCTGTCCACGCCAGGCGCGTAGGAGTCCTGGGTGCAATTGTCGGCACCGGACGCGGAAGCGCAGATCGCGCCGACGGCGTTGGTCACCGTGGCGACAGCGACCATCCGCAAGTCCATCGAGTCCACCGACAGGTCGATGTCTCCCGAGAGCGAAGCGACCTGGCTGAACAGATCCGGGCGGTCCTCGGCGTAGTGCAAGGCCCCGAAACCGCCCATCGACACTCCCGCGACCGCGCGGCCCTTCTTCGCCGCGATGGTGCGCAGGTTGGCGTCGATGAACGGAATCACCTGGTCGAGGTGGAAGTTCTCCCAGTTCTGCGCGCCCAGCACGGTGTTGGGGTCACGCCAGTTCGCGTACCAGCCGCGGTGGCCGCCGTCCGGGATGACCGTGATCACCGAACTGGAGGCGGTCAGCGCCGGATAGCCCTGGGCGGCCGGGTCGTCCGGGGATCCGTGCAGGAAGTACAACACCGGATAGCGCTTGGCCGGGTGGGAGTCGTAGCCGGCCGGAAGAATGATCTTGAGGTGATGCGGGCCAGCGACCTGTGCGGTGGTCACGGTGAGGACGAAGTCGGTGCCGGTTCCGGTCGCCGAGCCGACCTGGGTCAGGCCGAACCCGTCGGCGAGGACAGGCTGGGCCTGCTCGTCCGCGTGCGCAGCGGGTGGCGCCAGCACGGCGAGAGCTGTCGCGACGGCGGCGGCCAGCCTGGCGGGAGCGCGAGACAGGGACCTCACCGGAGGAGTCCTTCTTCGAGGTGGAGCGCCCGTATCGCCATGCGGCCAAGGATCGCCGCTCGAAACCGGACAGGCCAGGCCACGAACCGGCCACTTTCGGCCGATCTCCGTCCCGGGAGCTCCCGGGACGCGGTCGCCGTTCCGAGAGCCAGCTCCTCAGCGGCGGTTCGCCGCGGGTTCCAGCGCGCTCAGCACCGACTGGTGCGTGATCCACCCCGTCAGCTCGTCAGTCCCGGTCAGCACCGGAAGGCCGGTTCCCGGCGCCTGGCTCAACGCGTCGAGCGCATCGGCGAGCGTGGAATCGCTCGTCACCGGCGGAGGCAGTTCGGCGAGATCTCCTACCCGGCCCGCGTGGTCTTCGGCCACTGCCTCGGCTACCGCGCGGGCCGTGGCGCAGCCCTGGTACCGGCCGTCCTCGTCGATGACCGGCAGGATTCCGTGGCCGGACAGCGCGAGGGCGTGCGCGGCCAACTCCAGCGGCAGGTCCTCGCGCAGCGGCTCCGGCAGCGGTTCGGTGACCGCGGAGACCTTCGTGCCCGCCAATCGCCGCGCGGAGGGGTGTTTGTCCAGATCGATGCCGCGGCGACGGAGCTTCAGCGTGTAGATCGTGTCCCGGCTCAGCGCGCGGCTCACGGCCGTCGCGATCACGATCGCGGTCAGCATCGGCAGGATCACCGAGTACTGCCCGGTCAGCTCGAACAGCACGATCACCGCCGTGATCGGGGCCCGCGCCGAACCGGCGAACGCCGCGCCCATGCCGATCAGCCCGTACACGCCCGGCGACGCCGTCACCGACGGGAACCACGTGTGCACCGCGATCCCGAACGCGGTGCCCGCCATCGCGCCGATGAACAGCGACGGCGCGAACACCCCGCCCGAGCCGCCGATGCCGATCGTCAGGCTGGTCGCCACGATCTTCCCCAGCATCAGGACCAGCAGGAATCCGAGGACGTACTTGCCTTCGACCGCGTTCTGCAGCACGGGATAGCCCACCCCGTACATCTGCGGCAGCGCCAGCAGCAGCCCGCCGAGGAAGATCCCGCCGACGGCCGGGCGCAGCCACTCCGGGCCTCGCCACAGCCGGTCGCACAGGTCCTCGATCCAGTACAGCACCCGGGTGAACAGCACCCCGCACGCGCCGACCACCAGGCCCAGCGCCACGAACAGCAGATACTCCACCGGACTGCGCAGCGTGAACGGCGGCAGGTCCAGGAACGGCGCGTTCCCCAGCACCGCCCGCCCGACGACGCTCGCCGTCACGCTCGCGAGCACCACCGCCCCGAACGATTCCGCCGCGAAATCCCGCAGGATCAGTTCCATCGCGAAGAACGGACCGGCCAGCGGCGCGTTGAAGGTCGCCGCGATCCCGCCCGCCGCGCCGCACGCCACCAGCACCCGCAGCCGCGATTCCGGCAGCCGCGCCGCCCGGCCCAGCGCCGAACCCAGCGCGGACCCGATCTGCACGATCGGGCCTTCCCGGCCCACCGAACCGCCGGAGCCGATCGTCAGCGCCGAGGCCAGCGCCTTCACCACGCTCACCTGCACCGGAATCCGGCCGCCCCGCTCGGCGACGGCGTACATCACCTCCGGCACCCCGTGCCCGCGCGCTTCCGGGGCGAACCGGTAGACCAGCGGCCCGTAAATCAGGCCCGCGATCACCGGGGCCAGCAGCAGGAACCACGGTCCCAGCGCCGGGAACCACGAGTGCGCCGCACGCCCGGCGTCCGAATAGTCCGCGTGTCCCGAGAACACGTGCGTGAACGTGGTGATCAGCCACCGGAACACCACCGCGCCCAGCCCCGCGCCCGCCCCGATCAGCACCGCCAGCCCGACCAGCCCCGCCCGGCTCTCCCGCACCCACCGGCCCACCGGCTGCCGAGCGGGCACGACCAGCCCGCGTTTCCCCGCACTCTCACCCGACGACATTGATGCAGTATGCAACAATTGCCCACGGACATGGTTGCGGGATCGCTCACACCTGACCGAGCGGCGATTCCTCAGGCACCGCAAGGGTTTTCGTCCGTTTTGCCGGGAGCCTGGCTGCGTCCGCCGTCACCGAGCCGATCCTCCAGGCCTCTAGTGCGAAGCCGCGCCGACCCAGCGGTGATAGGCGGCTGGGTCGACGTTGCTGCCGCAGACGATGGTGGCCACATGCCGTCCGGCGAAACGGTCGCGGTCTTCGAGAATCGCCGCGATGCCAAGTGCGGCAGAGGGTTCGACGACGAGGTCAGCGCGGTCGAGCAGCAGCCGCATCCCGGCGACGATCGAAGACTCCTCGACCAGGACGGCGTCGTCCGCGAGCAGGAGCAGGTCGTCCAGGACTGCTGGGATGGGCCGCCGTCCGGCGACGCCGTCGGCGATGGTGTCGGTCGAGTCGGTCGTGACGACGCGCCGTTCGCGCCAGGAGCGGGTCATCGCCGGTGCGCCCTTTGGCTGGACGCAGATCACCTCGACCTCGGGCGCACAAGCCTTGAGCACCTGACCGATCCCGGTGGCCATCGCGCCTCCGCCCAGTGCGATCAGGACGGCGTCGAACGCGGGCTCCGTCGCCACCAGTTCCAGTCCGATGGTCCCCGCGCCTTCGCAGGTCTCGAGGTCCAGGCTGTCTTCGACCAGTCGGATGCCGTCGTGCCGTGCGATGGCGACCGCGCGCTCGCGAGCCTCCTCGAAGTCGCCGTCGACCAGCTCTAACTTGGCCTCCAGCGCGCGGATCCGATCGAGCTTGATCGCGGGCGCGAAGCGGGACGCCACGACAGTGACGTCGAGTCCCCGGCCGCGGCCGGACCAGGCGAGGGCTTGGCCGAGGTTGCCCGCGCTGGCGCACACGACGGCCGTCGAGCGGATGTCGGCGAGCAAGCTGGTGATCACCTCGGTGCCGCGCGCTTTGAAGCTGCGGACCGGGTTCGCCGTTTCGAGCTTGATGCTCACCGCGCACCCGAGGTCGGATTCCAGCGCCTCGCAGCGATACAGCGGAGTGTCGAGGAAAACCGGGTCGATCAGCCGGCGGGCTGCCCGGATCCGAGCGAGGTCGAGCCGTGTCTCCTGCACGGGACGCAGCGTAGCCGCCGGGAGGCCTCGGCGAACCTGATGAGGAAGGGCGATCGAGCCGTCGCTGCCGTCGCGAGGCAGACTGAATCACGATGTCCTTCCCCGCCATTGTCCCGAAACAGCCGCAAGGAACCGCTCACCGGACCGTAGCGGTGGCTCTTGCCGTGCTGCTGCTCGCGACGGCCACCGTGCTGGCCAACCGGGTGCTGCCCGGCTGGGCCTATCCAGTCTGCGGAACGGTCACTGCGGCCGTGCTCCTGCTCCTCGCGCGCGCAGTCGGCATCGGCTGGGCGGAGATCGGGTTCAGCCGCCAGCACGCGCGCCGGGCGCTCCGGTTCGGGCTGGGCGGTTTCGCCGTCGTGGTGCTCGGGTTCGGTCTCGCCGCGGCGCTCCCGCCGCTGCGCGTGCTGTTCCACGACGGACGGGTCGGCTCGCACGGATTCGGCCAGCTCATGTGGCTCGCACTGGTCCGGATCCCGTTCGGCACCGTCCTGGTCGAAGAAGTCGCCTTCCGCGGCGTGCTCCCGGCATTGCTCGGCGGAGGCGAACGCTGGCGCTGGCGGCCGGTGCTCGGCGCGTCCGCGCTGTTCGGGCTGTGGCATCTGCTGCCGTCGCTCGCCCTCACCCAGAACGAGGCGGTGCGCCAGGCCGTCGGCAGCCTGCCGCTCGCGGTAGTCTCGCTGCTGGCGATGCTCGCCGCAGCCGCAGTGGGCGTTTTCCTTTGCTGGTGGCGCTACCTCGGCCGCGGTCTGCTCGCTCCGGCGCTCGTGCACGTGGCCACGAACTCGGTCGGGCTGGTGCTCGCCTGGGCGGTCGCCCGCTGAACCGAACGCTCACGGATGGGTGTGCTTCTCCTGCTCGACATCCCATTCGCGCTGCCATGCCGCCATCCGGTGCCGGTTCAGCGCGACCACCGTGCCCGCGCACATCAGGGCCACCAGCAAGCACGCCGAAACCCACAGCCCCAGTGCCGCGCACACCGCGTCGACCAGCACGGCGGACGCGGTCAGCGGCGGCGCGGCCGGGTTTCCGGCCCGGTCCACCCAGATCGAGACCTGGTCGCCGCGCCGCGCACCCGCGTCGGCCGCTACCTCGCCGACCCGGCGCGATCCGTCCGGCGCCTGCCAGGAGGCAGCGGTCAGAGCGGAGTCGGCGAAGACCCCGCTGCGTCCGCTCACCGTGGTAGCCGGGCCGTCGGTCAGCAGCACCGCGGTCGCCCGGCTCCGCTGCGCCAGTTCACGGGTCGAGACCGGTTTCTGCGTCCCGTAAAGCTCCGACCCGGCGGCAGCCGAGAACGGGACCGCGGCCAGCCCGACGAGTACTGCCGCGACGAGAAGACCGGCTTGGAATCGGTCCGAAGCCCGCGCTACTGAAGCGGGTCCCGGAACGAGCAGGTGCCACCACCGCCTGACGCGGTCAGCCGACGCTTCCATCTCTCGTGCCTTTCGTGCGGCCCCTCCACCAGGATCGCCCCGTAAGCACGCTGTCCACAGAGGACTTCCGCCCTGCTGCGCGCGCCGGAATGCTCACAACGCCGGGACTTCCGGCGCGCTCCGCACCGTCGTCACTTCCGCGGCGGGACGTCGCGCGATCATCCGCGTCGGCAGCCCGTACCCGACGCGCAGCAGCGTGTGCACGTGCCCCAGGTCGCGGAAGGCCGCCAGCAGCTGCGCCCGCGTCGACCGGGCCTCGAACGGCTGCGACAGGAACGACGTCGCCAAACCCTCCGCGGTCGCGGTCAGCAGGACGCGTTCCATGATCATCCCGCCGCGGACGTCGGCCGCCACGCCCTGGTCCCGGGTCAGCACCGCGGCCAGCACCGGATCCTGCTCGAACGGCCGCGGCGGAATCGACCGGTTCTCGTGCGACGCGCGGAGCGACACCACGCCGGGGATGTCCGCGGGTGGCCCGAACGCGTCAGTGGGCACGCCGTCCGGGCACTCCGCCGCGCGACCGGTCCACCTCGCGGTTTCCGCACGGAAGTCCGCGTCCGTGGCCTGTTCGGTCTCCGCCCGGCGCACGAGCGCGGTCACCTGGGCGTAGCGGCCCGAGCCGTCCAGGAAGTCCAGGTGGCCGCCTTCGCCCAGCGCGGCCGAGCGAAGCAGCGCCCGCGCCGACGGCGGCACCGCCCGGTCGGACAGCGGACGCCGGTTCGTGTGCCGCCGGTAGACCGCTTCGGCGAGCCGACGGTCCAGAGTGGACGGACGGGTGTTGCCCTCGATCGAGACCAACGCCAGCAGATCGCGGTCAGCCGCCTCCGGCGCGATCCGCACGCGGCTGCGCACGCCGTTGACCCGCAAGGTGAGCACCAGGTTGCACACCGCCGCGCCGCAGGAGAGCCGCGCCTCGCGCCCGGCCGGGTCGGCGACCGGCAGGACGCGGTCGCGGTCCAGCCACACCTCGATCCGAGGCCCGTCGACGACGAACCGCCACGGCTGGGTGTTCTGCGGGGACGGAGCGCGCACCGCGGCGGCGAGCGCTTGGTCGACGACGAGCGGCAGGAAAACGTTCATGGGAAGTCTCCGGGTGAGGGGGTACTGAACCGAGCGTCTCTCCCCGAGGGCTCGCGAAGTAGCGGAACCTGTCCCGAATTCGAGGGACCAACGGCCCTCAGGGAACCCGGCGGTCCGGGATCGGATCCGCCGGTGCGGAGCAGGGGCGCGGCGGGAACGGCGGCTACCGGCCCCACCACCGCCACTCCCGCACCTCGGGCAGGTCCTCGCCGTGCTCGGTGATCCAGCGCCGGTGCCGGTCTTGCGCGCGGGTCATCCGCTGCCGCAGCGGCCCGGTCGTGGCGAGCAGCCCGGGCACCCGGTCCAGTACGTCGATCACCAGCTGGAACCGGTCCATCCGGTTGCGCACCAGCATGTCGAACGGCGTGGTCGTGGTGCCGTGTTCGGTGTAGCCGCGGACGTGGAGCCCGGCGTGGTTCGTCCGGCGGTAGGCCAGCCGGTGGATCAGCCACGGGTACCCGTGATAGGCGAAAATCACCGGCCGGTCCGGGGTGAACAGCGCGTCGAACTCCCAGTCGCTCAGCCCGTGCGGGTGCTCCGCCTCCGGCTGCAGCCGCATCAGGTCCACCACGTTCACCACGCGGACCGCCAACTCGGGCAGTTCCTCGCGCAGGATCGCCGCCGCGGCAAGGATTTCCAGAGTCGGCGCGTCGCCCGCGCACGCGAGCACGACGTCCGGCTCGCGGTCCGCGTGCGTGCTGGCCCATTCCCAGATACCCAGGCCCCGCGCGCAATGCAGGGCGGCTTCCTCGGCGTCGAGCCAGTCCGGCGTCTCGTTCTTGCCCGCGACGACCACGTTCACCAGATCCCGGCTGAGCAGGCATTGCGCGGCCACCTCCAGCAGTGTGTTGGTGTCCGGCGGGAAGTACACCCGCACGACCTCCGGGGCCTTGTTCGCCACGTGGTCGACGAAACCCGGGTCCTGGTGGGAAAACCCGTTGTGGTCCTGGCGCCAGACGTGCGAGGTCAGCAGGTAGTTCAGCGACGCCACCGGCCGCCGCCACGGGATCTCGCGGTGCACGCGCAGCCATTTGATGTGCTGGTTCACCATGGAGTCCACGATGTGCGCGAACGCCTCGTAGCAGGAGAACAGCCCGTGCCTGCCGCTCAGCAGGTAACCCTCGAGCCAGCCCTGGCACAGGTGTTCCGAGAGCACTTCCATGACGCGCCCGTCCGGGGCGAGGCGCTCGTCGGGCGGGCCGGTCGGCAGTTCCCAGGTCTTCGCGGTCACGTCGTACACCGCGTCGAGCCGGTTCGACGCGGTTTCGTCCGGGCCGAACAGCCGGAAGTTCGCGCGTTCGGCGTTGCGGCGGAACACTTCCCGCAGGAACCGGCCGAGCGCGCGGGTCGGCTCCGAAGCCCGCTCCCCCGGTGCCGAGGTCTGCACGGCGTGCTCGGCGACCGGCGGCAGCGAAAGCGGGCGCAGCAGCACGCCGCCGTTCGCGTGCGGGTTCGCGCCCATTCGTCGCGAACCGGTGGGGATCAGCGCGGTGACCGCCTCGGTCGGGCGGCCTGCGGAGTCGAAGAGCTCTTCCGGCCGGTAGGACCGCAGCCACTCTTCGAGCTGCCGCAGGTGCGCCGGGTCCTCGCGCACCCGGGGCAACGGGACCTGGTGCGCCCGCCAGGTTCCGCAGACCGGCTGACCGTCCACTGTGGCCGGTCCGGTCCAGCCTTTGGGCGTCCGGAGCACGATCATCGGCCACGGGTCGCCGCGGCGGATCAGAGCCAAGTCGGCGACCACCGCGTCCAGCGCCGCGGCCATCTCCTGGTGCATCGCCGCGGGCTCGTCGCCCTCCACGAACACCGGAGCCCAGCCCGCGCCGCGCAGCAGCGAGTCCAGTTCGGACGGCGGGATCCGGGACAGGACAGTCGGATTCGCGATCTTGTACCCGTTGAGGTGCAGGATCGGCAGCACCGCCCCGTCGCGGCGCGGCTCCAGGAACCGGCTGGCCTGCCAACTGGTCGCCAGCGGGCCGGTCTCCGCCTCGCCGTCGCCGACGACGCACGCGACGAGCAGGCCCGGGTTGTCGAACGCGGCACCGAACGCGTGCGCGAGCGAGTAGCCCAGTTCGCCGCCCTCGTGGATCGACCCGGGCACGTGCGGGGACACGTGGCTCGGCACCCCGCCGGGGAACGAGAACTGCCGGAACAGCCGGTCCATTCCCTCCTCGTCGCGCGAAACCTCCGGCCACAGCTCGGAATAGCTGCCCTCCAGCCAGGTGCTCGCGAGCAGCGCCGGACCGCCGTGCCCCGGTCCGGTCACGAACATCGCGTCGAGATCGTGCGCCAGGATCGCGCGGTTGAGGTGCGCGTAAACGAAGTTCAGGCCGGGCGAGGTGCCCCAATGCCCGAGCAGCCGCGGTTTCACCTGCCCGGCGGTCAGCGGTTCCCGCAGCAACGGGTTGCCCATCAGATAGATCTGACCCGCGGCAAGGTAGTTCGCGGCTCGCCACTGAGCGTCGACCTGCGCCAATTTCTCTTCGGCGAGCGTCGCTGCCGGAGCCGCGGTCACCGCCTCGAGTCCCGCACCACGAGCACCGGGCAGGAGGCGTGGTGGACCATCGCCTGGCTGGTCGAGCCGAGCAGCATTCCGGCGAACCCGCCGCGCCCGCGGCTGCCGACGACCAGCAGTTGCGCGCGGCTGGACTCGTCGAGCAGCACGTGCCGCGGCCGGTCGCGGACCACCTTTCGCCGCACCTCGACGTCCGGGTACTTCTCCTGCCAGCCCGCGAGCCGCTGCGCCAGCAGCCGTTCCTCGGCGGGCTCCAGGCTCTCCCACCGCGGCATGAGCCGCGCCGAGCTCTCGGCCGAGTCGTAGACGACGTCGATCCAGGCATGGACCGCGACCAGCGGCACCTGCCGGAAACTGGCCTCCTCGAACGCCGTCCCGAGCACCGCGTCGCTGCTCCAGCCGCCGTCGACGCCGGCCACGACCGGCCCGTCGCCCTGCCTCCCGCGGACCACCGCCACCGGGCACCCGGCGTGGCTGACGACCGCCCCGGTCGTCGCTCCCACCAGCATGCCCGCGAACCCGCCGATCCCGGCGCGGCCGAGCACGACCAGCCGGGCCGCGTGGGACCGCGCGATCAGCAGGGCCGGCGCCGAATCGGTCAACGCCTCGCTGCTGACTTCCAGGGAGGGGTCCACCGAAAGCGCCAGCTCGCGCGCCTCGGCCGCGATGCGCTCGCCGTCCTGCCGGATGCTTGCGAACAGCCCGGCGCTTTCAGCGGGGCCGCCACCGTAAACCAACCCGGCCAGCTGGAGGCAATGCACCAGCTCCAGTTCGAGATCGCGTCCCGAAGCGAGCCGCGCGGCCCAGCGCACCGCGTCCGCCGACCCCTCCGAACCGTCGACTCCGACGAGCACTGTGCGGGTCCAGTCAGTCATCTCTCCACCTCCTCCGCGGACACGAGGTCCGCTCCGACCACGCCGGGCACCGCCAGTGCCAGCAGCGTCGCGACGTGGCGATCGGTTTCGTCCTCAAAGCGGTCGACGATCCGCACGATCCCTTCGCGCACGTCGACCTTCCAGCGGCCGGTGCCGCCGTAAATCTCGAGCCGGTGCCGCACGTCCGCGGCGATCGCGTGGTCTTCCCTGGCGAGCACGCGCACGACGTCGCCGCGCGTCACGATGCCGATCACCCGGCTGCCGTCCACGATCGGCATCGCCCGGATCCGCGCGTCCACCAGTGCCTGGCACAGATCGGCGACGTCGGTGCCGGACGACATCGCGGTCGCCGGAGACGTCATCACCGCGCCGACAGTCGCCTCAGCGGCTTCTGAATGGTGCGGGTACGCCGACCGCGTGTCGGCCGGAATGCAGCCGCGGATCAGGTCCGCCTCGGTGACGATGCCGATCAACCGGTCGTCGTCCACCACCGGAAGCGCGGTGAAGCCGTGCTCGGACAGGATTTCCGCCGCCTCCTTGACGGGTGTCCGCGGATCGACTGTCCACACTGGCGCGGACATCAGATCACGTGCGCGCATCAGGTCCGTCCTTCCCTTGTGCGCCAAAGCTTTCCGGCGCGACGCAGCCCGGTGCCGTCCTCGATGGCAACCCGGTCGGTTACGTATTCATCGCCACTTCCGGCCGAGGCCCTCGGCGACGCCGCGACGCAGGCTCGACGGCGCGACGCGGGTCGAGCGCCCCAGCCGCAGCAGCGCTTGCGGAAACCCGGCGAGCCGGTAGTCCTCGCACAGCGCCGAACGCACCTCGGGCACCCGCAACGGCTGGGTCAGCACCGCGCCGGCGAGACCGAGGGTGATCCCTTCAAGCCAGGACCGCTCCAGTGCGTAACCGGCGTGGATGTGGTCGGCGCGCGCGTCGTCAGCGGTGGTGAACAGCAGCACCGTTTCCGCTTCAAGACGCTCCCGCCGCACGAGCAGGTCCGGCAGGACCGTCGCCCGCCGCCGCACGAGCCCGCCCCACGGCAGCTCGACCGTGGACCGCGTTCCCGTACCATGCCGATGCGGGAACGCCTCGTCCCGGACCGTCCAGAGCGCCAGTTCGCTCTGGTAGGCCTCGTCGTCCTGAAGGGCGCGCGCGGCGTGCTCGAAGAACTTCGCGAGCCGTTCCGTCCCGTCCACCCGCGCCGCCTTCACCCCGGTCGTCACCGCGGCCGCGACAACCCGCGCGGTCTGCTCCGCGGTGACCGGCAGTCCGGTGAACGCCCCGCGGTGGCTTCGCCGCACCATGATCGCCCCGTAGCGCCGCAACTCCTGGTCGGTGGGCGGCAACGGTTCCGCCGCTTCGACCCGCGCGACGACCTCCGGGTGCGCCGGATCCGGCAATACGGTCACTTCGGCCCGTCTGCCGAGCACGCGGACCGCCAGCTCGAGATTCGCCAACGCGGTCCCGCAGGACATCGCCAGGTCCCGCCGGTGCGGGTCGTGCCGCGGCAACGTCACGTCGACGCGCTCGCACAGCAGCACCGCGCCGTCGGTCAGCTCGACTCGCCAGGGCTGCGTGTGGTGCACGGACGGGGCCCGCAGGACTGAGCGGCCCAGCACCTCGGCTTCGGCGAGCGTCCACTCGCCGGACCGGCAACCCGCCGCAGTGGCTGTCTTCTCCATGGCGGTCACTCCTGTCGTGTCGTACTGCCCGAGCAAACCGCGCCGCACCCGGTTCGCGCTCCGGCCGCAAGCCACCGGGCGCAGGGACCAACGTCACCGGATCCGGCGGCACGGGATTCCGAAGTGGACTCGCGCCTGCTTCGGCGCGGTCGCCGGAAGAGAATTGCCGACAGCTCCCCGGCAGCCGAAACCCGTTCCCCGCCGGGATCACGGCGGTCAACGACGCGTGCCCTCGAACACCAGCACCACCGCCTGTGGCGCGCTCCCCTGTCCGCCGGGCCGCACCTCGGTCGTCAACCCGCGCACCGCGGCGGCGACCCGCACCGAATGCACTGCCGCGCCGACCAGCACGCGGTCCACACAGCCCGCACCGTCCGCGACCACCGCGAGTCCCCGGCTGTTCGGCTGCCGCGTCACCTCGGTGCGCGGCCACGGGTTCTCCCCTGCCAGCGCCGCGAGCACGCCAGGATCCACGACCGGCACCGCCCGCCCCCGCGGCGGTCCGGCCACCGCCCGCAACGCGAGATAACGGTCCCAGTCGCTCACAGTCGCCGGGTCGTCCGCGCCGGGGATCACCGCGGCGAGCACGTCCGGTCGGCCGGGATCGTGCGGGAACGACAGCACCGGGCGGATCCCCAGCCCCCGCAGCACAATCCAGGCCGCCGACAGCGCGGTGCCGCACCCGGCGAGCACGTGCCGTCCGCCGGGGTCGTGCCGGAGGCGGCCGACGCGGGCGATCGCCAGTTCGCCGGGCCGGATCTCGACGACGAACCGGCGGACGTCCAGCCGCGCCAGCGCGTCGGCGAGCACCGCCCGCGCGGAACGGTCCCAGGAGAATGCGAGGTCAGTCATCTCAGCGCCCCCGCGGGCCGTGAAGACGCGGCCCGGCAGGTCGCCAGCAAGCTCTCGGCATCGGTGACCGTGACCCGGTCCGCCAGCCCGGCGGGCACCGTCACCGGAAGCCCCGGCTCCGGCGGCACGAGCACCACCGGGACGAGCGCCCGCAACGCGCACACGATCCCGAACTCGCGCGTCGTGATCTCGTCCCCGGCACCGCGGACGTCCACGGCGAGCACCGGCGGATCGGCTCGGTCGTCGAGCGGGCACGAGGTCCCCGGCGCGAGCGCGAGGCAGAACCCCTCCCGCGAATGACACCGGCTGACCCGGCACCCGTTGTCCCGCAACGGCCGGCAAAACGCGTCACTGTCACCGAACTTCGCTTCGGTCAGCAGTACGTGCACGGTGCACCTCATTTCCCAGATCCGCGAGCACGGCCTCCGCGCCGCGGGCGAGTTCCAGGTCCTCGCGGGCGCGGACCACCAGCACCGGCACGGGCGAACCCGGCGCGCTGATCGTCCGGTCCACATCGGACTGTTCGAGTGTCCCGATCCGCACTCCCAGCATCCCGAGACCGCGAGCGACCTCGGCGATTGTTTCCGGCTGGTATTCCGCGACCCCGCCGGTGAACACCAGCGCGTCGAGCCGGTCGAGACTCATTGCGGTGGCCCCGATTTCCCGGCGGAGCCGGTGGACGTAGACCTCGACCGCCAGCGCGGCGTCGGCGTTCCCGTCCGCCGCGGCCGCCCGCACCTCGCCGAGATCGCCGCTGGTCCCGCTCATCCCGGCGAGCCCGGACCGCAGGCACAACGCGTCGGCCAGCTCGTCGGGACCCATCGGCGCGGTCTTCATGACGTGCAACAGCAATCCCGGGTCGACCGAGCCGGACCGGGTCGCCATCGCGGGCCCCTCCAACGGGGTGAACCCCATCGAGGTGTCCACGCTCCGCCCGCCGCACACCGCGGTCACCGACACCCCGGCACCCACGTGCGCGCACACCAGCTGCAGCCCATCGACGGGCCGTCGCAGCAGTTCCGCTGTCCGGCGCACCGCGTACTGCACCGACAACCCGTGGAAACCGTAGCGGCGCAACCGGTTCTGCCGCGTCCACTCGCGCGGCAACGGATAATGCGAGGAGGCGGCAGGCAGGTTCGCGTGGAACGCGGTGTCGAAACAAGCCACCACCGGCACGCCCGGCAACAGTTCCCGGACCTTCCCGGCGACCTCCAGCGAAAACGGCTGGTGAATCGGCGCCAACGGCACGAGCCGATCGAGATTCGCCACCACCCGGTCGGTCACCAGCACCGGCGTCTTCTGCGCACCGCCGTGCACGAACCGCACCGCCACCGCGTCCGGCCGCGGCCACCGCCGCACCGCGTCGACCGCGGCACGGGACAGTTCGCTCTGCCAAGCAGCCCAGCCGACCGCCGTGCCGTCGTGCACGACCGCCGCCTTCAAACTGGACGAGCCAGGATTGAGGGTCAGGATTCGCACTGAGTTCTCCTCGCGTCCGGTCGCACCGCTCGTCCCGCAGCCGACGCTATTCCGGCGCGACCCGCGGTCACTGCGGGCGGACGTCCGCGCTGCCGGTGTCTTTAGTCCCCAGGGCAGCGGCAGTACGACCCGCGTGTTCGCCGAAACGATGACGAAGATCCCGCCCTTTTGCGCGCCCCGTCCAGGCATGCCCCAAACCCGGCTTTCGCCCTGGAGCGAACGATGACCGTTTCACGCCATTCGCCGCATCCCGACCTGCCGAACGCTCGACCAGCTCGTCCCGGGCGGTGATCCGGTCCCGCGCGGCGCGGACTGCCCTGATCGCGCTGACCGATACCCCCAGGGGCATGTGAAATGCCCCCGGGGGTATTGTCAACAGCAACGGAAAGGAGCAGCCGTGCAGGTGAGTTTGTCCCGCACCTACGAAGGCGCGGGTTTCGACGACGTGATGGCCAAGACGCGAACCGCGCTCGCCGGGGCCGGTTTCGGCGTGCAGGCGACCATGCGCGAGAAGCTGGACGAGCGAATGGAGCGCTACACCATTCTGGGCGCGTGCAATCCACCGCTCGCCCACCGCGGGCTCACCGCGACCCGCGAGATCGGATTGCTGTTGCCCTGCAACGTGGTCGTCCGCGAAAACGAGGCCGGAGGCACGATCGTCGAGGCGGTCAATCCCGCGATGATGGCCGAGGTCGCGACGGGCGTCGCCGAGGTCGCCGCGGAAGCCGCCGAACGACTCGGATCCGCGCTCGACGCACTCGACCGGGAGCTGGCATGACCGGGGTGGTGCTCTACGCGGATCCGGTCTGCCCGTTCGCCTGGCTCGCCTACCGTTGGCTCGCCGACGCGGAAACCGAGTTCTCGGTGCGGCCGATGAGCCTCTCCGTCCTCAACGAAGGACAGACCGTGCCGGAGGCGCACCGTCAGCGGATCGAGGACTCGCTGCACGTTGGCCGGGTCCGCGCCGCGATCGAGGACCCGGCGGCCGCCACCCGGTTCCATCTCGAGCTCGCCCGCCGGATTCACGAGCAGCGGCAGCCGGTCGACCGCGCCCTGCTTCGCGCGGCCCTGCGTGCCGCGGGATTGCCGGAAGACCTTGCGGACCAAGCGAATTCCGCCGACGCCGACCCGGCCGTGCACAGCGCGCACCGCGCGAGCCAGGACGCGCTCGGCGAAACCGGCGGCAGCCCGATCACCGAGATCGACGGCCGGGCCTTCTTCGGCCCGGTGCTCACCGAACTGCCCACCCCGGCCGAGGGCCGCGCCCTGCGCGCGGCCGCCGCCGTCCCGGCGTTCGCCGAACTCCGCCGGCCGCGCGTCGGCGCGCCGACGATCCCGGAAGGATGACCATGTGCCGTCCCGTTGCGTGCCGCACCTGCGGCAAAACTACCTGGGCCGGCTGCGGCCAGCACGTCGACCAGGTCAAAGCCGCCGTGCCCGCCGGAGAGTGGTGCCCCGGACATCCCGCCCAACCGCCGCCGCCGCGCTCGTGGCCGTGGCGCAAGCGCCGCTCCTGAACCCATCCGAACTTCACCGACCAGTCAGGAAGAGGACCTCATGATCGGCGACCAGGACACCGTCACCCAGGTGCGCAACCGGCTCCGCCGCGCGCAAGGCCAGCTCGCCGGGGTCATCTCGATGATCGACGAGGGCCGCGACTGCAAGGACGTGGTCACCCAGCTCGCCGCCGTCTCCCGCGCACTCGACCGGGCCGGGTTCAAGATCATCGCCAGCGGCCTGCGCGAATGCGTCTCCGCGGACGGCGAAGGCAACGAGACCGCGATGACCGAGGAACAGCTGGAGAAGCTCTTCCTCACGCTCGCCTGAGCTGAGCGTCCCCAGCGCGGCCGAGCCGGATCGCCGAGACCAGGAAGAAGATTCCGCCGAGGACCGCGTATCCGGCCACCGTCGCCAGCGACGGGTTCGGCGCGCCCGCGCTCAGGACGAAGTTCGCCCCGGCCAGCACGGAGATGCCGCCGCTCAGGATCATCGGCCACTGGCCGCCCATCCCGCGCCTGCCGACAGCCACGATCAGCTGAACCAATCCGGCAATGACGGCCCACGCGCCCCAAACCCGCAGCACCGCCGGAACACCGGACGCGCTGGCGACGGCGATGCCGATCCCCGCCAGCAGGCTGATCGCGATGTTCACGTACAACCCGGCGGCACGGGACGAGCGCGCGTCCACGATCGCGGCGGCGACGTCGAACAGCGGATACCCGACGACGAGCACGACCCCGATCGGGCCGACGTGCGACTTCGAGGTGAGGAACAGCAGCGCGGCCCAGACGACGGCGAACGCGAATCGGACGAAATACAGCCGACGCAACGGGGCCGCGCTTTCGGCGGCGGGCTTGTCAACGATGGTCACGGGGATCCTTCCCAAGCACAGGTAGAACGAACGTTCTGTCTCTCTCTGAGCCTGTCGCGACGCCGGGACAGCGTCAAGGCAGAAGGGTCTTTCCGAAGTGTTACGTCGCCGCGGAGTCGAGGCGGAAGCGCAGGATGCCGTCGACGCCCTGCAGGAACGTCTCGCCCACCGCAGCCGCGTCCGTCAGGCAGCCGGATGCCATCGCACCGTCGCGCAGCAGCACGAAATGCCGTCCCGCGGGCTCCGGCGGAGTGTCGCCGATCTGTGCGAGGAGGTCCGTGATTGTGCGCAGGAACCATTCCCGGTGCGCCAGGACAGCTTGGTGCACCGGGTGTTTCGGGTCCGGGTACTCCGCCGCCGCGTTCAGGAAAGCGCAGCCGCGGAAGTGCGCGGACTGGATGCTCTCCGCGATGAATCCGGCGATGGCGCGCAGGGCGTCGGCAGCGGGAGGGTTGCCGGAGAGGATCTTGCCGATGCCGTCGCGCTCCATCTCGGAGACGCCCCGCAGATACGCGACGACGAGGTCTTCTTTGCCGGGGAAATGCCGGTACAGCGTGGCCCGGGTGACCTTCGCTTCCGCGACGATCCGGTCGATCCCGACCGAGTGGAGGCCTTCGGCGTAGAAGATCCGGGTGGCCGTCGCGAGCAGCCTCGACCGCGCTTCGGACACCTGGATCTTCTGCACCACAAGGCAACGCTAGCAGAGTCGCATTACCCGGCCAGGTGGTCGCTGATCTGGGCGAACACCGCTTCCAGCGGCGGCACCAGGATCGACCGCGACATCAGGTGCGCTCCGAACACCTCGCCGTGCTGCGGTGGTGGCTCGAAACGGACCCCGCGCCGATGTCGGCGGAAGAGGCCACCGGCATGGTGCAGAACCTCTCGCTGCGCGGCCGCTACTGGGCCAACGGCTTCGAGGGCGATCCGCCGGATCCCGCGCCTACCGGGCCGGAGTCCCCATAGCGGCCCATCGCCGGGCGATTTCTTGGCACGCGGCAACGAGTTCGGGTGGACGGACGTCGGTCATTTCGGCGTCGAAAGTGGCGAGGATGCCCGCGATCCCGGCCCAGGACCAGGCCCCGAGCGTGAGCCGGCAGTGGCCGGTGTCGAGGTCTTCCGCCACCGAGCCGCCCGGAGCCCAGCGCGCTACGACGGCCGCGGGCAGGTTGAGCCGGGCGGATCCGGTGCACTCCCACTCCGCGGGGGTGTCTCCGCGATCGTGGGTGCTCATCACGAACTGCGCGAGATCGTCGACCGGCAGCGCGCGGGCCGGGAACCGCTGTGTGGTCGGGCGAACCTTCAGCCGGTCGACCCGCCGCACTCGCCATTTCCGGTCCGTGCGGTCGTAAGCGGCCAGATACCACCGGGCAGCCCAGACAACCAGATGGTGCGGCTCGATCCGGTGCGCGGCCTCGAAGTCGGCGTCGCCGGGTTCGGCGCGGGTGCCGTCCGGACGCAGGATCTCGGCGACGAGCACCTGCCGGTGCCGCACGGCGGTTCCGACAGCGGTGAGAGCCGCTGGATCGATCGGCGGTCCGGGGAATTCCCAGTAGTTCCGCAGCCGGGTCAGGCGCAGGGATTCCATCGACGCCCGCAGCGCGGGAGGCATGACCTGGTGCAGCGTCGCCAGGGCGCGCGAAGCGTCGTCGCCTAATCCGAACATCGTGCTGGGCGCGGTTTGCAACGCCACCGCCACCGCGAGGGCCTGGTCGTGGTCGAACAGCAACGGCGGCAACGTGTTTCCGGCGCCGAGGCGGTAGCCGCCGTCGGGACCGTGCACGGTGGCGATCGAGTAGTCGAGCCCGCGCAGGGTCTCGATGTCGCGGCGGACAGTGCGTTCGCTGGCCTCGAGCCGCTTGGCAAGTTCGCGCAGCGGCCACACCCGTCCTGACCCCAGCAGAGACAGCAGCCGGAGCGCCCGGTGGGAAGTATTCGCCATCGCCCCATCATGTACTGGCCACTCGATGTCCACTACCCCGGGCAAGGTCGGTTCCGTTCCAGAAAGAGCGGAAGGACAGTCAGGCATGCGGGTAGTGGTAGTCGGCGGCGGAATCGGCGGTCTCGCGTTGGGCGCGGGATTGCGCAGCCGGGGATTCGAGGTGACGGTGTTCGACCGCGACACCGACGTGACAGCGACCGGCGGTTACCACATCACCTTGGACGACCGGGCACAGTCGGCGCTGGCCGAACTGGTGGAACCAAAGATCATGCAGCGGCTGCTGGCGTCGGGCTCGGCCCTCCGGCTCCGCGAACGAGACGCGTTCTGGGACCGCCGCGGCCGCTTTCTCGGGCACGGCCCCGATCTGAGCGGCAGCGGCAGCGTGGACGTCGACCGAATCACCCTGCGCACGCTGCTGGCCGAAGCAGTCGGCGAGGACCTGCACCTCGGACGCACCGTGTTCGGCGTCAGCGACGATGGCCCCCAGGTCCTCTTCGCCGACGGCACACTGGTTTCAGCGGACCTGATAGTCGGCGCGGATGGTGCCCACTCGGTAGTCGCGCGGCACCTGGCAGGCGGCCCGACCAACCGCCCGGCAGGCATCGTCGGCTTCTCCGGCCGCACCCTCCGCCGAGACCTCGGCCTCCCCGAACAGGAACGGTTGCGCTCGCGCTCCGGCATCGCGATCGCCCCGCACGGAGCTGCGCTGTACGTCGGTTTCCTGGACCCAGTCGGCAATGCCGCACTCGACGCTCCCGAGTTGCGGATGTCCGTCACCACGGGCCCGACTTACATCTGGGGCGCGATGCTCCCCGAGTCGAATGCGACCAATGCCCTGCGCACCCGCCGCGGCGGCGAACTGCAGACCGCGATCCTGGAGACGTTCCGCAACCGCCGTTGGGCCGAGCGCACCCTCGAAGTCATCGCCAAGGCCGCCCCGGACAGCGTCGCCGCCTTCCGCTTCAACGCCGCCTCCACCCGAGCGGTCGACCTAGACCCCTGGCCCACCGGCCGAATCACCGCCCTAGGCGACGCCGTCCACGCCACGCCGCCCACGGCCGGAATGGGCGCCGGCGCGGCCATTCGCGACGCCGCGAGCCTGGTCAAGCACTTGTCCGAAACCGACAGCACCACCGCCGTCGCACGATTCGAAGCCGAAATGCGCGAACGCGGCAGCGAGGTCCTGACTCTGGCGATGAAGACGGTCAAATGGATCCTCGCCACCGACACCCCGCTCGGCGCCGCAGCCACCGCCGCGCTAACGCCGATCCTGGCCACAGCCGCCCGACTGCGCCGCTGAGGGCCTATCAGCCCTGCGCCTCACGAAGGAGACGCACCGCCTTCGGACCGACGCCGTGCAACGCCAGCAGCTCGGCGTCGGTCCACTCGGCGGTCTGCGCCAAGGTCGTGATCCCCGCACCGTGCAACGCCCGGGTAGCCGGACTCCCGATCGCCTTGGGCAAGTCGCCGACCTCCCCCGCCACTGCCGTCCCCGCGGCGGCCACCGGAGCCGCCAACCGCTTCGGCGCGCGGGCCAGCCACGCCCGGCGCACCCAGTGATTGAGCTGCTGCCCGTTGATGTCCCCGATCGGCAACCGCACCCCAGCCCGCGCGACCCGGCGCGCGGTCGGGTGTTCCCCGCGCATCTCGTCCACATCGGACGCAGTCATCCGGAGCACGACCTGCCGATCCGGTCGCAAGGCAGCGAACTCCTTGCCCCGCACCGTGAACGCGACCGTGCCGTCAACGTCGAGCTCGGCCGTCTCCGGGTAGGACAGGGCGGTTCTGCGAAGCTGCGCCGGTGTCGTCATGGCCCCCAGGCTGGCACGACTGCGCCGCCGAGGCCATTTCGACACTCCTCAGACGGTCTCGGCCCCGAGGAAGTCGAACACCGCTTCCCGCAGCTCGACCCCCACCAACGCCCCCCGGTGGTCCCCCGCGACCTGCCGCAACCGCGCGCCCGGCACCCGCGCCACCAGCTGCTCGATCCCGTGCGCCATGAAGTCCTGCCGCCCCGCGAGGAACAACGTCGGCACCAGCGGAACCCCCGCCCCCGGGTCGAACGGCTCGCTGGCCAACCCCTCGACGAGATTCAGCAACGACGCCGAGTCCCCCGCCGCCGCCATGGCCGTGATCGCCCCGGTCAACGGATCATCCGGCGACGGTCCCCCTTGGACAGCTTGGCGCGCGGCCACGAGATCCACCGCCGCGAACGGCTCCTGCGGACTCAACCCGCCGAGCACCAACCGCCGCACGGAAACCTTGGGATGCGAAGCAAGATCCCACGCGAGCCGCGCCCCGAGCGAATACCCGACGACGTCGACCTCCGCCGCCCCCGCACACTCCGCCAGCGCGTCCACCACCCGAGTCGCGGTGACCTCCGCCGCCGCACCGACCTTGGGCCCGCCAGGGTGTCCCGGCAGATGCACCACGACCGTCTCCCGCCCCGCGGCCGCCAGCGGATCGGCCCAGTACTCCGCGGGCCAATCGCACGCGGCCGACGAGGCGAACCCATGAATCAGCACCACCGGAGGCCCCGTGACAGGACGACTGGAAAGCGTGCGAGTGACCGGAAACGCGGAAGTCATTCTACAATCGTAGACAAAACCCGCCACCCGGTCCAGCGTTCCGTGAGGGCCACCCTCAGGGAATCTGATTCCGTCAGGGTTCCCCTCACGACCCGCCACCGTCCGTGAAGGGCTCCTTGAGGGAATCAGATTCCCCCAAGGAGCCCTTCACAGCCCACCCGCTTCGCTCGCCGCCGCTGCCGCGATGCGCCCCAATGTGGCGTTCGGTGCGTCCGACGCACCCAATGTGGCGTTCGGTGCATCCCACGCACCCAATGCCACATTGGGGCGCTAGCCCCACCACCCACCGAACCGCAGCCGATGCACCCAACCAACCAGGCACCCACACCACCCCCGCACCCCGATACGAAGCCAAAAACGCGGCGCGGAGGTGCTTGTCAAGGCATCTTTCCCGCCTTGACAAGGGCCTCCGCGCCGTCGTCACAATCAGCTTCGGGGTGCCCCACGCAACCAAGGGCGCAATGTCGCCGCCAGGCGACGAGCCGCAAGCGAAACCGGACTCAATCCCCGATCCGAGCCATCAACCCGTCCACATAAGCCCGATACCGCCCAGCAACTTTCCCCACCGGATGCATCAACGAAGTCACATTAGCCCCAATAGAAACCGCGATGATCTCATCCGCCAACACCCCAATAACCGGAGCATCAGCAGCCTCCCCCAACCCCCGAGCAGCAGCGATCCGCACAGTCAGCTCACCCCGCCAACTGTCGAGCAAATCCCGATACTGCCGAGCAAGATCCGGATTGGCCACGGAATGCTCCCACAACACCAGCAACACCCGAGCCGACGCGATCTGATGCGCGTCCGTCGGAATGGCCGCTTCCACAAACCCCCGCAACGACTCGACCGGCCCGAGCGCGGGGTCCAATTCAGACATCCGCTGCGACGTCTCCTGCAGCACGCTCTCGAACGTAGCCGCGATGATGCTGTCCTTGCTGGGGAAGTAGTGCTTGAGGGCACCGTTCGCGAACCCGGCCGCGGTGACGATGCTGCGCATCGTCGCCGCCTCGAACCCGCCTTCGATGATCAGCTTTTTGGCGACCTCGACGATTTCCCGTCGTCGCTGATCGTGATCGATGACCTTCGGCATGGTTACAGACTCTAACCCGTATTCTCCCGCGACGGATGTGACCCTGCTCGACCGCACGCGGGAGCGGCGAGCCCGGAAAGCGGGCACGGAGAACCAGCCGCCAACGTCCAAGGCGGCCACTGGAAGAGAGGCCTACCCCAGGCCCAGCCGAGCCGCCCGTCTCTCCGCCTGCCGGGCCGGATCCGCCACCGGGGCCGCCAGCAGCAACCGCTGCGTGTAGGGATGCTCCGGTGCCCGCGTGACCACCGCCGTCGGACCGGATTCCACGATCTCTCCCTGGTACAGCACCGAAACCCGATGACAGATCCGATGCACCACACCGAGGTCATGCGAGACGAACAGGTAGGACACCCCGGTCTCGCGCTGCAGTTCCAGGAACAGCTCGAGGATCGTCGCCTGCGTGGTCAGGTCGAGCGCACTCACCGGCTCGTCGCAGACGATCAGCCGCGGCCGCCGGACCAGCGCCCGCGCGATCGCGATCCGCTGCCGCTGTCCGCCGGAGAACTCCCCCGGATACCGGTGCACCGCGTCAGCGGGCAGCCGCACCCGGTCGAGCATGTCCGCAACCACCGTCCGGGCGTCCGCGCGCGAAGTCCCGGCCACCACCAGCGGCTCGGCAAGCACCTCGCCGACGGTCATGGTCGGGTCCAGCGAACCGTACGGATCCTGGAACACCACCTGGATGTCGCTGGCCAGCCGACGCCGCACCGCACCGCGCGCGTGTGTGATGTCCTCGCCGTCGAAGGTGATCCGGCCGGACTCCGGCGCGGCCAGCCCCAGCACGGCTTTGCCCAAAGTGGACTTCCCCGACCCGCTTTCGCCGACCAGCCCGACGCATTCGCCCGGCTTCACGTCCAGCGAAATCCCTTTCAGCGCCCGGAATCGCACCCGGCGGCTGAGCCGGTAGTCGACCACGAGGTCCTCGATCGCGAGCAGCGGAGCGGTCATCGTCCGGCCTCCTCTCCGGTCGCGTGGGCGAGGCCGCGCCGTTCCCAGGCTTCGTCCAACTCTTCCCGTCCTTCGGTGTCGTCCAGCGACGCGCTGATCAGCTCGGCGGTGTAGGGGTCCTCGGGCGCACGGAAGATCCGTTCCACCGGACCGGTTTCCACGATCCGGCCGTCCTTCATCACCACGACGCGGTCGCAGATGTCCGCGACGACGCCGAAGTTGTGCGTCACGATCACCAGCGCCATCCCGTACTCGGCCTGCAGTTCGCGCAGCAGTTCCAGCACCTCGGCCTGCACCGTCACGTCCAACGCGGTCGTCGGCTCGTCCGCGACCAGCAGCGACGGCCGCCCGGCCACCGCGCCGGCGATCAGCACGCGCTGCGCCATGCCGCCGGAGATCTGGTGCGGGTAGCTCGCCATCACGCGGTCCGGGTCGGTGAGGCCGACT
This sequence comes from Amycolatopsis halotolerans, assembly GCF_042647905.1. Lineage (NCBI taxonomy): Bacteria > Bacillati > Actinomycetota > Actinomycetes > Pseudonocardiales > Pseudonocardiaceae > Amycolatopsis > Amycolatopsis halotolerans. The sequence goes on from NZ_JBHRWI010000039.1 coordinate 185,142, forward strand.
TGCAGCAGCACCTCGCGCGCCCGTTCCTTCGCCGCGGCCTTGTCGAGGCCGTGCACGCGGCGCAGCGGCTCGACGAGCTGGTGGCCGATCAGGTAGCACGGGTCGAGGTTGGTCATCGGCTCCTGCGGCACGTACCCGATCTCGCGGCCGAGCAGTTTCGCCCGCTCCGCCGCTTTGCCGACCTCGCGCCCGCCGACCCAGATCCCGTCCGCGACCGCGGTCCCGCCCGCGGGCAGGAGGTCGAGCACCGAGAACACCGTCTGCGTCTTGCCGGACCCGGATTCGCCGACGATCCCGAGCACCTCGCCGGGAGCCGCGTCCAGCGACACTCCGCGCACGACCTCCTTGACGCCCTTGTCCGTCGCATAGCCGACGCGCAGGTTCTCGATCCGCAGCGCGCAATCCGCCGCCGCGTGCTCGTGCGCGCCCGAAGCCGCGCCGCCGTCCAACGCATCCGGCGAAGGAGCCGCGAGCGCTTCCCGCACCCGAGCCCGGCCGCGGCGCGTCGGCTGTTCGGCGCGGACGCTGACCAGGTCGGCGAGCGTCGAGCCGATGAACGCGAGCGCGGCGATGGTGACGCCCAGTGCGATCGACGGCCACAGCAGGATCAGCGGGTACGTCAGCATGTTCAGGAAGCCGTCGTTCATCGTCTGGCCCCAGCTGGGCGTCGACGCCGAGCCGATGCCGAGGAACTGCAGACCGGCCTGCATGCCGATGGCGAGCCCGGCGGTGAGCGCGGTCTGCACGATGATCGGCGCGTACACCGCGCGCAGCAGGTGCGTGCGCAGGATCCGCAGCGTGCCGACACCGGCCACGCGCGCCGCGTCGATGTAGGGCTCCCGGCGCACCGTCAACGCACGGGCGCGGGTGATCCGGTAGTAGCCGGGCGCGAGGAACACGCCGAGCGCGATCATCAGCACGGTGAAGTCCTGGCCGGTGCCGGCCGCGACGACCAGCAGCACGATCATCCCGGGTACGGACTGCAGCGCGTCGCTGATCCACGAGCAGATCCGGTCGGTCGCGCCGCCGAAGTACCCGGCGACCACGCCGGTCGGGACGCCGAGCACGATCCCGGTGACGCAGGTGATCAGCCCGCCGTACAGCGTGGTCCGCGCGCCGTAGAGCAGGCGGCTGAAGATGTCGCGGCCGGCGGAGTCGCCGCCGAGCAGGTGCCCGTTGCCGGGTTCGGCGTGGGTCAGCGCGAAGTCGACGTGGTTCGGGTCGTACGGGGCCAGCCACGGCGCGAACACCGCGGCCAGCACGACGATCGCGAACACGACCAGCGCGACGATGCCGACCGGACGGCGGAAGTACCGGCGCGTCAGCGAGATCCGCTTCACCGGGGCGAGCGTGGCGGGGAACGGGGCAGCGGTCATCGGTCGCGCACCTTCGGGTTGACCCACCCGAGCACGAGGTCGAGCAGGAAGTTGACGATCACGACGAACACGACGGTCACCGCGGTCAGGCCGAGCAGCACCGGGATGTCCCCGATCTGCGACGCCGACTGCGTCAGGCTGCCGATCCCCGGCAGGTTGAACACGATCTCCACGACTACCGCGCCGCCGAGCAGGCCGACAAACATCAGCGCCAGCACGGTCAGCGCGGACGGCGAAGCGTTCCGCAGCACGTGCGTCGTGACGCGGCGCGACGACAGGCCGCGCGCCCGCAGCGTGCGCACGAAGTCTTGGTTGGCGACCTGGAGGAACCCGTTGCGCAGTTGTTCGGCGATCATCACGATCGCGCCGAGCGACAGCGAGATCGACGGCAGGGCGATCGAGCGCAGCCAGCCGACCACCGACTGGTCCGGCGACACGTAGCCGACCGCGGGGAACCACTGCAGCTGGATCGCGAACCAGGTGACGAGCACGAGGCTGACCCAGAACCCGGGCAGCGCGAACAGCACCACCGAGGCGAGCTTCAGCACGCGGTCGACCACGCCGCCGGGACGCAGCCCGCAGATCACCCCGACGAGCACGCCGAGGATCGCGGCGAGCAGCGTCGCGGCGACGACGACCGACAGCGTCACCGGCACGCGCAGCGCGATCTGTTCGCCGACCGGCTGGAAATTCCGCCAGGAGGTCCCGAAATCGCCGGTGGCCGCGTGCGTCAGCCAGTCCCAGAACTGCGCGAGCAGCGGCCGGTCGTACCCGATCTGGGCGCGCAGCGCCGCCTGCTGCGCGGGGGTGGCGCTGTTGCCGAGCAGCCCGGCGGTCGGGTCCCCCACCGCCGTGTGCGCCAGGAAGAACGTGCCGCTCGTGACGAGCACGAGCAGCAGGATCCCGGACACCAGGCGTTTGACGATGAATGTGAGCATGTTCCGGCTCCTCCCCGGGGCTCGTCTCTCCATCATGGACGGACGAGCCCCGGGACGACGGGCGCGTCAGCCGCGCTGGATGAACCGCAGCGTCGGGAACATCATGCCGGTGATCGGCGTGACGGTGATGCCCTTGACGCTGAAGTAGAGGTTGTCGGCCTGGTACCAGACGTTCCACCAGGCGAGGTCCACGAGCTTCGTGTTGAGCTCCTTGAGCGCGGCGGTCTGGGCCGGGCCGGGCTGGGCCTGCTCCGCCTTCTGCACGAGCGCCTTCACCTCCGGGAAGGCGTCCACCGACGGATTCGGGTTGTACCACTGCTTCGAGGTGACCTGGTCGGTCAGCGTGGCCATGTCGTTGCCGTCCATCGCGATCACCGCGAGGAACATCGGGTACGTCGGCGCGTTCTTCTGGTAGTCCGGCATCGACATGTTCTGCCAGTCGACCTTGATGCCCAGCTGCCCGAACGTCTGCTCGGCGGCGGGCTGCCACGCCTGGAAGATCGTGGACATCGGCATCTTGAGGCTGAACCCGTTCGCATAGCCGGCTTCGGCGAGCAGCTGCTTGGCCTTCGCGAGGTCAGTCTTGTACTTGCCGTTGCCCGCCGGGTCGTACACCTGGCTGCCGCTCGGCCACAGCTGGTCGGTGACCGTGCCGGCGTCGTTGCCGACCGCCTTGAGGATCCCGGCCGCGTCGAAGGCGTAGGAGATCGCCTGCCGCACGCGCTGGTCGCCGAGCGCCTTCACCTGGCTGCCGGTGCGGTCCGCGAACTGCACGCCGACCCACGACGCCGGCTTCTTCGCGACGTTCCAGCCGTTCTGCTGCGCCTTCGGCAGGTTGGCCGCGTTGGCGAACTGGACGTTCAGCTGACCGGACAGCATCGCGTTGAAGCTGGCCGCCTGGTCGGTGATCGGGAACAGCCGCACCGTCGGGAACGGGTAGGTCGCGCTGTCCCAGTGCTTCGCGCGCTTCTTGAACACGTACTGCGACTGCGGCTGCGAAGAACCCTTGTCGAAGGTGTACGGGCCGGAGCCGTCGGGGCCGTTGGCGAGCGAGTTGGCCTTGATCGCCTTGGGCGAGGCCATCCAGCTGCGGCCGAGACCCATGAAGTACAGCAGCGCGTCGTCGCGTTCGGACAGATGGAGCACGACCGTCGACGCGTCCTTCGCCTCGACGCTCTTCACGTCGATGTAGGCCTGCCCGGAACGGGTGCCGGACTTGAGGTGGTTGAGGTTCTCCACCGCCGCGGCGGAGTCGAACTTCTGGCCGTCGTCGAACGCGACGTCGTCGCGCAGGTGCATCGTGAGGCTCAGCCGGTCGGCCGACCAGTCCCACGACTTCGCGAGCGCGGGGATGGGCTTCGCGTCCTTGTCCAAGGCGACCAGCGGGTCGTAGACCGCGGACAGGTACGGGCCGTCGAAACCGATGTCGGCGTTGGCCGGGTCCCACGACGTCACGTCGAGGAACACGCCCGCCTTCAGCTCGTCGGTGCCCGCGCCCGCCCCGGCGGCGCCCGAGCCGGTGCATCCGGCGATCGCGAGCAGCGCCGCGGCGGCCGCCGCGAACAACGCCGCTGTCCTTGTCCTCGTCATTGAGTCCCTCTCTCAGGGTGCTGGACCGCCGGCGGGATCGCTCGGCGCCCCGCCGGGAACGGCGGGCCGTCGAGTGCGGCCCGGCTCGCCGTGGTGCGGGATAGTCTACGATTGTCGGCTAAAAAATCAACGGGCCGGATGCGTTTGTTATCTCCCGGCCTTGATGCCGTTTTCAGACGGCGTCGGCGACCAGAACGCGCGGACTTGCAGGCAGTGCGAGGACATCGCATACGCGCCATCCTGCACCGTCCAGCCATTCGCGGACTTCCGCCTCCGGATAAACCACGGTTCCGTCGATCACGAAGTACTCCCCCGCGTGCAACGCGTCGATCGGGCGCTGCCGTTCGTCGTCGTCGAGGAAGAAGTCCAGCAGCAGCAACGTCGCGCCGTCCCCGGCGGCGGCGCGGGCGTTGGCCAGGATTTTCCGGTTCTGTTCAGCGGTGAACCGGTGCACCACGTGGTTCACCATCACCAGATCGTGCTCGCCGCCCGGTTCCGCGGATTCGGTCGGCGCGGGGTCGATGCTGATGCGATCCGCGTACCCGGCCGCATTCGCCGCGTCGGTGATCCCCTGCGTGGACTCGGGTCCGAAAACGAAGCGAGCGGTCAGTGCGGGATTCGCCCGCAACGCGCCGATCGCGAATTCCGGCGACAATCCGCCCAGATCGAGCATCGAACGGTAGGGCGAGAAATCGAATGCGCGCGCGAGCATCGACGCGTGCAGCGAGTTGTAGCGCATCACGCCCGCCATGAACGTCGCCCAGCGGCCCTCGTCCATCTGGAGGTCGCCCGGTTTGCCACTGTCCACAGTGGTGTCGAACTGGAGCCAGTGTCCGTAGCTGATTTCGTTGAGGAAGGTCAGGAACGGCGCCAGATCCGTGGCGCCGTTCCCTCCCAGGTACTCCTGCGCGTCCTCGGCCAGCGAGTAGCGGCCGTCGGTGCGCTCCAGCAGACCGCGCGCGTTCATCGCGTCGGCCAGGATCCGGGTCAGCTGCTCGCCGGTGCCAGTGGCGGCGGCGAGTTCCGGCGCCGTTCGCGGACCGTCGGCGAGCGCGCGGAACAGACCGATCCGCGAGGCGGCGAACAACTGCTTCGCGCCCATGTACCCGATGGCGATGTCGACGATGCGGTCCGGCGCTGGTTTCGTCATGTGGCGGCTCCTCACGGCGTCGGGGGTGCCTCTCCGGGCACCCCGGGAAGCTTTAGTCTACGCACGTCGACAAAAAACACCAGCCCCTTCACCAGGTTCCGTCGGCAGCGACCTCGCGATCGAGCCACAGCTGCTTGGTCAGCTCGCGGATCCGGTCCGCGCCGACGCGTTCCAGCAAGTCGAGTGCCCCCGCATTGTCCTCCAGCTGCGCCTGCCGCGATACGCCCACGAGGACGTTCGCGGTCGCGGGATTGGCCAGGCAGAAGGCAATTCCCAGCTGCGCTGGCGACGCGTCGAGCTCGGCGGCGATCTTTTGCACAGCCGGCCAGGCGTCGGCGATCTTCTCCCGGATGCCGCCGACGTCGGCACCGATCTTGCGACTCGGCTTCAAATTCCCGACGAGCAGCCCACCTTCGAAAATGTCCGACGCCTGCAAGGTCAGCTCCCCGGAAGCGAACAGTGGCGCGTAGTACTCGCCCTCGGCCATCGACCGCCGCGCGAGCCCGTACTTGAGCTGCGCGAAAACCGGCGGCGCCAAACCACGTTTGCGCGCAATGGCAAAAGCTTTGCGCAGATCGTCAATGCGCCAATTGTTCACGCCCCACGCGCGGAACCGGCCACCTTCGATCTGCTCGGCGACGTCCGCGACGACTCGCTCGAGGTCGACTTCGCCGAAGTAGTCGCCGACCACGACCAGATCCGCCGACTCGACGCCGACGCGTTCGAGCGAGGTGTCCATCTGCTGCGCGAAGCCGACGTTCGGGTAGTCCCAGAGCCAGAGTTTCCCGCAGTAGAGCCAATCTTCGCGGGCGAGCCCGGCTTCGCGGACCGCGCGGCCGAAGATCCGATCAGTCGTGGAGCCCTCGGCGTGCGGGCCCATGTCGTAGTGCGCGACGTCGAAGAAGGCGTGCCCGAGCTCGGCCGCGCGGGCGATCAGCGCCACCGCGTCGCCGAACTCCATCCGGTCCCAGGTGTTCCACGAGCCGAGCGACAACGCCGGCACGCGCGGGAACGCCGGGCTCAGTCCAGGTCGATCCGTCGCCACGATTCCTCCTGCGATTCAAGGGATTTATTTTCTACGCTTGTATACTATAAGCCCGCGTACCCCGCTCCCGGCGAAAGGAAACGACGATGCCCGCTGCCCGTACCGTGCTGATCACCGGAGGTGCCGGCGGCATCGGCCGCGCGATCGGCGCCGCCTTCGCCCAAGCCGGCGATTCCGTGGTGCTCGCCGACCTCGACGGCGCCGAAGAAGCCGCCAAACCGGTTGGCGGGCGCGGAATCCGGCTCGACATCACCGACGAGGCCGCGATCTCCGCGGCGCTCGACGAGGTCGGTCCGGTCGACGTCCTGGTCAACAACGCCGGCCTCCTCAGCGTCCACGGGCGGTTGCTGGACCTGCCCGGCGCGGACCTGCTGCGCATTCTCTCGACCAACGTGCACGGCACGTTCCTGATGACGCAGCTGGTGGCCCGCCGGATGGTCGAGCGCGGCGAGCCGGGCGTCGTGGTGAACCTGTCCTCGATCGGCGGGCGGCAGCCTACGCCCGGCATGGGCGGTTACGAAAGCAGCAAGGCCGCGGTCGACGCGCTGACCCGCTGGGCCGCGATCGAACTGGCGGAGCACAAGATCCGGGTGAACGCGGTCGCCCCCGGCCCGGTCGCGACGCCGATGCTCGCCGCCGCGATGCCGCCGGGATCGCCTGCGCACGACGCGTGGGTGGCGCGGATTCCGGACGGCCGGATGGCCGCGGTCGAGGACGTCGCCGCCGCGGTGGTGTTCCTGGCGAGCCCCGCCGCCGCCCACATCACCGGCACCAGTCTCCCGGTGGACGGCGGCCAGCTGCTCACCTGAGCCAGCGGTCCGTGAAGGACTCCTTGAGGGAATCAGATTCCCCCAAGGAGCCCTTCACGGACGTTAGGCGATCATTCCGGGCCTGCGCTCGAACACGATCTGTCCATCGAGGACAGTCAGGTCGACCTCGACCTCGGGCAGCTCGGCGGGGGTCACCGCGAACGGATCCGCGGACAGCACGCACAGGTCAGCCGCCATCCCCGGGGCGAGCGTGCCCTTCCACGACGCGGCGCCGTCCTGCTGGGCCGGGTGGACGGTGTAGCAACGGAGCAGGGTTTCCATCCGCTGCCGCACGTCCTCGGCAGGGCCCATCCACTGGTCCGCGGCGGCGATTTCCTTGCGCCAGTCCGGCGGCAGCACCGGCGCGTCGGACGTCAGGCACAGCGGGATCCCGGCGTCCAGCGCCTCCTGCAGCGGCCACGCGGCGTCCGAACTGCCCGCCCCCAGCGCCGCGTCGACGACTCCGGCGGTCCGCACCGCGATCCCGGCCTGTGCGGACAGTCCGACCCCCAGCCGGGCCATCCGCTTCAGCTGCGCCGCGTTCACTAGGTCGCCGTGGATGACGTAGTGGCCGAGATCGACGTCGCGCTCTCCCCTGGCCCGCTCGACGGCGTCCAGCATCAGCTCGATCGCCCGGTCGCCGGTCGCGTGCACGCCGACCTGCAGTCCGGCCTCGTGCGCGGTGCGGACCATCCGGGTGAAGTTCTCCTCGCGCTCCGGATCGTCCGCACCGCCGACCAGCAGGTGGGCGTGACTGCCGTCGGCGTAGCAGTGGTGGGTGTAGGCCGAGCGCATCGGCGGGATGCCGTCGGCGAAGATCTTGACCCCGCGGAAGTTCAGCCGGCGCGGGTCCGGGCCGGGTCCGTCCACTGTGGCCAGTCCGGCGCGGAAGTTGTCGAACGTGCTCGGGCCGTCGAGTTCGCCGTACAGCCAGAGCGCGGTCACCCTCGCCCGCAGCAGTCCTTCGGCGGCCAGTTCGCGGTACTGCTCGACGACGGACATGCCGAACGCGCCGATGTGCCCGTTGTCCTCCCCCGGGCCGAGGCCGGGTTCGGTGTAGCTCGTAATGCCCAGCGCGGCAAGGATTTCGCCCGCGCGGAGGATGGCCGCCCGGCGTTCGGCGGCGGTGCGCAGCGGCTTTTCCGGGCCGGGCCCTGGCGCGCCGTCGTCGGCGAACAGGGTGTCCGGCCACAGCGCGCCGAGCCACGCTCCGTGCAGGTGCGCGTCGTTGATGCCCGGCAGGACCGCGCGGCCGCCGAGGTCGAGCACCTGAGTGCCGGGTCCGATCAGCTCCCGCACGTCCGCGTCGGTTCCGGCACGCAGCACGCGTCCGTCCCGCACGGCCAGCGCGGTCGCGGGCGCGGCACCGGCCATGGTGTGCACCGCTGCTGCCCGCAAGACGAGATCCGCAACTGAGGTCGGCACAGGCGCTCCTGGAGGGATTCGGGGACTCGACATTTTTGTCGACGTCCGTAGACTAACCCATCACACGGCCCTCCCGGGCCCGCCAGCCCCCGGAAAGGTTTCCCATGACCGTCCCGACTTCCACCCGCGCCGCGGTGCTGACCGAGCACGGCGCGCCGCTGGAGCTGACCGAACTCCCGCTACCCGCCGAGCTTGAAGCCGGCGCGGCGCTGGTCCGCGTCTCGTGCGCGACGCTGTGCGGCACGGACGTGGAGATCTGGTCCGGGAAGATGAGTTTTCCCGGCATGCTGCCGATGGTGCTCGGCCACGAAATGGTCGGCGAGGTCGTGGCCGCCGGACCGGACACCCGCGACGCGCTCGGCCGCGAGGTCACGGTCGGGTCCCGGATCGGCTGGTCGGAGTCGACCTGCGGCGAGTGCTACGGCTGCACGGTGCTGCGCGAACCGGTCGCGTGTTCGCGGCGCGGTTACGGATTCCTGCAGCGCTCGGACGTCGCACCGTTCGCGACGGCCGGATTGTGCGAATACGCCTACGTCGTCCCGGGCGCGGCGAAGCTCCTGCTGCCCGCCGAAGTGCCCGACACGTGGGCCGCGATGGCCGGGTGCGCGGCGAAAACCGTGCTGCGCGCGTTCGACCGGGTCGGCGGCGTCCGGCCCGGATCTCGCGTGGTGGTGCAGGGATCCGGCGCGCTGGGCCTGTTCGCGACCGCGGTCGCGCACCTCAGCGGGGCGGGTAGCGTCATCACCGTCGGCGCCCCCGCGTCGCGGCTGGAGCTGGCGAAGGAGTTCGGCGCCGACGACGTGGTCGATGTCGCCGGGGGTTCGGACGCGATCGTCGAACGCGTCACCGAACTGACCGGAGGCCACGGCGGCGACCTCGTGCTGGACTTCGCGGGTGCGCCGTCGATCGGCCGCGAGGCGGTCGCGATGGCGGCTCAGCGCGGCCGGGTCGTGATCGTCGGCAGCACCGGGCCGGAGCCGACGCCGGTCCCGCTCGGCACGGTGATGGGCAAGGAGCTGACCGTCGTCGGTTCGCTCAACGGCGACATCGCCGACTACCACCACGCGATCGAGTTCTTCGGTTCGTTTGCCTCCCGGATGCCGTGGGACCGGCTGTTCGGCAGCCCGGTCGGGCTCTCCGGCGCGAGCGAGCGGATCGAGGCCATGCACCGGCTGGACGAGACGAAAGCCGTCGTCGACCCGCGTCTTCCCTGACCTTTCCTGACGAGTCAATCCCTTACGAGCCAAGGAGGTCTCGTGTCCGCATCCTCGCCCTTGCCCCGCCGCAAGGTCGGCACGTCCGGTTTGGACGTTTCGCTGCTCTCGCTCGGGTCGTGGCACACCTACGACCGGATGGACTTCGCCGATTCGGTCGCGATGATCCGCGCCGCGGTCGAGGCCGGCGTGAACCTGTTCGACGTCGGCGTCTACGGCATGCCCGGCCACCCGCCGGTCTTCACCGACGTGCTGTGGAGCGCGATCGTCCGCGCCGCCCGCATCCCGCGCGAGGACTACCTGGTCTCGGCGAAGCTGTGGATCGAAGGCTTCGGCGACCAGGGATTCCGCCCCCAGCTGGAAAACGCGTTCCTGCGCGGCGGTTTCGACGTCGCGGATCTGGTGATCCTCGGCGACCTGCGCCGCGACGACGTCGCGCTGGAGGACCTGGTCGAGGACCTCGCTGGGCTCACTCGCTCCGGGCTGATCCGGGCGTGGGGCGTCAACAACTGGTCGGCCGGGAACATCGCGCGGCTGCGCGAAATCGCCGAAGCGCTGCAGGTGCCGGGTCCGCAGATCGCCCAGCTGAAGTACAGCATCGGCCGCCGGTCCATTCCGGACGGCGAACCGTTCGCCCGGCTCTTCGCCGACGGTTTCGTCATGCAGGCCTCCGACGTCCTCGAAGGCGGCATCCTCGCCGGGCGCACCAACCTGACCCGCGAGATCGGCCGCGACCCCGGCGACGTCCGCAAGCGGATCACCCGCGACGCGGCCAAGGTCGTGAAGGCCGCGGAGGAACTCGGCACGAGCGCGGCCCGGCTCGCGGTCGCGTTCACGCTGACGCATCCGGCGAACGTCACGACGCTCTTCGGCGCGACCCGGATGGAACAGCTGGAGGACAACCTCGCGGCGGTCGAGCTGGTCGAGAAGGTCGGGGCCGAGCAGATTCGCGCGCTGGTGGAGCCGTTCTGGGCCGACCGCGACGCCGTCGATCCCGAAGGCCCCTGAACCGCTTGGCCCACCCTCGTCTTCACGTCCGTGAGGGGAACCCTGAGGGACTCTGAGTCCCTCAGGGTTCCCCTCACGGACCGCGACCGGCGCCGCCACCCCGCGCCGCCGCAGAATTCGCCCGCTCTCCCCGAGGAGGCTGCCTTGACCCATCCCCCCGTCCCGTTCGACCCGGAGATCGAGCCCGCGCTCGCCGAGATCGTCCCGGCCGACGCGCCGCCGTTCACGCGAGAGACGATCCCCGGCCTGCGCCGCGCGATGGCCGAGATGTTCCCGCCCGCCGCCGAAGCGGTCGGCGACGCGCCGGTCACCGTCGTCGAACAGACCATTCCCGGTCCGGAAGGCGCGCCGGACCTGGAAATCACCATCCTGTCCCCGCACGAGAGCGACGGCGCGCTGCCGGTGCTCTACAACATCCACGGCGGCGGCATGATGGTCGGCCACCGCAACATGGATGTCGGCCGGCTGCTGGCGCTGGTGCTGGAGCTGAACGTCGTCGCGGTGAACGTCGAGTACCGGCTCGCGCCCGAACACCCGCACCCCGCGCCGGTCGAGGACTGCTACGCCGGTCTGGTGTGGACAGTCGAGCACGCCGACGAGCTGGGCGTCGACCCCTCGCGCGTCGTCGTGATGGGCGGCAGCGCGGGCGGCGGGCTCGCCGCGGCGGTCTCGCTGCTCGCCCGCGACCGGAAAGGCCCGGCGATCGCGGGACAACTGCTGCTGTGCCCGATGATCGACGACCGCAACACGACGATCGCGAGCCAGCAGTACCCCGGTCTCGGCACCTGGACCCGGGAGTCGAACCTCGCGGGCTGGCAATCGCTGCTCGGCGACGCGGTAGGCACCGACGACGTCTCCCCCTACGCCGCCCCGGCGCGCGCGACCGATCTGTCCGGTCTGCCTCCGGCGTTCATCGAGGTCGGCAGCGCGGAGCCGTTCCGCGACGAGGACACCGAGTACGCGCTGCGGATCTGGGCGACCGGCGGCCAGGCCGAACTGCACGTGTGGGCGGGCGCCTTCCACGGGTTCGACATGTACGTCCCGGACTGGCCGATCAGCAAGGCCGCGCTCGAAACGCGGAACTCGTGGCTGCGCCGGATCCTCGGGAAGGCGGGGAAATGAGCGTCCCGCCGGTGCCCTACGACCCGGAACTGGAACCCGGGCTCGCCGCGTTCCTCGACCTGGTCGAGCGGATCCCGCTGCGCGCGGACACGATCCTCGCCAACCGCGCGCATTTCGCGACGATCATCCCGCCGGTCGAGCAGATGGTCGGCGACCGTCCCGTCGAGTTGACCGAGCACACCGTCCCCGGTCCCGAGGGCGCTCCGGACATCGTGCTCACGGTCGTCCGCCCCGCCTCGGGAGTCGCCGACGCGCCCGCGCTGTACAGCATCCACGGCGGCGGAATGGTGCTGGGCAACCGGTTCTTCGGCCTCGACGGCCTGATCGACGACGTGCTGCGGTTCGGCGCGGTCGGCATTTCGGTGGAATACCGGCTGGCTCCGGAAAACCCGGCTCCCGCCGCCGTCGAGGACTGCTACGCCGGTCTCTTGTGGACAGTCGAGCACGCGGACGAACTGGGCATCGACCCGTCGCGGATCGTCGTCACCGGCGCCAGTGCGGGCGGCGGTCTCGCGGCCGGTGTCGCACTGCTGGCCCGCGACCGCAACGGCCCGGCCATCGCCGGGCAGCTGCTGGCGTGCCCGATGCTCGACGACCGCAACGAGTCGGTCTCGACCCAGCAGTACAACGGAATCGGCGCCTGGGACCGCAACAACAACGACACCGGATGGGACGCCCTGCTCGGCCCGGCGCGGGGTACCGACGCGGCGTCGCCGTACGCGGTCCCGGCGCGGATGGCCGATCTGTCCGGTCTGCCGCCCGCGTACCTGGACGTCGGCGCCGCGGAGATCTTCCGGGACGAGACGACCGAGTACGCCTTGCGGATCTGGGCGACCGGCGGACAGGCGGAACTGCACATCTGGGCCGGCGGGTACCACGGGTTCGCCGGGTTCTCCCCCGACGCCGAGGTCTCCCGATCCGCGGTCGCGACCCGCCTTTCGTGGCTGCGCCGGATCCTGCGTGCCGGATGAAGCGTCTCCAGACCGAAGCGAGCCTGGTCGAGCCGGTGGTGCCGAAAAACCGCCCAGGCGCGCTCCGGATGGCGGTCGTGCTGGGGCTGCTGGAGGTCTTCGGCCCGATCTCCATGGACCTCTACCTTCCAGCGCTCCCCCAGCTCGCCGACGACCTCCGAGCCGGGCAGAGTCTCGCGCAGGCGACCATGTCGGTCTGCATGCTCGGCCTGGCTTTCGGCCAGCTCGTCGTCGGCCCGCTGAGCGACCGGTTCGGCAGGCGGCGTCCGCTGCTGGCCGGAATCGGGCTTTTCACGGTTCTGTCCGTGGTGTGCGCCTTCGCGCCGTCGATCGAGGTGCTGCTCGCGGCGCGATTCCTCCAAGGACTGTGCGGTTCGGCCGGAATCGTGCTGTCGCTGGCCGTCGCCCGAGACCTCGCCGAGGGCGTCGAACTGGTGCGGCTGTTGGCCTTGCTGACCACCGTCGGCGCACTCGCCCCGATCGTCGCTCCGGTGATCGGCGGCCAGCTGGCGGCGATCATCGGATGGCGCGGCATCTTCGGCGTCTTGGCCGGGATCGGAGCGGCTTTGCTGATCGTCGCCGCGACCGCGCTGCCGGAAAGCCTGCCACCCGAGGCACGACATCCGCGCAAGGGCGGCGGCGAGTTCCGGATACTGCTGAAAGACCCGCTGTTCCTGGGTTTCCTGCTCGTGAGCACCTGCGGCGGAGCGGCGTTCTTCACCTACCTGGCGTCGATCAGTTTCGTCCTGCAAGACGGATTCTCATTGTCGCCACAGCTGTTCAGCGCGTGTTTCGCCGCGAACGCGGTGATGTCGGTGCTCGGCGCGCAGGTGAACCGCGCGGCGGTGCGCCGTGTCGGGCCGGTCCGGATGTACGTGCTGGGCACGACCTTCACCGCGGCGGCAGCGCTGACCATGCTGGGCGCGGTGTTGTTCGGGGCCGGATTGGCGGCGTTGCTGATCCCGTTGGCACTGCTGATGCTCGCGGGCGGAACGACGCAGGCGAACGGCAACGCGCTAGCCCTCGCCAACCACGGGCGGCGAGCCGGAACCGCGGCGGCACTGCTCGGGACGGCGTCGTTCGCGATCGGCCCGATTGTCGCGCCGCTGGTGTCGCTGGGCGGGACTACGCCGTTGTCGATGAGCCTGACGATGACGGTGGCGTACGGAATCGCGACCGTTTTGCTGTGGCTGGCGGTGTTGCCCCGCCTACGCCGGTCAGGGACGGCCTGACTCGAACACGAGCTGGCCGTCCTCCTCACCGACCGCCCGGAAGCCCGCTTTCTCGAGCACCCGGCAACTCGCTTCGTTGCCGGGCAGCACATAAGCCCGCAGCTCCGGCGCGAGAGCGGGTTCCGGGTGGTCGTCGTGCCACTGCCGCAGCGCCCGCGTCAGCTCCGTGGCCAGTCCCGCACCCCACGCCGCTCGCACCAGCAGATAGCCGACTTCCCGGTGTCCGCTGCCGTGCGCGAGGCCGAACCCGGCACGGCCGAGAAATCCCGACGCACCTTCGACGCGCCACTTCGACCAGTCCCGCTGGCGGTGTTCGTCGATGAACGTCTCCAGCCTTTCGCGAGTAGCCGCGCGGGTCTGCGGACCGGTCGTCATGTGCCGCATAACCTCGACGTCGGCATGCAGGGCAGCGAGATCGTCCAAGTCCGAAGGCAGCCAGGTGGTCAACCGCAGCCGCGGGGTGCGGAGGATTTCTTCCCGGTCCGTCACCAGCCGGGGTGGTACGGCGCCGGCGGGGTTTTCGGCAGCAGCCACGCGCCGGTCGCCCGATGCGCCGCCAGCACCAGCGCGGCGACCGGGACGATCAGCCACAGGAACCCGCTCGGGAAGGTCATCTGCAGGGTCGGCGGCGCGCTCTTCCGGACGAAACTGGAACCGAGCCCGACGATCATGAAGACGACGATGTCCAGCACCGCCAGGCCGCAGCCGACGAGCACGCAGACCCGGCCTGCCGGAGCGCGCTTGAACAGGCCGATCGCGCCGGCGACCGTCAGTGCCGCGATCGCCAGGTCCGCGGCGCCGACGATCCCGTTGGACAGCAGCCTGCTCGAGGACGGATTGCCGATCATCCGGATGACAGCCACGACGAAGCCGATCGTGGCCACCAGGCCGATGACCGAGGCCAAAGTTGCCGCGGCGACCGCGGTCGCGCCGAAATACGCGGTCGGCGGCGCCGGAGGCGGCGGCTGCGCCGGGAACTGACCGCCGTAAGCGGACTGCCCGCCGTAAGCAGGCGGCAACGGCGAGTACTGCTGCGGACCGGTGCCGGGATACGGCTGCGGCGGTTGCGTCACGACGGCGGTTCCTCCGAGGTCAGGAAGACATTCGGGACTCATCCTGCCAGGTCAGCGGCCCCTTCCCGGCCCGACTGCCCGAACGGACGACACGCGGTTCGCCGGTACCTCTCGCGATACGGCCAGATAGGTGTTACCTTAGGTAACAGTGAATCGCGGTAACGCCTAATCAATGTCGCTCAGGGAGGACCGAATGACCAGCGCAGACGTGCGGCAAGCACCGGAAGCGGCCCCGTCCGGCCGGCACGAGACCGCGCAGCGGCTGCTCGACTCCTCCGCGACCCTGTCGTACGACCCGGCCACCGAGGTCGACTGGGAAACCCCGCTGGACAAGGACTTCCACGGGGCCAGCCCGGAGTGGAGCACGCTCTACGGCACGAGCTACTGGGCCGAGATGACCCCGGAGCAGCAGAAGGAGCTGACGCGCCAGGAGGCGGCGTCGGTCGCGAGCACCGGGATCTGGTTCGAGATGATCCTGCAGCAGATGGTGCTGCGCGATTTCTACGCCAAGGACCCGACCGACCCGGCGTTCCAGTGGGCGCTCACCGAGATCGCCGACGAATGCCGCCACTCGATCATGTTCGCCCGCGGCGCGCAGAAGCTCGGCGCTCCCCCGTACCGGCCGCGCAAGCTCGCCGTCGAACTGGGCCGCGTCTTCAAGGCGGTCGCGGGCGGCGAAGCGGCGTACGCGGCGATCCTGGTCGCCGAAGAAGTGCTCGACGTGATGCAGCGCGACTGGATGCGCGACGAGCGCGTGGTCCCGTTCGTGCGGACGATCAACAACATCCACGTCGTGGAAGAGTCGCGGCACATGAAGTTCGCCCGCGAGGAGACGCGCGAGCAGCTGGAGGGCGCGGGAGCCGTGCGCCGTCAGGTCAACGCGCTGGTCATCGCGATCGCGTCGTACTTCATCGTCAGCAGCATGGTCAACCGCGACGTGTACAAGAACGCCGGGCTGGACTCCGAGCGCGCGCTGCGCGAGGCGAAGGCCAACGAGCACCACAAGTCGATGATGCGGTCGAGCTGTGCCGGGCTGATGGAGTTCCTCGGCTCGTGCGGGCTGCTGACGAAGCCGGCGCTGGTGTTCTACAAGCGGGCGAATCTGATCTGACATGGCCTTCGCGATCACCCAGACCTGTTGCAACGACGCGACGTGCGTGTCGGTCTGCCCGGTCAACTGCATCCACCCGACGCCGGACGAGCCGGACTTCGGGACCACCGAGATGCTCTACGTCGACCCGGAGACGTGCATCGACTGCGGCGCCTGCGCCGACGCGTGCCCGGTCGACGCGATCTTCCCGGTGGACCTGCTGACCGACTCGATGAAGGTGTACGCGGGGATCAACGCGGACTTCTACGCCGACCGCCCGCCGGTCGCCGCGAACCCCGCGCCGAACTTCCACCGCTGGGGCCCGCCGACGTTCGACCGCGAGATCCCGAGCGACCTCGAGCCCGCGGACGTGGCCGTCGTCGGCACCGGCCCGGCCGGGATGTACGCGGTGGAAGACCTGTTGCTGCACACCAACGCCCGCGTCACGCTGATCGACCGCCTGCCGGTCGCGGGCGGCCTGGTGCGCTTCGGCGTCGCCCCGGACCACCCGGACACGAAGCGGATCGGCGAGGCTTTCTCGCGGTTCCGCAACCACCCCCGGCTGAAGCTGAAACTCGGCGTCGAAGTCGGCCGCCACGTGACTGTGGACGAGTTGGCCGAACGCCACGACGCCGTGATCTACGCCGTCGGCGCTTCTTCCGCGCGCACCCTCGGGATTTCCGGCGAAGACCTCCCCGGCAGCCTCGCCGCGACGACGGTCGTCGCCTGGTACAACGGCCACCCGGACGTCCCCGCGCACGCCGTCGACCTCTCCGCGGAGCGAGTGGTGCTGATCGGCACCGGCAACGTCGCCCTCGACGTGGCCCGGATCCTCACCGCCGACCCCGACGACCTCGACGGCACGACCATCGCCCCGCACGCCCTGGAACGCCTGCGCTCCAGCAAGGTCCGCGAGGTAGTGCTGCTCGCGCGGCGCGGCCCGGAAGACGCCGCCTACACCTCCCCCGAGCTGATCGCGTTGGCGCAGCGCGCGAACGTGCCGCTCGTCGTCGACACCGAAGACCCGCGCACCGCTGCGGCGATCGACGCTGGCACCGGAAAAGCCGCACTGCTGCAGGGTTTGGATCGCGAGACGGTCGACTGGACCGCCCCTCCCGCGGACGGCCCCCGTCGGATCGTGCTGCGCTTCCACTCGGCTCCAGTGGAGATCACCGGCGACCGCCAGGTACGCGGATTGCGCGTCGACGGCCCTTCCGGACCGGTCGAGATCGCCGCCGGTCAAGTCGTGCGCGCCGTCGGCTACCGGGGACGTCCGGTGCCGGGCCTGCCGTTCGACGAGGCGGCCGGGACGATCCCGAACACCGCGGGCCGAGTCGAGGGCCGGACCGGTGCCTACGTGGTGGGCTGGATCAAGCGCGGCCCGTCGGGCGGGATCGGCGCGAACCGGACGTGCGCCGGGGAAACCGTGGCGACCCTTCTCGCGGACATCACTTCCGGACAGGTTCCGTTGCGAGGACGGCGGTCGCCGATCGCCGCGCTGGCCGCACGGTTCCGGGGGCGGGTCACCAGCTGACGGAAGGCCAGCCAGGGATCGCAGGCCTTGAACCGGTGGCATGACCGAGACGTCCGTGAGGGGAACCCTGAGGGAATCAGATTCCCTCAGAGGGCGTCTGAGAACTGGGTGGGGCGGTGGGCGTGGTGATGTTCTGGAATGGGGTGGGCTCCCGGTAGGACTGGTGGTTCCTACGCCAACCGGTCCTCACCAGGAGCCCG